>NZ_FWZV01000023.1:0-77315 GCF_900177315.1 Pseudomonas sp. LAMO17WK12:I1 | reverse complement strand
GAGGCTTGGACGAGGTATGACCCGCGTCCAGGCCTCAAATGTGTAAACGATGTCCCCGGTTTCAGATGTAAACGATGTCTACGGTTCTACACCCCTCCCACATTGACCCAGTGGTGTCAGGTTATTCAGCGCTGGATGGCTTTTCCCACAAGTTAATTCCGCCTTCCTGCGCAAACCGATCGATCTCCGCCAGTTCTTCCGCGCTGAAGCTCAAGTTCTTCAACGCGCCGACGTTCTCGATGATCTGCTCCGGCCGGCTGGCGCCGATCAGCGCGCTGGTCACCCGTGGATCGCGCAGGGTCCAGGCCAGCGCCAATTGCGCCAGGCTTTGGCCACGGCGCTGGGCGATTTCATTCAACGCACGCACGTGGGCGATGTTGGTTTCAGACAGGTGCTTGGCCTGCAACGAACCACCACCCGGACGGTTGACCCGTGCGTCGGCCGGCACGCCATTGAGGTACTTGTCGGTGAGCAAACCCTGGGCCAGCGGCGTGAAGGCAATCACCCCGGCGCCGAGTTCTTCGGTGGTGTCCAGCAGGTCTTTTTCCACCCAGCGGTTAAGCAGGTTGTAGGCCGGTTGGTGGATCAGCAGCGGGACTTTCCACTCTTTGAGCAGCGCGGCGATTTCGCGGGTTTTCACCCCGGAGTAAGACGAGATACCGATGTACAACGCCTTGCCCTGTTGCACGGCGGTGGCGAGGGCGCTGGCGGTTTCTTCCAGGGGCGTGTCGGCATCAAAACGGTGGGAGTAGAAAATATCCACGTAGTCGACGCCCAGGCGTTGCAGGCTCTGGTCCAGGCTGGCCAGCACGTATTTGCGCGAGCCGCCGCCCTGGCCGTAGGGGCCAGGCCACATGTCCCAGCCGGCCTTGCTGGAGATGATCAATTCGTCGCGGTAGTGCTTGAAGTCTTCGCGCAGCAAACGACCGAAGTTGATCTCGGCGCTGCCGTAGGGTGGGCCGTAGTTGTTGGCCAGGTCGAAGTGGTTGATGCCCAGGTCGAACGCGGTGCGCAGCAGGGCGCGCTGGGTGTCGATCGGCGTGCTGTCGCCAAAGTTGTGCCACAGCCCCAGGGACAGTGCCGGCAGCACCAGTCCACTGCGGCCTACGCGGCGATACGGGATAGATTCATAGCGGTTTTCGGCAGCAATGTAAGTCATCGAATCCTCTCTTGGACGTAGGCAAATAAGGCCTGGGAATAACGATATTCCCAGGCCTTTTAACCAGCTGAATCGCTTAAGTCTGCCCTTCCGTTTTACAGCAATTTCCTACCAGAGTGGAACGACATAGCTGACATAGAAGCGGTTTTCATCCTGCACGGTGGCACCGGTGATGTCCGGACTGGCGTGGGCATTTTTCCAGGTCACGCCAAGGCCTTTGAGGGTACCGGTCGGCACTTGATACGCCACCGCCACGTTTCGCTCCCATTCGCTGGTGGTGCCCTGGGCGGTGCGGATGTCATCGCCGTGGGCGTAGGCGGCGGAGAAGGTCAGGCCGTTGAGGCCGAGTTTGCCGAAGTCATATTTGTACTGCGCCAGCCAGGTGCGTTCGCCGGCATGCTGGAATTTGTTCAGCTGCATGTTGGTCAGCGCCGGGGTGTCGGCACCCGAGCCTGGGCCTTGGCGCGCGTCACCGCTGTTTAGGCCGGAGTCGAGGTACGGGAAGTCGCTGTCGCCGCTGTTTTTCTGGATGCCCAGGCCGACGGTATGGCCGTCCAGGCTGTAGCTTTCCAGCAGGCTGACGGTGGACTGGTTGATGCGGCCCTTGCTCACGCCATCGCCATACAGGCCCGCTGCGGCAAAGTCCTTGTCGCCGTCGGCGTTGCCGCCCACACCCAGGCTGCGGAACACACGCACGTCGGTATCGATCGCACCGACCGACAAGGCGTCATGGCGCTTGGCACCGAGGAAGAACTGCTGGTAGTAATCCTCAAGGTTGGAGTACCACAGGCTGACAGTGGTGTTCTGTATGCCGGTGTAGTCCGCACCACCGAACAGGAAGCGGTCGCTCTCTTTGGTCCCGCCCGCGGTGATCATGCCCTGGTCGCCGGTTTCGTTGCGGATCTTGGTCTTGAAGATATCGCCGCCGGTGAAGGTGAAGTCGCTGAGGTCCTTGGACACCAGTTGCACACCGGTATTGGTCTGCTGGTACAGGCGCCCGTCGGTGTTGGCGAGTATCGGGTTGTTGCCGTACAGCGTACCGACGCGCAACTCATCCTTGGCAAAGCGCATCTTGAACGTCGGGCTGAGCACGCCGAACTGGTCGGCGGACTTGCCATTGTCCAGTGGGAACATGCTGCCGGGGTAGCGGCCCTGGTGATCCTTGTCGTTGAGGTCGCCGCCGGAGTCGAGCTTCAGGCCGTAGAACGCCTGCAGATCGAGGCCGAAGCCCACCGGCCCCTCGGTGTAGCCGGACTTGAAGTTGAATTCGAAACCCTGGCCCCAATCCCGAATGCTATGGGCCTTGGCATTGCTGCCCACCACGTCGCGCCCCTGCTGGTTGAGATAGCGGTTGAGCAGGGTCACGTCGGCGTGGCTGTCATCGATAAAATCGGCGTGGGCGGACAGCATAAAGCTCGCCATGGCGGCTCCCACCACAGGGCTTAAAAACGTCTTCATGGGTACCGGTCTCCGTCACTGTTCTGAAATGAAAGCGTCAAACGCTTCACACAATTACGCAGTGGCCAGATGACAGTTACGCGTCAAAACAGCGTCTTGACGGATGAAATTAAGTTTAAGAAAGCCCCGTAGAACGGGGCTTTGCGGGGAGTTGAGCGTCAGCGCACCAAGTGCAGGAACTGCAGGTGGCGCTCGTACTGGTCGAGGATGTCGTTGATGATCTGCTCCTTGGTGTAGCCCACCAGGTCGTAGTCCTGGCTGCCCTCGCTCAAGTGCACTTCCGCCCGATAGTAGCGACGATTGTTGAGCTGCTTGGAACCCATGCCGCCGCGTGCAAATGAGGGCGTGAAATAGCCGCGCATCTGCACCTGGTACACGAACGGATGCTCTTCGCCGTGACCAATTTCCAGGCTGACGCTGTCGTTGGACGGGTCGGGCTGGGTGACGACATTGAGGCCTTTTTCGACAAACACCGCCGTCACTTCTTCGATCGCCGGACGCACCGTGGTTTCAAGGAAGCGGTACACCTCGTCCCGCGACGGGAAATGCACGGCCTGGCTCAAACGCTGGCGCCAACCGCCGGTGCCCTTGCGGGAGCCCGACACCGGTGCCAGCGAATGCAACTGCGCAATCTGCTTTTGCGACTCGAGGTAGAAGGCCTTGTGCAGCCCCCACATCATCAGCAGCAGGATCAGCGAGAACGGCAACGAGGTCAGCACCACCGCCGATTTCAGCGAATCGATGCTGCCGGCAAACAGCAACGCACTGGTGACCAGCGCGGTCATCGCACCCCAGAACACCCGCAGCCATTTCGGCCCGTCTTCGTCGGCGTTGCCGCCCTTGGACGACAGGGTCGAGAGCACCACGGTGCCGGAGTCGGCCGACGTGACAAAGAACACGAAGCTGATAAACACCGTGACCGCGATGACGGTTTTGCTCCACGGGTAGGTTTCCAGCAGCAGGTAGAGGCTCATCGACGGATCATCGATGGCCGACTGGCCGAGTGCGGTCATGCCGTGGTTGAGCACCTGGTCGATGGCGCTGTTGCCGAAGATCGACATCCACGCCAGGGTGAAGCCCAGCGGGATCAGCAGCACGCCGAACACGAATTCGCGGATGGTCCGGCCACGGGAAATGCGCGCGATAAACAGGCCTACGAATGGCGACCATGCGATCCACCAGGCCCAGTAGAACACCGTCCAGCCGCCCAGCCAGTCGCTCGGTTTGTCGTAGGCGTACACATCGAAACTCTTGGTCGGCAACGCGCCCAGGTAGTCACCGATGTTCTGGATCAGGGTGTTGAGCAAGTGCTGGGTCGGCCCGGCGAACAACACGAACAGCAGCAGCGCGCAGGCCAGCAGCATGTTGATGTCGGACATCACCCGCACGCCCTTGTCGACGCCGGCCACGGCGACCAGGATCGCCGCGCCCATCATCAGGGTGATCAGGCCGACCTGGATCCACTGGGTGTGGGCAACGCCGAACAGGTAGTCGAGGCCGGAATTGAGGTGCAGCACGCCAAAGCCCATGTCGGCCCCCAGGCCGAACACCGTGGCAATGATGCCGAAGCCATCCACCGCATAGCCGATAGGGCCATTGATGCGCTTGCCGATCAGCGGGTACAGCGCCGAGCGCAACGCCAGCGGCAGGTTATGCCGGTAGGCGAAATACGCCAGCGCCATGCCGACAAACGCAAACACGCCCCAGCCGTGCAGGCCCCAGTGCAGGAACAGCACCTGCATGGCCTGGCGCGCGGCGTCGGCATTCATGGCCTCGCCCTGGGGCGGCTGCACCAGGTGCGTCAGCGGCTCGGACACGCAGAAGAAGAACAACGTGATGCTGATCCCGGCGGCGAACAGCATGCCGGCCCAGGACAGGTAACTGAATTCGGGCTCGTCGTGGTCGGCACCGAGTTTTATCTTGCCGTAGCCCGATAGCGCGGTGACCACCACGAAGACCAGATACAGGGTCATCGCCAGCATGTAGTACCAGCCGACCGTGTTGGCCGCCCAGTTTTGCGCCGCCAGTAACCAGGCACCGGCCTGTTGCGGGATAGCGATGACAGTGATGCCGAACAGCAAGATGAAGGTGGCGGCAAAGTAGAAGACCGGCGCATTCATGCGCACCAGGCCGCTGGATGGGGTGGACGATGCACTCATGAACGATGCACCCCGAGGGTGAGGGATGTGGCTGTATAAAACGGACTCAGCAAAGGTAAGCCTCCTGTTGTGAGCGGGCAGCGAACCACCGGGTTTAACTTGAACGAACGTTCAAGTTAAACATGAATAGGCGGTTTGGGGCTAATCGCAGGGCTGAGTGGTATGACGGGTGAGCAAAGGAAATCGTTCAGCGACTGCTGACTGAAATACGGGCTCCATGTGAAATGCCGTCAAAATGTGGGAGGGGGCTTGCCCCCGATGGCGGTGGTTCAGCCAATTCATTTTTGACTGACACTCCGCTATCGGGAGCAAGCCCCCTCCCACAGGGTTTTGTGTGATTTTTAAGACCGGCGCTATTTTTGCGCCCCATCATCATGCTGCAGATTCGCCTGCGTAATATTCGCCCCCGCCGGCACACTGCGGGTCAGCCACACATTGCCGCCAATGGTAGAGCCCTTGCCGATGGTGATGCGCCCGAGGATCGTCGCCCCGGCATAGATCACCACATCATCCTCGACAATCGGGTGGCGCGCATGGCCCTTCTGCAACTGCCCATCTTCGTCCGCCGGGAAGCGCTTGGCCCCCAAGGTGACGGCCTGATAGATGCGCACCCGCTCGCCGATGATCGCGGTTTCGCCGATCACCACGCCCGTGCCGTGGTCGATGAAGAAGCTCGGGCCGATCTGTGCGCCGGGGTGGATATCGATGCCGGTGGCCGAGTGGGCGATTTCCGCGCTGATCCGTGCCAGCAGCGGCAAGCCGGCGCGGTACAGGTGGTGGGCCAGGCGATGGTGAATCACCGCGAGGATCCCCGGGTAGCACAGCAGCACCTCATCCACGCTGCGCGCGGCCGGGTCGCCGTGGTAGGCGGCGAGTACATCGGTGTCCAACAGGCTGCGCAAGGACGGCAAGGCCAGGGCGAAATCCTGGATCAGCCGGATGGCATGGGCGTCGATCTGGCTGTCATCCTCGCCGCCCTGGCGCGCGGCATAGCGCAACTCCAGGCGCGCCTGGGCCAGCAAGGCATTCAGCGCAACGTCGAGGGTATGGCCGACGTAGAAATCTTCACTTTCTTCACGCAAGTCCGCCGGCCCCAGGCGCATCGGAAACAACGCACCGCAGAGGGACTCGAGAATCTGTGCAACGGCTTCACGGGACGGCAATTCGCGGCCGCCATGCTCGCCGCTCAAGCGGCCATTGCGTGTTCGCCACTGGTCACGGGCGCTGCGCAGTTGGCTGACGATGGTCTGTAATTGCCAATGGCTGGAACGCTCACTCACGGTATTCACTCCTGACGTAATGGCCATCACTTTACGGTATCCACCCTGGCCGCCCTTAAGAACCAATGGTGTGATGCTAAGAACCATCAGACATAAGCGATTGACGGTTGCCCGATGAAAAGTGCCTGCCTATAGTCGCTCCATCCCTTAGCCACCGTGCGTAGCCATGATCAAGCAACAGCTCGACCGTTTTAACCGCCTGGAACTGCTCGGCGGCGCCACCGCCCTGGAAAAACTCGAACGGCTGTCGACCTGGTTGGGACGCGACATCTACGTCAAGCGCGACGACACCACGCCACTGGCCATGGGCGGCAACAAGCTGCGCAAACTCGAATACCTGGCAGCCGATGCCATCGCCCAGGGCGCCGATACCCTGGTGACCGCCGGCGCGATCCAGTCCAACCACGTACGCCAGACCGCCGCCCTCGCCGCCAGGCTCGGCCTGGGCTGCGTCGCCCTGCTGGAAAACCCCACCGGCACCGAAGACCCCAGCTACCTGGGCAACGGCAACCGCCTGCTGCTGGAGTTGTTCGACACCAAGGTAGAGTTGGTGGAAAACCTCGACAACGTCGACGACCAACTCAATGCCCTTGCCGATCGCCTGCGCAGCAACGGCAAGAAGCCGTACCTTGTGCCTATCGGCGGTTCCAATGCCCTCGGCGCCCTCGGTTATGTGCGCGCCGGCCTGGAGCTGGCCGCACAGATCGAAGACAGCGGTATCGAATTCGCCGCCGTGGTGCTGGCCTCCGGCAGCGCCGGTACCCACAGCGGCCTGGCCCTGGCCTTGAGTGAAGTGCTGCCGCAGTTGCCCGTGATCGGCATCACCGTATCGCGCACCGAAGAAGCGCAGTTCCCGAAAGTCCAGGGCCTGGCCGAACGCACGGCCGAGTTGCTCGGCGTGGACATCCCCGACGCGTTCAAGGTGATCCTGTGGGACGAATATTTCGGCCCCCGTTATGGTGAACCGAACGCCGGCACCCTGTCGGCGGTCAAGCTATTGGCGAGCCAGGAAGGCCTGCTGCTGGACCCGGTCTACACTGGCAAGGCCATGGCCGGCTTGCTGGACGGTATCGGCCGCCAGCGCTTCGAAGATGGCCCGATTATTTTCCTGCATACCGGTGGGGCACCGGCGTTGTTTGCCTATGACTCGGTTTTCAACTGAATAAACGCGGGCTAAATGTGGGAGGGGGCCTGCCCCTCCCATATTAGACTCGCCAAATATTCCTAAATAGAATATCAAATAAGATTTATATTATTTTCAAGTCTTAAAAGCCGGCTTTATCATCGCGCCGCAGGCGAAGACGCGCTACGCGCTTTAAGGCAGGATACGACTACCGCGTCACCTGCTTCGCTCAACATAAAAACACAGGGGCTCTTCATGACTATTTCTGTATTGCGTCGCACGTTGCTGGTTGGCACTTTGGGTCTGGCTCTCGGCGCCGGTTGGCTGGGCCAGGCGGTTGCCGGCGAGCAACTGGGCAACATCAAAAAGGCCGGCGAGATCAAAATCGGCCTGGAAGGCACCTACCCGCCGTTCAGCTTCGTCGATGAAAGCGGCAAGCTCAGCGGCTTCGAAGTCGAGCTGTCCGAGGCCCTGGCCAAAGAGCTGGGCGTGAAGGTCAAGCTGCAAGCCACGCCATGGGACGGTATCCTCGCCGCCCTGGAATCCAAGCGCCTGGATGCGGTGGTCAACCAAGTCACCATCTCCGAAGAGCGCAAGAAGAAGTACGACTTCTCCACGCCTTACACCGTGTCCGGTATCCAGGCGCTGGTGCTGAAAAAGAACGTCGACACCATCAAGACCGCCGACGACCTGGCCGGCAAGAAAGTCGGGGTAGGCCTGGGCACCAACTACGAACAATGGCTCAAGGACAACCAACCCAAAGCCATTATCAAGACCTATAACGATGACCCGACCAAGTTCCAGGACCTGCGCATCGGCCGTATCGACGCCATCCTGATCGACCGCCTGGCCGCCCTGGAATACGCCAAGAAAGCCCCGGACACCGCCGCTGCCGGCGACGCCTTCTCCCGCCAGGAAGCCGGTATCGCCCTGCGCAAAGGCGAGCCCGAGCTGCTTGAAGCGGTGAACAAGGCCCTCGACAAGCTGCGCGCCGACGGCACCTTGAAGAAGCTGTCCGAGAAGTACTTCAACGCTGACGTCACTCAATAATGGAAGCAGGTTTCCAACTCGCGCTGGACTCCGCGCCCTTTCTGCTCAAGGGCGCGTATTACACGGTGCTTCTCAGCCTTGGCGGGATGTTTTTCGGCTTGCTGCTGGGCTTCGGCCTGGCCTTGATGCGGCTGTCGCGCTTCAAGCTGCTGAGCTGGACAGCCCGCGTCTACGTGTCGTTCTTTCGCGGCACGCCCTTGCTGGTACAGCTGTTTTTGATCTACTACGGCTTGCCGCAAGTGGGCATCGAGCTGGATCCGATCCCGGCCGCCATGATCGGCTTCTCGCTGAACATGGCCGCCTACGCCTGTGAAATCCTGCGGGCCGCCATTGCCTCCATCGAGCGTGGCCAATGGGAAGCCGCCGCCAGTATCGGCATGACCCGTGCGCAGACCCTGCGCCGGGCCATCCTGCCGCAGGCAATGCGCACCGCCCTGCCACCGTTGGGCAACAGCTTTATTTCGCTGGTCAAGGACACCGCGCTGGCCGCCACCATCCAGGTGCCAGAACTGTTCCGCCAGGCTCAACTGGTGTCTGCGCGCACCTTCGAAATTTTCACCATGTACCTGTCCGCCGCCCTGATCTACTGGGTGCTGGCCAGCATCCTGGCGCATTTCCAAAACCGCCTGGAAGACCGGGTCAACCGGCATGACCTGGAGTCTTGAAGCATGATCGTGGTTGAAAAACTGACCAAACAATTCAACGGTCAGGTGGTACTCAACGGCATCGACCTGGAGGTCAAGGAAGGCGAAGTCGTCGCCATCATCGGCCCCAGCGGTTCCGGCAAGACCACCTTCCTGCGCTGCCTGAATTTCCTCGAAGAACCCACCAGCGGCCGGATCAAGGTGGGCGACATCCAGATCGACGGCAGCAAACCGCTCAACCAGCAACAAGGCCTGGTGCGGCGCCTGCGCCAGCACGTGGGTTTTGTGTTCCAGAACTTCAACCTGTTCCCCCACCGCACAGCGCTGGAAAACGTCATCGAAGGGCCGACCGTGGTCAAGAAGATGCCCCGTGAAGCCGCTGTTGCCCTTGGGCGCAAGCTGCTGGCGAGGGTCGGCCTGGCGGGCAAGGAAGACGCCTACCCACGGCGCTTGTCGGGCGGCCAGCAACAGCGCGTGGCGATTGCCCGCGCGCTGGCCATGGAACCGGAGGTGATCCTGTTCGACGAACCCACCTCGGCGCTGGACCCGGAGCTGGTGGGCGAAGTGCTGGCGACCATCCGCAGCCTCGCCGAAGAAAACCGCACCATGGTCATCGTCACCCACGAAATGAGCTTTGCCCGCGATGTGGCCAACCGGGTGATCTTCTTCGACAAGGGCGTGATCGTGGAGCAAGGCGAAGCCAAGGCGTTGTTCGCCAACCCCAAGGAAGAACGCACCCGGCAGTTCCTGAGCAAGTTCCTCGCCCACTGATGTGGCGAGGGAGCTTGCTCCCTCACCACACAATCTGCTCCTACAGAAAACCCTCGCCATCCACGCGTAAACCCGCCGTCTCCCTGATCCAAAAATCCCCCGCCCAGTCAGACCCTTCTGAATCTGCTCCAACCTGCCGTTTAGCCTTTTGCCGCCATTGACGCTCCTTGGTCAACCCTCTTATCTAGCGTCCAGAGGATTGGATCCTATCCCGGCTACTCACTGAATCGTTCCTTTCAGCCCACCTGCGCACCCGCGCCACGGGGCTGGAACGATTGCTGCTGGCTGCATCAAGGAGATTACTTATGACGCGCACTGCAACCCCGGCCCTGCTCACGGCCCCCACCTTGCCCCAGGCTAACCGGCACGGCATCAACGCACTGGCGGCCAGTCAACTGCAGGTGGACATCGCGCCTTACCCCGGCATGGATGAGGGCGACCTGATCGAACTGTTCTGGAACAACTGCTTTGCCGCCTCACGCAGGGTGAGCGCGTGCAAGGTCGGCTCGCCGACCCATCTGCGGGTGCCGGAAAGTTTTGTGCTGGACGGCCTGGCCCAGGTGCATTACCAGGTCATGCAAGTCGGTCGTGCACCTGCCCGCTCGGCCGTGAAAGGTGTGTGTGTAAAGACCCGATACCCCGGCGGCCAGCCCTCCCCCCTGTACAGCGACGAAAACCACAACCTCGCCCCCGTCGGTTTGCCCGAGTCCATCCGTCGCTACGGCGTCAACGGTCGCCAGGTGCGACGGGGCATTCCGCTGACCATCGCGCCTTACCTGAACATGGCCACGGGCGATGCCATCACCCTGCGCTGGGGAGACGTACGCATGGACCTGCCCAGGATCCAGGCCAAAGCCGTCGGGGTGGTCGTGCAGGTGTGGGTGCCTTCGACGGTGATTGTCGAGGCCGGTGACGACAGCCGCCTGGAGGTGACGTACTGCATTCTCGATCGTGTCGGCAACAATTCGCGCTGGGCGCCCACACGTACGTTGCGCATTGCCGCCTGCGCGCCGAGCCAGCCGGCCGGGACCGCGCGGGTCTACCAACCACGGCCCCTCGGCTCACCCTGTGAACCGGGGTGACAGACCTTCTATGCATATTCCCAAAAGTTAGTTTATTTAAATATTTAACACGCTTAGGGTATATGCACCGGACCACCGGACATCTCTGATTTTTCTGTTTTTATTTCATTGAATGCGAGGTCGGTATGGTCAGAATTACCCCGGTGCATAACGCCAGGGCATTACGTGCAGCCAAGGAGCGGCGCTGATGTCTAACTTGGCTCTAACCCCCCCCCAGAGTGATCTGGACGTCGCTCCCCTGCTGTTGCCGGCCACCGTGCTGCGCAACGATGCAGAGGCGCTGAAGGCTGCCCATGAGCTGGCCCAGGCCGCGCGCCTGCAAGCCGCCCAGCGTGACCAGCAACGCAAGCTGCCGTGGGCGCAGATCGAACAATTCACCCGCAGTGGGCTGGGCAGTATTTCCATCCCCCGCGAATACGGCGGCCCACAGGTGTCGTTCACCACCCTGGCGGAGGTGTTCGCGATCATCAGCGCGGCAGACCCGGCCCTCGGGCAGATCCCGCAGAACCATTTCGGCATTCTGCAGGTGTTGCAGGGCGCCGCCACCGAGCGTCAGAAAGAGCACCTGTTCCAGAGCGTGCTCGACGGCTGGCGCATCGGCAATGGCGGACCTGAACGCGGCACCAAAAACACCCTGGAGCTCAAGGCGCGCATCACCGCCCAGGGCGATGGTTACGTGATCAGCGGCCAGAAGTTCTACTCCACCGGCGCGCTGTTTGCCCATTGGGTGGCCGTGAAGGCGCTGAACGACGACGGCAAGCAGGTCATGGCGTTTGTACGCCGTGGCACCGCAGGGCTGCGCATCGTGGATGACTGGTCGGGCTTCGGCCAACGCACCACCGCCAGCGGCACCGTGCTGCTGGACCGCGTGCCCGTGGACGCCGAACTGGTCGTAGACAACTGGCGCATCGGCGAAAGCCCGACTATCCAGGGCGCCGTTTCCCAACTGATCCAGGCCGCCATCGACGCCGGCATCGCCCGTGGCGCGCTGGATGACACCATCGCCTTTGTGCGGGAGCGTTCGCGCCCGTGGATCGACGCCAAGGTCGAGCGCGCCAGCGATGACCTCTACGTGATCGCCGATATCGGCAAGCTGAAGATCGAACTGCACGCCGCCGAGGCGCTGTTGCGCAAGGCCGGGCAAGTGCTGGACCAGGTCAGCGCCGCGCCGATCACCGCACAGTCCGCCGCGCGTGCGTCGATTGCCGTGGCCGAAGCGAAGGTGCTCACCACTGAAGTGTCGTTGCTGGTCAGCGAAAAGCTCTTCGAACTGGCCGGCAGCCGCGCCACCCTCGCCGAATTCAACCTCGACCGTCACTGGCGCAACGCCCGGGTGCACACCCTGCACGACCCGGTGCGCTGGAAGTATCACGCCGTCGGCGCCTATCGCTTGAACGGCACGTTGCCGGCTCGCCATTCCTGGATTTAACCGACCAGACCTCTGGAGAAACTCATGACCTTTTCTCACCGTGTCGCGGTTATCACCAGCGACGAACAGGCCCTTATTGTCGCCAGCGACCTGGCCGAAGACTTGCGCCGCGACAGCGCCCAGCGCGACCGCGAACGCCGCCTGCCGCTGCCCGAACTGGACGTGTTCTCGCGCTCCGGCCTGTGGGGCATCAGCGTGCCCAAGGCATTTGGCGGCGCGGGGGTTTCCAACGTGACCCTGGCCAAGGTCATTGCCCTGATCGCCCAGGCGGATGCCTCCCTGGGCCAGATTCCGCAAAACCATTTCTATGCCCTCGAAGTGCTGCGCGTGAATGGCAGCCCTGAACAGCAACAACGCCTGTACGCCGAAGTACTCGCCGGCCAGCGTTTCGGCAACGCCCTGGCAGAACTGGGCACCAGGACCGCCCACGACCGTGTTACGTCCATCACCCGCGACGGCGACGGCTTCCGTATCACCGGCCGCAAGTTCTACGCCACCGGCGCGATCTATGCCCAGCGCATTCCTACCTCGGTGGTGGATGAACACGGCATCCAGCAACTGGCCTTCGTGCCCCGCGACAGCGAAGGCCTGACGGTCATCGACGACTGGAGCGGCTTCGGCCAGCGCACCACCGGCAGCGGCTCGGTGGTGTTCGATAACGTGTGGGTCGCTGCCCACGACGTGATCCCGTTCCAGAGCGCTTTCGAGCGCCCGACCACGGTCGGCCCGCTGGCGCAGATTCTTCACGCCGCCATCGACACCGGCATCGCCCGCGCCGCCTTTGAAGATGCACTGCACTTTGTGCGTACCAAGACCCGCCCATGGATCGACTCCGGCAACGACAAGGCCACCGAAGACCCGCTGACCCTGAAGAGCTTCGGCCACCTGAGCATTCGCCTGCACGCCGCTGAAGCCTTGCTGGAGCGTTCGGGTGAATACCTCGACCGCGCCCAGGCCGACAGCAATGCAGAGACCGTGGCGGCGGCGTCCATCGCCGTGGCCGAAGTCCGCGCCTTGAGCACCGAGATTTCCCTGGCCGCCGGCAGCACCCTGTTCGAGCTGGCCGGCAGCCAGGCCACCCTCGCCGAGCACGGCCTCGACCGCCACTGGCGCAACGCCCGCGTGCATACCCTGCACGACCCGGTGCGCTGGAAGTACCACGCGGTAGGCAATTACTACCTCAACGCTGAAAACCCGCCACTGCGGGGGACCATTTGATGGCAAAGAAAAAGATCCTGCTCAATGCCTTCAACATGAACGGCATCGGGCATATCAACCACGGCATGTGGACCCATCCACGGGACACGTCCACCCAGTACAAAAGCATCGAGTACTGGACCGACCTCGCGCAAACCCTGGAGCGCGGGCTGTTCGACGGTTTGTTCATCGCCGATATCGTCGGCGTGTATGACGTGTACCAGAACTCCATCGATGTACCGCTCAAGGAGTCGATCCAGCTGCCGGTCAATGACCCGCTGCTGCTGGTTTCGGCGATGGCCGCCGTGACCAAAAACCTCGGCTTCGGCCTCACCGCCAACCTCACCTATGAGCCGCCGTACCTGTTCGCCCGGCGCATGTCCACGCTCGATCACCTGAGCCGTGGCCGGGTGGGCTGGAACATCGTCACCGGCTACCTCGACAGCGCCGCCAAGGCCATGGGCCTCACCGAACAGGTCGAGCATGACCGGCGCTACGACCAGGCCGATGAATACCTGGAGGTGCTCTACAAACTCTGGGAAGGCAGCTGGGAAGACGACGCGGTGCTCAACGATCCGCAGGCGCGGGTCTACGCGCAGCCGGGCAAGGTGCACAAAGTCGAGCACCATGGCGAGTTCTACCAGGTGGAGGGTTATCACCTGTGCGAGCCGTCGCCGCAGCGTACGCCGGTGCTGTTCCAGGCCGGCAGTTCAGACCGTGGCCTGTTGTTCGCCGGGCGCCATGCCGAGTGCGTATTCATCAGCGGGCAGAACAAGGCCGCGACCAAGGTGCAGGTGGACAAGGTGCGCGCCAGCGCGGTCGAGGCCGGGCGCAACCCGGATGACATCAAGGTGTTCATGGGGCTGAACGTGATCGTCGGCGCCACCGAAGAACTGGCCTGGGCCAAGCATGCCGAGTACCTGAGCTATGCCAGCGCGGAGGCCGGCGTCGCGCACTTTTCGGCGTCCACCGCGATTGATTTTGCCCAGTACGAACTGGACGAGCCGATCCAGTACGTGAAGAGCAACGCGATCCAGTCGGCCACCAAGAATCTGCAGAACAACGACTGGACCCGACGCAAGTTGCTCGAACAGCATGCCCTCGGCGGGCGCTATATCACCCTGGTCGGCTCCCCCGAACAGGTCGCTGACGAGCTGGAATCCTGGATCAGCGAAACCGGGCTGGATGGCTTCAACCTCACGCGCATTGTCACGCCGGAAAGCTATGTGGATTTTATCGACCTGGTAGTGCCGGAGTTGCAGAAGCGGGGGTCGTACAAGACCGAATATGAGAGCGGCACGCTGCGGGAAAAGGTCTTCCACGGCAGTGCTCGCCTACCTGAACAACACACCGGCTCGACCTACCGCCACTGAACAGAAATCTGCATTGTTTGCCCTAATACCTTATGACTGGAAAGCCACTATGAAAAAGACATTCCTCAATAACCCAGTCAAAGCACTGGCCCTGGCCTTCGGGTTGTTCAGCTCGGCGGTGTTCGCCGCCGATGCACCGTTGAAAATCGGCACCACCGCCGCCTTCGCGATTCCCCTGGAGGCCGCCGTCGCCGAAGCCGGCAAGCAAGGCTTGAAGGTCGAGCTGGTGGAGTTCACCGACTGGATCGCGCCCAACGTCAGCCTGGCCGCCGGCGATATTGACGTGAACTACTTCCAGCACATCCCGTTCCTGGAAAACGCCAAGACCGCCGCCGGTTTTGACCTGGTGCCGTACGCGCCGGGCATCATCAACAACGTCGGGCTGTATTCGAAAAAGTACAAGAGCATCAACGACCTGCCCCAGGGCGCCAGCGTGGCGATTGCCAACGACCCGATCAACAGCGGTCGCGGCCTGCAACTGCTGGCCAAGGCCGGCTTGATCACCCTCAAGCCGGGCGTGGGCTACAAGGCCACCGAAGAAGACATCGTCAGCAACCCGAAGAAGATCAAGATCCTGCAAGTCGAGGCCGTGCAACTGGTGCGCGCCTATGACGACGCGGACCTGGTGCAGGGCTACCCGGCCTACATCCGCCTGTCCAAGACCTTCGATGCCGAGTCGGCGCTGCTGTTCGACGGCCTCGACCACCCGGAATACGTGATCCAGTTCGTGATCCAGCCAAAAAGCAAAACCGACCCGCGCGTGATCAAGTTCGTCGACATCTACCAGCACTCGCCGGTGGTGCGTGCCGCCCTGGATAAATCCCTCGGCAAGCTCTACCAAGTCGGTTGGGAAGATAAAAAATGACCGCCGCCCACGCTCGACTGCGCGACCTGGGCTCACCGCCCAGGGACGCCGAACAGACAGAACTGCATCCGGACCTGAACCGCGCGCACGTGCGCTTTATCAACCTGGGCAAGACCTACGACGGCGGCGTGCATGCCTTGCAAGGCATCGACCTGGCGATCCAGCGCGGTGAAGTGTTCGGCATTATCGGCCGCAGCGGCGCCGGCAAGTCCTCGCTGATCCGCACCATCAACCGCCTGGAACAACCCAGCAGCGGGCGCGTGCTGATCGATCAGGTGGACATCGGCGACTTCGACGAAGACCACCTGGTGGCGCTGCGCCGACGTATCGGCATGATCTTCCAGCACTTCAACCTGATGTCGGCCAAGACCGTGTGGCAGAACGTCGAATTGCCGCTGAAAGTCGCCGGCGTGCCCAAGCCCCAGCGTGAGCAAAAGGTGCGTGAGCTGCTGGAATTGGTCGGATTGCAGGACAAGCACAAGGCCTACCCGGCGCAGCTGTCCGGCGGGCAGAAACAGCGCGTGGGCATCGCCCGTTCACTGGTGCACGACCCGCAGATCCTGCTGTGCGACGAAGCCACTTCGGCCCTCGACCCGGAGACCACCCAGTCGATCCTCGGCCTGTTGCGCGAGATCAACCGGCGCCTGGGCCTGACCATCGTCTTGATCACCCATGAGATGGCGGTGATCCGCGACATCTGCGACCGCGTGGTGGTGCTGGAACACGGGCGCATCGTCGAGCAAGGCCCGGTGTGGCAAGTGTTCGGCAACCCGCAACATGAGGTCAGCCAGACCCTGCTGGCGCCGCTGCAACATGGGCTGCCGGAAGAACTGCAAAGCCGTTTGCACCCCCAGCCTGAATCGCCGGACGCCGCCGTGGTGCTGCGCTTGCAGTTCACCGGCAGTGCCAGCGATGAACCGGACCTGGCCGCGCTGTTCAGCGCCCTCGGCGGGCGCGTGCGCTTACTGCAGGGCGGTGTCGAACGGATCCAGGGGCATGCCTTGGGGCAACTGCTGCTGGCGGTGAATGGCTCACCCCACGGCACTGAAGAACTGCGCAACCGCGCCGCGAACTGGGCACAACAGGTGGAGGTGCTGGGCTATGTGGTTTGATCGTTTGGTGCAAGGCGCCATCGACACTTTGTTGATGGTCGGCGTGTCGTCGTTGATCGCCTTGCTGGTGGGGATTCCGCTGGCGGTGTTTCTGGTGACCAGTGACAAGGGCGGCATCTACCAGGCGCCGACGCTGAACCGGGTGCTGGGGGCGTTCGTCAATCTGTTCCGCTCGATTCCGTTTTTGATCCTGATGGTGGCGCTGATCCCGTTCACGCGGCTGATCGTCGGCACCACCTATGGCGTGTGGGCGGCGGTTGTACCGCTGACCATCGCCGCCACACCGTTCTTCGCGCGGATCGCCGAAGTGAGTCTGCGCGAGGTCGACCACGGCCTGATCGAAGCCGCCCAGGCCATGGGTTGCCGGCGCTGGCACATCATCTGGCATGTACTGCTGCCCGAGGCGCTGCCGGGGATTGTCGGCGGGTTCACCATCACCCTGGTGACCATGATCAACTCGTCGGCCATGGCCGGGGCGATCGGGGCCGGTGGCTTGGGCGACATTGCCTATCGCTATGGCTACCAGCGCTTTGATACGCAGATCATGCTTACGGTGATTGTGCTGCTGGTGATCCTGGTGGCGGTGATTCAACTCGGCGGCGATCGCTTGGCGCGAGTGCTGAACAAGAGGTGAGGTATAGTCGGGCCATCTCAGTGCCCGGTATTCATCACCATGCCCCTCAAGCCCGACGACCTCGACCAGATCACGTCCACCACCCTCGGCCACTACAACAGCGTGGCCGAGAGCTTTCGTGAAGGCACCCGCGATCACGATGTGAGCCAGAACATCGACGCGCTGCTGCGGCATATCCAGGGCTCGGCGCCCTTTACCGTGCTGGATTTCGGCTGCGGGCCGGGGCGGGACTTGCAGACCTTTACGCGCCTGGGGCATATCGCCGTCGGCCTGGATGGCTCCGAGCGGTTTGCGCAGATGGCGCGCGAAGACAGCGGCTGTGAGGTGTTGCAGCAGGACTTCCTCAAGCTGGATCTGCCCGCCGAACGCTTTGACGGGATCTTTGCCAATGCGGTGCTGTTTCATATCCCCAAGCAGGAATTGCCCCGTGTGCTCAAGCAACTGCATGGGGCGTTGAAGCCCGGCGGTGTGCTGTTCAGTTCCAATCCACGGGGTGAGAACCAGGAAGGCTGGAACGGGCCGCGCTATGGTTCCTATCACGACCTCGAGGCCTGGCAGGCACTGCTCACCGCCGCCGGCTTCGTGGAACTGGAGCATTACTACCGACCCGCCGGGTTGCCTCGACCCCAGCAGCCCTGGTTGGCCAGCGTTTGGCGCAAGGCTTGAGTCCGGGCAAGCCCATTCCCACATTTGAAATGCATTCCCCTGTGGGAGGGGGCTTGCCCCCGATGACGGACTGATGGACACCCCTACTGCACCTGATACACCACCGATGTCCCATCCACCACCGCTGTCACACTCCTTGCCGCAAACCCCTCTCTGGACCCCGTGGAAAAATTCGCCACCAACCGCGTACCATCGGCAAACGTGGTTTCCTGCACCTGCCGATCCGCCGTCAGCCAGCGAAACCCGGTCATCGCCTGGGTGGCCAGGCGCTCATGCAGCGGTCGGAAAAATCGATCCTGGCGCTGGATCAGCGGCAGCCGCGCCTTGAGCGTCGCAGCACTCAGGTGATAAAGCGGCGGCACGTTGTAGAGCAGTTGGGTCAGCTCATTTTCAGCCCGCACATTGCTCAGCTTGAGGCTGTCGAACAGCCAGTGATGGGTGGTGATCACCGAGCCATGGAACACCGCCTGATACAGCGGCAGGCGCAGCGTCGGGTCGAAGTAGAGGGTGCGAAACGGCTCGTTCAGCGGCACCGACTTGAAGAACACCGCCGGTTGTTCCGGCGGGTACCAGTTGCCCACGTAGTAGGGCGACTGTTTGTCCTGGGTCATGTCGCGATCCCCCCAGCCCAGCACCGGGGTTTGCATGCCATGGGCGAACAGGATGCCCTGGGCGGTGATGGCGTTGCCGTCTTCGGAGCCGGTCGGCAATTGCAGCGTGGTGTTCAGCCAACGGGCTGCATCGATATTGCCTTCGGCGTTTTGCGCCTGGGTCATCGGTGCGTTGGTGCGGTAGCTGTCGAACAGCATGCTGGTGGCGTACGCATCGAGAAACCAGGCGTTGAAGCCGGCCCTGGCCTGCACGGCTTTCACCCGCGCCTCCAGCAGAGGCCGCACGCAGCGCGGGTCGGTGTAGTGGCCGGACTGCTGGAAGCCGGTCTTGAGCGTGCCGTCCTTCAATACGATGGCGCAGTCGCGGTAAGCCTGGCTGCCCAGGTGGGCGGTGGTCCAGTCGGGGTTTTCGGTGGCGGACAACGCGGTTTGGTAGGAATCGTAGGGCGCCATCAGGTAGCCGGCGTCGACACCGGCGCGGATGGTCTCTGGGTGCCAGAGGCCGCCTTCCCAGCCTTCGCCCAGGGTCAGCATCAAGCGTGGCAGCCCGGCGTCGCGCAGCGTCTGTACCACCTGGCTGCCCCAGGTGCCGGGGCTATCGCGCAGGGCGCCGGCAAAGTCCACGGCCAATTCGCGACGCAACTCGCCATAGCGCGCGGCAAGACGGGTCATATCGGGCTCGTCCACCTGCCAACTCTGCCGGGCCTTCCTGTTGATCGCGGCGTTGAGGCCGCGCAACAGCACCCTTTGCTCGTAGCGATTCAAGGCGCGGGGCTGCACCAGCACCGCTGCGGAGTCCTTGTCCAACAGGCCTCTGAGCTCATGAGCGCGCAAGCGCTGGAGCAACAACGGCCAATCACGCACACCCTCCGGCGCCAGCAGGTCATTGCCCCACAGGTAGACATGGCTGGCGCCCAGCAGCTTTTCAGCCCCAGGGGTTTGCCGCAGCTTGTCTGCCAGGGGCTCATAGCGACCCTGCGCGACCAACCATTGGCGATAGCGCTTGGCCCCGGCCAGCGGATCGCTTTCGCCCAGGTGCAACAACAGGGTCATGGGGGCGGCAGGCCCGAGCGAAGTGAACTCATGGGCCAGCGACAGCGCCTGGCCCCGCCAGCGCAGGCGGTTGTTATAGGGATTGGTCAGCAGCCAGTTGAGGGTAAAGGCGCCGTGATCGACGCCCCACAGCGGAAGGCTGAGGTCCTGGGTGGTGTTGATGTCACCCTGCGCCACCAGGAAAGCGTTCCACATGGCATGGCCGGCCGGCACGTAATGCCCTTCGGCCAACGGCCATATCAACCCTCGGCCCATGGCGCTCGGCGGTTGCAGAAGAATCGGCAGCTCACCGGCTTCCCGCGCCGTGATCGACAGCACCAGGTCGCGCTGCTCAAGGCTGGCAGTCAGGCGATAGGCACCGTCGTCCCATTGCCAACGGACCTGTTGCGCGTTTTGTGCGAGTTGACTGACGGCACGCGCCGCTACGCCGTTGGAGGCCTGCACCTGGGGCTGGCCACTGGGTGTCACACGGATGGCGAGGGTGGCCGGGTCGAGTTCGACTCGCCACAACGGGTTTTCCAATACGGTGCCGGCAAAGGCCAGGGGCGACAGGAAGCAGCAGATCAGCAAGGTATGACGCAGACGGTTCATGGCAGGCGACCGTTGAGAGGTGGAGGCCGGAGGGTAAAGCACTCAACGGTTGGCCGGGGCAACAGGCTTCACTTGCGGAAGTTTCCCACGTCTCAAATGCCCAGTTGAGATCAATTGTGGGAGGGGCGGTGCGACGATTCGACTTGCTCCCGATGGCGGTGGGTCAGACAAATATTTTTTGCTGACCCACCGTCATCGGGAGCAAGCCCCCTCCCACATTTTTAACCGTGTTGTTCCTGTTGCTTCTGCTTTGGTTCACGGATCTTGTACCAGGCCACATAAAGCGCCGGCAGGAACAACAACGTCAGCAAGGTGGCGATAATGATCCCGCCGATCATCGCGTAGGCCATCGGCCCCCAGAACACTTCGCGGGCAATCGGGATCATGCCCAGGCTCGCCGCCGCCGCCGTGAGCAGGATCGGCCGGCGCCGATGCTCGGTGGCTTCCACCACCGCGTCCCACGGCGTGTAGCCGGCCACTTCATACTCGTGGATCTGCGTCACCAGGATCACCGAGTTGCGGATGATGATGCCGATCAGCGCCAGGATGCCGAGGATCGCCACAAAGCCCATGGGCGTGCCCGTGGGGATCAGCGCCAGCACCACGCCGATCAGCCCCAGCGGCGCGACACTGGCCACCAGGAACATCTTCTGCACGCTGTGCAGCTGGATCATCAGGAACGTCGCCATCAGGAACAGCATCAACGGCACCACGCTGGCAATCGGGCCTTGGGCCTTGCCGCTTTCTTCCACGGTGCCGCCGGTGGCGACCTTGTAGCCCACCGGCAGGCCGGCGCTGAATCTGTCGATCTCCGGCTTGAGCTGCTTGACCAGGTCGGTCGGCTGCATCTCATCGCGCACCGAGGCCTTGATGGTGATGGTCGGCTTGCGGTCGCGACGCCACACCAGCGGCTGCTCCAGCTCATAGCGCACCGTGGCGAAGGCCAGCAGCGGGATCGAGGTGCCGTTGGGCGTGACGATCTGCAGGTTCTGCAAGGTTTCCGGCGTACCGCGCTCGGCGTCCTCGGCACGGCCGACCACGCTGATCAGGTAGATATCGTCGTGCACCTGGGTCACCGAGGCGCCGCTGACCACGCTGTTCATCAGTTGTGCCACGTCTTCGGAGGACAGCCCAAGCTGGCGCGCCTTGTCCTGGGCAATGTCGATGCGCAGCACTTTGCCCGGCTCGTTCCAGTCGTAGATGATCTCGCCCAGGTGGGTGTTTTTATCCAGCAGGGTCGCCAGTTCGATGGCGTGTTTACGCACCTGGTCGGTGTCTTTGCCGGACACGCGATACTGGATCGGACGCCCTACAGGCGGGCCCATTTCCAGCGGCTGCACGAAACTGCCGATGCCCACGAAGTCGTCGCGCAGGCGCTTTTGCAGGCGCGCAATCAAGGCACCGCGCTCTTCCAGGCCTTTGCTGACGATCACCAGTTGCGCGTAGTAGGGGTTTTCCAGTTGCTGGTCGAGGGGCAGGTAGAAACGGATCGCGCCCTGGCCGATATAAGTGCTCCAGCGTGCAATGTCCGGGTCGTCCTTGATGATCGCTTCAAGGCGGTCGACGGCCTTGCGCGTCTCGTTGATCGAGGCGTTTTGCGGCAGGTTGAGGTCGACGAGGATTTCCGGGCGGTCCGACGACGGGAAGAACTGGTTCTGCACAAACTGCATGGAGAACACCGACGCCACGAACAGTCCCACGGTGATACCGATGGCCCACCAACGGTTGCGCATGGCCCACAGCATGCCGCCATTGAACGCGCGGCCGATGCGCCCCGGCTCGGCGCTGTGGGGTTTCACCTTGGCGCTGAGGATATGCACGCCGATCACCGGCGCAAACAGCACCGCCACCACCCACGACACCAGCATCGCCACGGCAATCACCGCGAACAGGGTAAAGGTGTACTCGCCTGCCGAACTGGCGTTGAGGCCAATCGGCACGAAGCCGGCGACGGTCACCAACGTACCGGTGAGCATCGGAAATGCCGTGGAGGTGTAGGCGTAGGTCGCCGCCTGCTCCTTGGTTTCGCCTTTTTCCAGGCGCGTGATCATCATCTCCACGGTGATCATCGCATCGTCCACCAACAGGCCGAGGGCGATGATCAACGCACCCAGCGACACACGCTGCATGGTGATGCCGCTGTATTCCATGAACACGAATACCAGCGCCAGCACCAGTGGAATCGAGCACGCCACCACCAGCCCGGCGCGCATGCCGAGGCTGATAAAGCTCACCACCAGCACGATGATCACCGCTTCGAACAGTGCGCTGGTAAAACCGCCGACGGCCTCCTCCACCACTTCGGCCTGGTCGGAGACCTTATGCACACCGACGCCCACCGGCAGGTCGGCGGTCAGTTCGTCCATGCGCGTGTGCAGCGCCTTGCCGAACGACTGGATATTGCCGCCCTTCTGCATGGCGATGGCCAGGCCAATCGCCGGCTTGCCGTTGAAACGGAACATCGGCCGCGCCGGGTCGACATAGCCACGGCTGATCTCGGCGATATCCGCCAGGCGATAGAAGCGGTCATTGAGACGCAGGTTGACGTTGGCCAGGTCTTTCTCCGAGGCGAACTGCCCCGAGGTACGCACCGAGATGCGCTCCGGCCCGGCCTCGATCACCCCGGCGGGGGTCACCGCGTTCTGCGATTGCAGGCTTTGCACCACCTGGCGCTGATCGATGCCCAGGGCCGCCAGTTTGCGCGTGGAGAAGTTCAGGTAAATCACTTCGTCCTGCTGGCCGATCATCTCGACCTTGCCCAGCCCCGGCACCGAACGGATCTCGGCGCGCACCTGCTCCACGTAGTCGCGCAACTGGCGCATCGACAGGCCGTCGCCGGTAAAGGCGTACACCGAGCCGAACACATCGCCGAATTCGTCGTTGAACGACGGTCCCTGCAAGCCCTGGGGGAAGGTGCCGCGAATGTCGTCGATCTTCTTGCGGACCTGGTACCAGATCTCCGGAATCGCCTTGGCGCCGGTGGTGTCCTTGAGGAACACGAACACCGTGGATTCACCCGGTCGCGTGTAGCTTTTCACATAGTCGAGGGAGTCGAGTTCCTCGAGCTTTTTCTCGATGCGGTCGGTGACCTGCTTGAGGGTTTCTTCCTGGGTCGCGCCCGGCCAGCGGGTCTGGATCACCATGGTCTTGATGGTGAACGAGGGGTCTTCCTCGCGGCCCAGGTTCATGTAGGAGAACACGCCCATCAGCAGCGCGACGAACATCAGGTACCAGACGAAGGACTGATGCTTGAGGGCCCAGTCGGATAAGTTGAAGCTGCCTTTCATCGCGGGCTGTCCTCGTCGATTTTGACTTTCTGCCCGGGCTTCAGGCTGTTCACGCCGGCGGTAACAATACGCTCGCCGGGTTTGACGCCGCCGTTGAGCAAGGCGCTGTCAGCGTCACGGCTAAGCACCGTGATATCGCGCGGTTGCACGGTCTGGCTTTGGGTATCGAGGATCCAGATGCGGGTCTTGCCGTCGACTTCCTGCAAGGCGCTCAGGGGCAATTCGATGCGTGGGGCGATGGCCGAACTCAAGGTCACGCTGATCGCCGTACCAAGACGGAACGCGGGCGGCGTTTCGGCCAGGGTCAGGCGCGCGCGACGGGTGCGCGTGGCGCTTTGGGCCTGGGGTTCGATCTCGCGCACGGTGGCGGTGGTGTGGACGCTGGGGTCGAGTTGCCCGGCGACGAGGAATACCACATCCGCCGGCAGGCGCTCGGCGAGGCCGGCGGGCAGGTCGATGACCGCCTCCTTGATGTCCGGGCGCGCCAGGGTCACCACTTGCTGACCGGCGCTGACCACCTGGCCGGCCTCGGCATTCCAGGCGGTGACGATGCCGGCGTGGTCGGTGCGCAGCTCGGCGTAGTTGAGCTGGTCCCTGGCCTGGTTGACCGACGCCTGGGCCTGGTCGAGGGAGGCCTGGGTGGTCTTCAGGTCGGTCTGGGCCACGTCCAGTTGGGCCTGGGCGCCGACGCCACGGTTGAACAGCTCCTGCTGGCGACGGGCATTGGCCTGGGCGTTGATGAACTGGGCCTGCACCCGTGCCAAATCGCCCTGGGCGGCGCGCAATTGGTTCTGTTGGTCGGTAGGGTCGAGCACCGCGAGCAAGGCGCCCTTGTCCACTTCGGCGCCCACATCCACGGCACGCCGGGCGATGCGACCGGGGACGCGAAAGCCCAGATTGCTTTCATAGCGCGCCTGGATGGTGCCGGCGAAACGGCCGAGGGTTTCCTGGTCCTCGGACTTCACCTCCATGGACAGCACCGGGCGCACGGGCTCGGGCGCCGGTTCTTCCTTGGAGCAGGCCATCAGCAACAGGCTGGCGGCGAGTACAACCGTCAGGCGCTTCATGGCTGGGCTCCTGGCTGGGCAATCTCGACCAGCATGCCGGGGTGCAGCAATTGCCCACCGGCCACCACGACTTTTTCGCCGCCCTTGAGGCCGTCGCCAATAATCACTTTGCCGGTGAGGTAACGCGCCACCGTGACCTTGTGCAGTTGCGCCTTGCCCTCGCCGTCCACCAGCCATACGGCGGGCTCGCTGAGGTCTTTGGTCAACGCCGACCAGGGCAGCTCGATACTCGCCTTGGCCGGGCCATTGGCGGTGGCACTGACCACCGAACCAAGCCGCATGCCTTCGGGTAACGATTGCAGGGCGATCTTCACTTGCACCGTGCCGGTATTGGCGGCCACAGCAGGTGTGACTTCACGCACTTTACCCACGGCCTTGATGCTCGGGTTATCCAGCAGGCTGACGGTGATCGGCGCATCCGGTGGCGGCTCAACCAGCAGTGACTCATAGACGTTGAACACCGCATCGCGCTCGCCATCGCTGGCCAGGCTGAAAATCGGCACGGTGGCCTGCACCACCTGACCGACTTCGGCCTGGCGCGCGGTGATCACCCCCGGCGCATCCGCGATCAGCGCGGTATAGCCGAGTTGTTCACGGGCGTTGGCCAACTGTGCCTGCGCGGCGGCCAGGGCACTTTGGCTGCTGCGCAGCGCGGCCTGGGCGGAATCGTATTCGCTGCGGCTGGTGTAGCCCTTGGGCAGGAGCTTTTCCTGGCGCACAAACGCGGCGGCGGTTTGCTTGACCCGCGCCTGCTCGGCCACGACCTGGGCCTGGGCGGAGTCGACGTTGGTCTGTAGATCCTTGGGGTCGAGCCTGGCCAGCACCTGCCTGGCTTTAACGCGATCGCCCACATCCACCATGCGCTGGATGATCTTGCCGCCGACCCGGAAGGACAAATCGGTTTGCACGCGGGCCTGGATATCTCCGGTCAGCGTGACGGCCGCGGCGAAATCGGCGGGTTGTACGGTTTGAACAAAAACCCGCGAATGGGCCTTGGGCTCAGCTTTTTCCTGGCCACACGCGCTCAGCAACACCACTAAACCCAGACCGACGATACAGATGGAAATACGACCGCCCATGCAGACTCCTTGTGCGCGATGCGATGTGCCAGTGTGTATGCGACTGTGAGCTTAGTTCAGGGTTCCTTATCTGCATGGGGAAGGCGTATTGAGGTGAGTTCATCGGCCTCATCGGGGGCAAGTCCTCTCGCACATGTGACGTGTGAATACATTCAAATGTGGGAGGGAGCTTGCTCCCGATAGCGGCATAACAGTCAGCGCAGAACTAGCCCTGCCACTTCCCGCCTTCAACGATCACACTCTCAGGCTTGGTGTCATCGCTCAGCTCCTTGCGCACATATTGGTCGTAGAGCTTGAGCAGGAATTTCTCCTCACCCAGCTTCGCCAACTCGGCATTCACCCAGTCGCGCAGTTCGATATTGCCCTTCTTCACCGCCGGGGCGATGGGCGCTTCGTCACCGAGCTTCTGTTCCAGCACGCGGTAGCCCGGGTTCTGCTTGGCCCAGCTGAACAGCACCAGGTTGTCTTGCGCATAAGCATCGCCACGCCCGGCCGACAGCGCTTGCAGCGACTCGGAGTTTTTCTCGAACTTCAGCAGTTTCCAGTCCGGGTGGTTCTTGGTCAGCCAGATATCGGCAGTGGTGCCGGTGGTGACGATGGTGGTGCGGGTGGCCAGGTCATCCAGGCTTTTGACCGCGCTGTCCTGGGGCACCAACGCCTGCACCGCGACTTTCAGGTTGGGGTTGGTGAAGTCCACTGCTTCCTTGCGCTCGGGCGTCACGGTCATGTTGGCGAGGATCAGGTCGACCTTGTCGCTTTGCAGGAACGGAATACGGCTGGCCGGCTCGACGGCGACGAATTCGACTTTGTTCTCATCGCCCAACAGGTCCTTGGCGAATTGGCGGCCGATGTCGGTATCGAAACCGACATAGCGGCCCGCTTCGTTGACGAAGCCAAACGGTGGCTTGTCGGTGAATACGCCGACGATCAGCTTGTCCCGCGCCTTGATCTTGTCGAGGTAGCTGACGGCGGCAGCAGGTTTAGCAGGCTCTTCGGCCTTTTTATCGCAGCCGGCCAGTAAGGCGACGGCCAACAGTGGCAGCAGTAACTTTTTCATAGCAGCTCCAGTTCCTTGGTTTTCTTGGGCAGTGTTGAGACAAAGGAGAACTTCTCCAGGAACTGCTGCGCGCGTGCGGTTTGCGGGTTCGTAAAGAATTCTTCGGGGGTGTTGTGTTCGAGGATGCGACCGGCCTCCATAAACACCACGCGGTCGGCGACGGCGCGGGCGAAGGCCATTTCGTGGGTGACGATCAGCAGGGTCATGCCATCGCGGGCCAGGCCCTGGATCACCTCCAGCACTTCCTTGACCATCTCCGGGTCGAGGGCGGCAGTGACTTCGTCAAACAGCATGACCTGAGGGTTCATGCACAGCGAGCGGACGATGGCGATGCGTTGCTGCTGGCCGCCGGAGAGCTGGCGCGGGAAGGCGTCGCGCTTTTCCGCCAGGCCTACGCGGGCCAGCAGCTTCTCGGCCTGCGCGCGGGCTTCGCGCGGCTCGCGCTTTTGCACTTTCAGCGGGCCGAGCAGGATGTTGTCGAGCACGCTCATATGCGGGAACAGGTGGTAACTCTGGAACACCATGCCCACGTCCTGGCGCACCTGGCGCCAGTCGGTGGTTTTATCCAACAACTCCTTGCCGGCAAACCGCAGGCTGCCGCTATGGGCCACTTCCAGGCCGTTGAGGCAGCGCAGCAAGGTGCTTTTGCCGCAGCCGCTGGGGCCGAGGATCACCACCACTTCGCCGCTTTGCACACTCAGGTCGATGCCCTTGAGCACCTGCTGGTCGCCGAAGAATTTGTTGAAACCCTGGAACTCGATCAATGCGCTCATGCTTGGGCCCAGCGCCGTTCCAGCACCTTGGAGGCGGCCGACAACGGGTAGCAGATAAAGAAGAAAAACAGGAACAGCGCGCCGTAGATCAACACCGACTCATAGGTGCGCTCGATGATTTGCTGGCCGACCTTGATCACGTCCACCACGCCGATCAGCACCGCCAGGGAACTGGTCTTGATGATGCGCGTGTAGACGTTGATGGTCGGCGGCGTCATGCGCTTGAGGGCCTGGGGCAGCAACACGTAGCCGTACAACTGCGGGTCGGACAAGCCAATCGACAGGCCGGCTTCGCGCTGGCCGCGGGGCAGCGAATGCAACGCGCCGCGTACCACTTCGCCCACTTCGCTGGCGCCCCACAGCGACAACACCAGCACCGCGCACCAGAAGCTGGGGATGCTCAGGCCAAAGAAGATCGGCAGGCCAAAGAACAGCAGATACAACCACACCAGCACCGGAATCGCCCGGAACAGCTCCAGGTAAACCCGCAGCACCGCGTTGACCAGCCTGTTGTTCAAGGTGCGCAGCACGCCATACAACACGCCGCCGACCGTACTGAAGGCGATGCTCAACAACGAAATCGACAGGGTCTGCGCAGCGCCCTTGCCCAATTGCGGCAACGACACCCACAACAACTCAAGACCCGAACTGGCCATTCTGGAGCCTCCTTTCCAGTCGGCTGAGCAGCAGCGACAGCGGCAAGAACAGCAGCACGCAAATCAGCGTCAGCACGGCGAGCATTTCGTAGGTCTTGTAGTAGAGGGCGATGTAGCTCTTGGTGGTGTAGAGAATCTCCGGCACCGCCACGGCAGAGACCACGGTGGTCTCCTTGAGCAGGAAAATGAAATTGGCGAACAACGCCGGCAGGCTGAGGATGCCGGCCTGGGGCAGGATCACATGGCGCAGCAGTTGCCAGTCCGACAGGCCGATGGACTTGCCCGACTCGATCTGCGCCAGCGGCACCGCTTCCACACCGGCGCGCAGCACTTCGGTGAGGTAGGCACCGCCGAGGAACGTCATGGTGATGATCGCCGCCCAGAACCCGGAGATATTCAAACCCAGGGCCGGCAAGGCGAAGTACACGAAGAACAGCTGGATCAGCAGCGGTGTATTGCGCGCCAGTTCCACATAGAGCGCCACCAGGCGCGACAGGTACGGCGTGCGAAACACCAGCAGTGCAGCGTTGATCAGCGCCACCAGCAACGAGGTGGCAATGGCGATCAGGCCCACTTGCAGCGTGACGCCCACGGCGTTCAAAAACGCCGGCAGGGTGCTGAGGATAAAAGCGAAATCGAAGGTCATTGTGAGTCCATGACGCCGCAGGGGTAATGCGGCGAGCGCCGTCCGATCCGGCGTGGGTAACGCCGGGTAGCGCGAACTTTAAAGGTATAAAAAGTAAAATTTAAATACCGAAATAGCATATTGATATCACCCAAAAAGATAACCGACGGATTCGCAGGTTTTCCAGGTGACGACTATGGTTGGGGAGTCTGTGTTTCGAGGGAATGAACAATGAACAAAGCGAAACCGATTGATCCGCAGGAGCTGGTGAAATGGTTGGTGGCGTTGCGCAGGGCGATCAATAGCCGCGCGCTCTGACACGCTGAAAATCCACTGTGAGATGAAGATCAAATGTGGGAGGGGGCAAGCCCCCTCCCACATTTTTATTGCATTCCAAATTCCAGGCATAAAAAACGCCGACGCTGTAGTAGCCGTCGGCGTTGAAACCTTGAAGGGGGTTTTGGCTTACATCAGAACGCGGGCACGACTGCGCCGTTGTACTTCTTCTCGATGAAGGCTTTGACTTCCGGGCTGGTCAGGGCCTTGGACAGCTTCTGGATAGCGTCGCTGTCCTTGTTGTCCGGGCGCGCCACCAGGAAGTTCACGTACGGCGACTTGGCATCTTCGATGATCAGCGCGTCCTTGGCTGGGTTCAAGCCAGCTTCCAGGGCGTAGTTGGTGTTGATCAAGTCCAGGTCAACCTGGTCCAGCACCCGTGGCAGCAGGGCCGATTCCAGCTCTTTGAACTTCAGGTTCTTCGGGTTGCTGGCGATGTCTTTCGGCGTGGCCAGGGCGTTGGTCGGGTCTTTCAGGGTGATCACACCGGCTTTCTGCAGCAGCAACAGGGCGCGGCCGCTGTTGGAGCCTTCGTTCGGGATAGCCACGGTGGCGCCATCCTTGAGCTCGGAAATATTCTTGATCTTTTTCGAGTAACCGCCGAAGGGTTCAACGTGCACGCCAACCACGGTGACCAGGTTGGTGCCCTTGCCCTTGTTGAAGTTTTCCAGGTACGGCAGGGTCTGGAAGTAGTTGGCGTCCAGGCGCTTCTCGGCAACCTGTACGTTTGGCTGTACGTAGTCGGTGAAGACTTTGATTTCCAGGTCCACGCCTTCTTTGGCGAGGGTCGGCTTGACCAGCTCAAGGATCTCGGCGTGCGGGATCGGGGTGGCGGCCACCACCAGTTTCTCGTTGGCCTGGGCGAAGCTTGCAGTCAGGGCAGCCGCCAATGCGGTAAACAACAGAACCTTTTTCATGCAGTGTCCTTATCGGAAATCCGGGGCGTCTCTGACGACCGTTTTTTAGGTGGTGTGCCAGCGAAGTGCTATCGCGGCGTGGAATGGACAATACCTAGATTTTTTATTCCCGAACAATATCTTTTATTCACGTTGATATTCCATTTTGCTCATGTAGCGGCTTGTTCGCTTAGAAAGCTGCGCAAGGTTTCCCGCTCAGCCGGGCTGGCATTGGCGAAGATGCGCTGCACTTGCTCCAAGGGCGACCCCGCCACCGGCAGGTTCAGGTGTTCGGGCAGAATTTCGTCGCCGCTGCTCACCAGCAAGGCGAAGTGGATGACGTTCTCCAGCTCGCGGGTATTACCCGGCCAGCTGTGGTGTTCGAGGACGCGCTGGGCCGCATCGCTGATCAGCGGCACCGGCAGGTCCAGGCGCTGGCTGTAGATGCCGAGGAAGTACTCGGCCAACGACAGGATATCGCCCACCCGCTCACGCAATGCCGGCAAGTCCAGCTGGCCTTCGCTCAGGTAATGGAACAGCCTCTCATGAAACTTGCCGGCGGCCACGGCCTGGGCCAGGTCGATGCTGGTGGCGGCCACCAGGCGCACGTCCACCGGACTCGGCTGGTGGGCGCCCACGCGGGTGACTTCATGGTTTTCCAGGGCCGCCAGCAGTTTCACCTGGATCGGCAGCGGCAAGTCGCCGATCTCATCCAGATACAACGTGCCGCCATTGGCCGAGCCAAACCACCCGGCCCGGCTGCTGGCCGCGCCGCTGTGGGCGCCGGCGGCATAGCCAAACAACTCGGCGTCGGCGTAGGTTGGGCTGATGGCGCCGCAATTGACCGAGACAAACAAACCGGAGCGGTCGCTGCCCCGGTGAATATGCCGCGCCAGCAATTCTTTACCACTGCCGGTCTCGCCTCGAATCAATACGGGCAAGGCGCGCGGGGCCAGGTTTTCCAGGTCTTCGCGCAGCTTGCGCGAGCGCGGGTCGACAAACACCAGCGCCTTGGCGCGGATGCTCAGCGGGCTTTTTTCGGCGTCGGGGAAGGTCAGCAGCGGCTGACCGAAGGTTTCATGCAGACTCATGGCAGGCTCCCGCCCCAAATCCACTCAGGGACGGGGCGTTGAAAAAATATCAGGCGGTGCGCCGGGCGTGATGCTCGAGGCGGCTTTGCAGGCGATACAGGTAGGCGAACCCCTGCTCCCAGCGCTGGTGACCGGACTTCACATTGATATGCCCGGCCCCCGACAGGATGCCGGCTTCGGCGCCCCAATTACGCGCCAGCTCCAGGGCCCGGGGGGCGCTGACGGCGCTGTCGTTATCGGAACTGACCACCTGGCTGGGAAACGGCAGCAGGTCGGTCGGGATCGGCGCAAAGTTGCGCAGGGCCGGCGAGCAGGCTGGCCGTTCAACGTCCGCCGGAGCCACCAGCAAGGCACCGCGCACCTGCCGCAGGAACTGCACCGGGGCAGTGGCCGCCCAATGGGCCACGGTGATGCAGCCCAGGCTATGGGCGATCAGGATCACCGGCGTGCTGTCGGCGGCGATCGCCTCGGCCAGCGCGGCGACCCAATCTTCACGGCGCGGTGTGAGCCAATCGGCCTGCTCCACGCGTGCGCTGTTGGGCAGGCTGTTCTGCCAGTGACTTTGCCAATGATCTTCTGGCGATCCTTGCCAGCCCGGCACGATCAGATAACGAATCGACTCGCTGTGCATGGGTGTGCCCTCCTGCAGCGTTTAACGTTGTAGGACAGTATAGGGACGAGGGTTATATTCGTTAAGGAATAAGAAGCTATTTATTAATAACCAAAAACTCAAACCCGCATGAGATCAAAATGTGGGAGGGGCTTGCCCCCGATGGCGATGGGTCAGCCACCTATTTTTAGCTGACGGACCGCTATCGGGGGCAAGCCCCCTCCCACATTGACTCGATTTCACATTCAATTTGCAGTGGTTTTAGATGACGTGATTGGTACGAGGCATGCAGTCGATGGTGCGATCCACCACGGTCTTGGCCGTTTCCAGCAAATGCCACACCGCATGGACTTTCGCGCGGTCGTGCGGCTGCAGGTGCTCACAACAGTCCCACGGTGGCCGATGCGCTGTGGATCAGGTGAGCGATATAAAGTTGGGCGTCTTCGAAACTGAGGTTTTCGTTGGCGACAAGGCAGTCAACGGGTGGGTCGGGAAGTGCTTTGGTCATGGTGTAACTCCTATTGAACACGGGAGCGACCACTAACGCGGCTAAACGATAGGTGGCAGCTGTACGCGGGTTAGCAGACTGGCCAATAGGAACACCAGCGCACCCGAGGGTGCCCCACGCACAGCCACCATAAACGCGGATGTGAACCGTGTGCCTATTGAACTCAGGCTGCTAAACCCGATCGCTGAAAACCAGCGACGGGCCGAAGACTAGCCATCCATTCAACAGTCACAAGGCGGCGGGGATTGTCTCGGAAACGTCCTGCAATTTAAAGGGACACGGCTTGCCGGCCCTTTACAAATCATGACGAAATGCCAGCATCGATCACCTGATGAACTTTCTTGTAGGACATATCTTCCATGACGGTTTTTTATGGCTCCGCTGACGACTTTTCGCTTTTCCGGAGAGTGGTGAGGTTAGTTAAATATTGACTCCAACCAACCCCGTAAAGCTCGCAATGAATATAAATATAAGTACTTTCCACCACGAAATTTCTAAAGTCAGGCTTTCTAAAACCGCATTCAACGAACTACTGAGCGCAAAAGCCAGCTCCGAACCGGATGATCAAACTAATCGATTCGATGCAAAGCCTGCTTACATCGCCCCCCATCACTCGCAGACCCTCAGCGCAGAACTGCGCAATATACGAAAAATCGTTGATCACGAAAAACACGTCCTTATCCTAGATGGATTTAAAGTCGATGATCTTGCAGGCTTCAAATCTTTGATATGGACGTTCGGCTCTTTGCTGGGAGCACCAATGGTGCAGAACCATCTTGGCCATAGGGTTATTGAGGTGTATGACCGGGGAGGTAAAAGCATTGAAGAAGGTGCGAGATATCATCAGACCCGTCAGGGCGCATATGTCCATAACGATGGCGTAAGCGATCCGCTCCCTATCGATTATTTGATTCTGGCTTGTGGCCAGAAAGCCTTACTCGGCGGCGAAAGTATTCTGATAGACGCAAGTGCGGTATACGCTGAATTAATGGCATTCCCTGAGGTACTGGAAGAACTTAAGTGCGATTTCTATTTTGAAAATCGAGGTATGGCGGAGGAAGAACAATTATTCAAAGCGCCAATCTTGAGCTTTTCAAATGAGGGCATCCCTTTAATTAGGTACTTCCGCGTCTATATCGAATCGGCCCACATCAAAGCGGGAGCGCCATTAACCCTGGCGCAAATACATGCATTGGATTTTCTAGATACAGTCCTTGATCAATCTTCAGTTCAACATCGAGTGCTGCTTGAACCCAGGGCAGGTTCTTATTTCAGCTGACAACAAGTTTCTCCATACCCGAACGCATTTCATCGATAAGAGCGCTCCGCGCTTAGAGATTGATGACGCAGTCTCTTTGAAAGATCTCAATCGATACATGTTACGAATGTGGTTGCGCAAACGATGATCCCTCGCTGGCCATAAGGCACAACTTCATATTCCCATCACAAGCCGAGCCCCATGGACAACTCCAACATCGCGATCACCCTTGTTTTGATCTCCGCCTTCATGCACGCCACCTGGAACGCGGTCGTCCGGGCGGGGAGCAGTCGCTTCATGACCTTGGCCATGGTCGATGGTACGGCGTTGCTGATCTGCCTGGCGGCGCTGCCGCAGGTGAATACGCCAAGCCTGCAGGTGTGGGGCTACGTGCTGGTTTCCGTGGTGCTCAACACGGCCTATCGATTGTTTCTGATCAAAGCGTATGAAACCGGCGACTTTGGGCAGGTCTACCCGGTCATGCGCGGGGTGCCACCGGTTTTAGTCGCGCTGTTTTCCTATTTCCTGCTGCACGAGCAGCTATCGTTTCATGCCATGGCGGGGGTGTTGCTGATTTGCGTAGGCATTATCAGCCTGACATTCGTGCGCAGGATGTCCGCGCGTATGTTCAAACCAATTCTGATGGCGGTGTGCGCAGGTGCTTTCATCGCGTCCTACACAGTGGTGGATGCCAAAGGTGTCAGAGCCAGTGAGACGGTGCTGCAATACATCATCTATCTGACGGTATTCCAGAGCATTCCGATTCCGGCGCTGGCGTTTTTCAAGAAACGTCTGGAATTCGCAGAGGCCATTCGCAACCATTGGAAAGTCGGCGTAATGGGCGGCGTTTTTTACCTCACTTCCTACGGCCTGGTGCTGTTCGCGCTGTCGCTGGATGCGGTGGCCAAGGTCTCAGCGTTGCGGGAAACCAGTGTTATTATCGGCGCCATTATTGCCGCGCTGTTTTTTCACGAGCGGTTCGGCTGGCGGCGGATGCTTTCGGCGTTCGTCATTGTTTGCGGGATCATCCTGATCAAAGTGAGCACCTGATGGGCCAACGTCCGCCACCTACACCCATGCTGCAAGCCTTTGTCAGTGCTGCACGAACAGGCAGTTTCGCCCGCGCAGCATCAGAGTTGAGCCTCACCGCCAGTGCCATCAGTCATCAGATCGCAGGTCTGGAAGAGTGGTGGGGCGTTCAGTTGTTCGAGCGCCATTCGCGGGGCGTCAACCTCACAACCGCCGGGCAGGCTTTGTTGCCGGTGACCGATGATTTTTTCAAAACCCTTGAGACGGTGTTGCACTCGCTGAATCCGCGCAAATCTCAGCCCCTTTATCTTTCGTGCACTTCGTCCCTGTGTTCGACCTGGCTAATCCCCAGAATGCATGGTTCCCACACCGACGCTTCATTCAATCTCGACCTGGTATTGACCAGTGCGGATATGAATAGCGCCAATCTCGGTGCCCATCAATTCGATGTTGCGATTGTGATGGGGTACGGCGACTACCCGGATCATCATGCCGAGCTTCTGATGCGCGATGCCGTGTTCCCGGTTTGCTCACCGGAGTTTCAACGCATGAATGGCGATATTTCGCTGACGGATATCGCGCGGTATCCACTCATTCACCGTGTGGACGATCAAGTGTGTCCAGGGTGGGAAAGCTGGTTTGCGTTCCAGGGCCTGGTAGCTGCGCCTTATCACCATGGGCCGCGCTTTCCGGACTCAAGCCTGGCAATCAGTCTGGCAGTGAAGGGTGGCGGGATTGCGCTGGCCAGGACAGCGTTGGTGTATGACCAGTTGGAAGAAGGTGCATTAGTCACACTAGGCGGCCCGCTGATGATGTCGCCGGCGGCGTACTACGTTATTTGTAGGAATGGGCGGCAGTCGGAACCTGATATCGCTCGGTTGATTGACTGGCTCAAAGAGAGCGCTAGAAAGTTTCAGCAAGAAGTTGAAATCCGGTATCCGCAAATCGCTGGGGTTGGCGCACTTTGATCGTGTGATGTTACTGAAACGGAGGCAAAAAAAAGGCCGCACCCTGCCAAGGAAACGGCCAAAAAATTGTCGAGGCTTTTGCAACTAACGTGCGGTAATCACCGACAGTTTGGTAATCCCCGCGCGCTCGATAGACGCCATGGCTCGCGCCACTTCGCCGTAGTTCACACCATCGTCAGCCTGCAGTTGCACCCGCACATCGGGGTCCTTGGCCTTGGCCGCCTGCAGGTTGAATTCCAGCAGGTCCGGCTGGATTTCGTCCTTGTTGATAAACAGTTTGCCGGCGCCGTCGATGCTCACCACCAGCGGGTCCTTCTGCTCCACCGGGGCTACGGCCTCGGTCTTGGGCAGGTTGATCGGGATCGCATTGGTCAACAGCGGCGCGGTGACGATAAACACCACCAGCAGCACCAGCATCACGTCTACCAGCGGCGTGACGTTGATCTCGCTCAGTACCTCATCACTGTCTTGCGTGGAGAAGGCCATTTCAGGACGCCTCCTTCACTTTTTGCGGGTTGCCCGGCGCATGTTTAGTCAGGGCCGGGTGCAGCAGCACACGGAAGGAGTTTTTCTGCGCCAGGCTGTAGAAGTCGTGGGCAAAGTCATCCAGGTCCGCCGCAGTGAGCTTCAGGCGACGCAGGAAGTAGTTGTAGACCAGCACCGCCGGCACCGCGACGGCGATCCCCACGCCCGTGGCAACCAGGGCGGCACCGATGGGGCCGGCCACGGTTTCAAGGCTGGCGGAGCCGGCGGCACTGATGCCCTTGAGCGCTTCCATGATCCCCCACACGGTGCCGAACAGGCCGATAAACGGCGAGGTGCTGCCGATACTGGCGACCACGGCCAGGCCGGTTTCCAGGGAGCGGCGCTCACGTACGATCTGTTGGCGCAGGGCACGCTCGAGGCGGTCCTGGTGGTTGATCGCCTGGCTCAGGTCGGCCGCATGCGGCGCTTCCCCGACCTGGATCGCGGCGTAACCGGCCTGGGCCACACGAGCAGCGGCGCCGGGCTGGGTTTCGGCCAACTCGGCGGCCGAGTCGAGGCTCGACGCCGCCCAGAACTGTTTGTGGAACTTGCGATCCTGCGCTTTAAGGCGACCGAACTGCACGCCCTTGAGCAGGGCCAGGCCCCAGGTGGCGACCGAAAAGACCACCAGCAGCCAGATCACCGCGCTTTCGATGGATTCAAGTGGAGATGCTAATGCCATGATGTTTTCCCTCTGTACAAGTCGCGGCGTGTGCTGCACACCGCAGCGCAATAGTTAGTGAATCTTGAAGTCGATCGGTACGCTGACCCAGCCGTCCTGGGCCACATCGCCCTGCTTGGCCGGCACGAAGCTCCACCGCTTCACGGCGGTCAGTGCGGCGTCGTCGAGTTGCTGGCGACCGCTGCTTTTCTGGACCTGGATCTCGCCCGGCTTGCCGCTGGCCAATACATGCACCCGCAACAACACCGTGCCTTCCCAACCGCGACGCTGCGCCAGTGACGGGTACTCCGGCGCCGGGTTCTTGAGGTACGCGGCGTTGGCCGAAGCCGGTGTCACCGGGGCTGGCGCGGGCGGAGCGGGCGCGGGGGCCGGTGGCGCCGGTTGCGGTGGCGTGGGCGCCTGCTCAACCGGTTTCGGTGCGGGCTTGGGCTCAGGCTTTGGCACCGGCTTGGGCTTGGGTTTTGGAATCGGCTTGGGCGGCGCCGGCTTGGCGGCCAACTCATCCACCACCGGCGGCGGTGGCTCGACAACAGGCGGTGGCGGTGGTGGCGGCACAGGCGGTGGCGGTTCCACCACGGGCGGTGCCGGCTGGGAAAATTCGATGGTCATCGGCGGAATCTCCGGCGGCACAATCGGCAGCACCGGGGTGGGTTTCTGGCTGACCCAATAAATCACTGCACCGTGCAGGGCCAGTACCAACAAACCGAGCAGGATCCCCTCGCGGCGGCTGGAGAAGCGCTTCGGGGTTTGCTGCGTTCGCAATTGCCCCAACGGCGCGCGGTGCGGCCGGCCAAGGTCGACCAACTCACCACTCGGTGCCTGGCGCCATTGCGCCTCGGGTGCACTGGCGGCGGTCTGGACATTGCCCATTGATTGACTCCCTACGGTTTCGAAACAAAAAACCGACGGGCCTGCGTGGAAGGCCGTCGAGGGCTGAATCATCGGGGCCAGACGCTTATCTCTTAAAGTAATCTTTGAAGTTATAGATAGATCAAATTTGAATAAACGAATGCTCTGCAAACACCAAAGCCCCGGCCCACGTGGCCTGGCGCCGAGGTGGTTTTTTTTGATGCTTTTCAGGCATACAAAATATTCACTTAAGGCATGGCTCAACGGGGCTGTTTGCACACAAATCGAACAGCTCAGCCTGCAAGCACTGCCCCGCGGCACTCAGGCCATGACGGGCATACAACGCCAGGCGCACGCCTTGCACCACGGGCAAACCGCTGTCCGGCCCCAGTTCCACATGCCCTGGCTGCACGACCCGTCGCGGCAACAGACTCACACCCAACCCCGCCGCCACCGCCGAACACACGCTGGCCAGGCTGGCGCTGGAATAACCGATGCGCCAGCGCCAGCCGCCCACTTCCAGGTGGTGCAGCATTTCATTGCGGTACAGGCCGCCCACCGGGAATGCCACCAACGGCAGAGGGTCGCGCCCCAGGCACGGCGTGCTGCGGCTGTCGACCCAACACAGCGGCTCGGGCCACGACGCCAGGCAGTCATCGCTGCTACCCATCTGCTTGACCAGCAACACGTCGAATTCACCACTGCGGTATTGGCGCTGCAACTCGGGGCCCAGGCCGCTGGTGACCTCCAGGCGCACCCGTGGATAGGCCAGCACAAATGCCGACAGCAACGGCATCAGGCGCTCGGCGGCAAAGTCTTCCGGCACACCCAGGCGCAGTACGCCGTCGCTCTGTTGGTTGATCAACACATCGGTGGCTTCTTCATGCAACGCGAGGATGCGCCGCGCATAGGCCAGCAAGCGTTCGCCCTCGGCGGTGGCGACCACGCGGCGCTGGTCGCGGTCCAGCAGCTGGCACGCCACCGCGTCTTCCAGGCGGCGGATCTGCTGGCTCACGGTGGATTGGGTCAAGTGCAGGCGCTCGGCGGCACGGGTGAAGTTGCCGCAGTCCACCACGGCGACAAAGCTGCGCAACAACACGGGATCGAACATCAGCGTCACCATTCTCTTTGCCACTGGTTGGCATGGTTATATTTAATTTCAGAATACCTTGGGTGCTGGCCATACTCACGCCTCATTTGCCGACTGCAAGAGCGTTGCATGACCCTGAACAAATCCCTCGCCGGCTGGGGCCTGCTGGTGGTGCTCGGCCTGAACCTGCGGCCAATCCTCAGTTCCATCAGCCCGTTGCTCGGCGAGATCCGCCAGGCCACCGGCCTGAGTTTCCAGAGCAGCGCCCTGCTGACCAGCCTGCCGGTGGTGTGCATGGGGCTGGTGGCGCTGGTGGGCGTGCGCGTGGAAGCCCGCCTTGGCGAACGGCGCGGCATCGCCCTGGGCCTGATGATGATCCTGCTGGCGTGCCTGGCACGCTGGCTGATGGGCCAGGCCTCGGCGCTGCTGGTCACGGCGTTGCTCGGCGGTGCGGGGGTGGCGCTGATCCAGGCCTTGGTGCCGGCGATGATCAAGCGCGAATTCCGTCATCGCGTGCCGGTGGCGATGGGTGTGTACTCGGCCTCGCTGATGGCCGGCGGAGGGCTGGCAGCGCTGCTCAGCCCGCTGGTGGCCACGCATTTCCAGGAATGGCAGGCGGGGTTGGGGGTGTGGCTGCTGCCGGCGCTGGGCGCCTTGCTGCTATGGGCCTGGCTGCCCCTGGGCGCGGCCAGAAATCCACAGGTGGTGCCGGCCTTCAAGGACCTGCGCAATCGTCGCGCCTGGTTGCTGGCGCTGTATTTCGGCCTGGTCAATTGCGGCTACATGAGCCTGGTGGCGTGGCTGCCGGCCTACTATCAGCAACTGGGCTGGGGGGTGTTGCCCAGCGGTTCGCTGCTGGCGTTCATGACCATCTTCCAGGTGCTCGCCGCGCTGTTGATGCCGGTGCTGGCGCAGCGCGGTATCGACCGTCGGCCGCTGCTGGGCATCGCCCTGCTGGCCCAGACCGTGGGTTACCTCGGCCTGATCGTCGCGCCGCAGGAATATCCGCACCTCTGGGTGGCGCTGTGCGGCTTCGGCCTGGGCGCGTGTTTCGCCTTGAGCCTGCTGCTGACCCTCGACCACCATCGCGACCCACGCCAGGCCGGGCAACTGGCGGCCTTTGTGCAAGGCGTGGGCTTCTTGATCAATGCGGTGTCGCCGTGGCTGACCGGCTGGTTGCGCGGGCTGACCGGCAACTTTGTCAGCGCCTGGGTGGTGCTGACGGTCACGGCGGTGGCGATGCTGGTGGTGACGCGCGTGTTCAGCCCGGCCACCTATCGCACGGGGCTAGAAGTCATAGCGCCCGGTCACTCCTAGCGTGCGCGGCGTACCAAGCAGGCCTTCGTAGCCGCCGTTCCCCCCCGTCCACAGCGTGGTGTAGTAGGTCTTGTCGAAGGCGTTTTTCAGCCATAACGACACGTCCCACTGCCCTTGCTCATAGTTGCCACGCAGGCCGGTGGACAGGTTGACCACGGCGTAGGCAGGAATCTGTCCATAGTCGGAGTCCTCCACGGTGCCCACAGCCTTGGAGCGGAAGGCATAGCTGGCGGTGACGTAGGGTTCGAAGCCGTTATCCAGGTTCCACTTGTATTCGCCGTTGGCGTTGGCGATCCATTTCGAGGCCCCCACCACTTGGTGCCCACTCAGGTCACAGGAGGCCGGCGCACCGGGGCGCAGACTGACTTCCGGCGGGCACGGCGCATCTTTGTAAGACAGGTAGCTCACATCGTTGAACGAGCCGTTGAGGTTCAGCGTCAGGCCCTTGATCGGCACCAGGGTGCTTTCCACCTCGACACCCCGCGAGCGCACCGAACCGGCGTTGGTCAGGTACTGCACACGGTTGTCCTGGTCATAGGCATTGGTCTGGTAGCCGTTGACCTGAGTCCAGAACAGGTTGGCATTGAGCTGCAGCCGCCGGTCCCACAGGGTGCTTTTGAAACCCAGTTCGACGTTATTGGCGCGCTCGGTGCCGATCAGCAGTGAGTCGGCCCCGGCCGTCGGTGCCGAGCCTACCGCCAGGTTGACCCCGCCGGACTTCTCGCCATGGGACAAGGTCGCGTAGCCCAGCAGGTTTTCGTTAAAGCGGTAGCTCAGGTTGAGCAAACCCGAGGGGCTGGTGCTGTATTGGGTGAGGTCGCCGGAATCGTACGCCCCCGCGCGCCCGCGTCGAGCCGTCGCGGCAGCACCGGTGACCGCCGCACCGCCAAGGGGAGCGTTACGCGTGACCCAGGCACTTTTTTCTTCATAGGTGCCACGCAGGCCGGCTGTGAAATCCAGGCGCTCGGTGAGGTGCCAGGTGCCCTGGGCAAACAGTGCAAAACTGTCGGTGCGAATGTGCCCGTTGCCGACGCTGCTGACGTTGGCCAGTGCGCCGGCTGGCGTGCCGTTCCAGATGTCGGCCTGCGGCCCGTAATAGCTGAAGGATTTGTTATCCAGCGAATTACCGAAGTAGTAGGCACCGAGCACGTAATCGAAGAACCCGCCGGTGGGTGAAGCCAGCCGGAATTCCTGGGACCACTGCTTATCTTCCACCGACACCCCGGCGTTATACGACGCCGGCACGTTAAGGCCGTCGTCGTTGCGCGGGGTGAAATTCCAGAAGCGATAGGAACTGACCGAGGTCAGGGTGAAATCACTCGGCAACGTCCAGTTGGCCTCCAGCGACGTACCGCCCTGGAACACAGTGACGTGCTGGTCGCTGTCCAGGTTGACCTTGCGGTGGGTGCCATCGACCAGGGTCGCGCCTGCCGCGTTGGCCCGCGACTGGTAGAGGTTGGTGCCGTTGATGGTCGGCCCGGTGCTGTACAGCACACGGGTGCCGGCGCTGGAATCCTCTTCGTTGTAATCGCCGATCCAGCGCAGGTTGAAGGTCTCGCTGGGCTTGTACAGCAGTTGCCCGCGAAAGCCCTGGCGCGAGCCGCCGTTGAGGTCATGGCCGTTGTATTCGTTCTTGATGTCGCCGTCGCTGCGGGTGCGATACGCCGAGAAACGCCCCGCCAGGTCATCGGTGAGCGGGCCGGAAATCGTGCCCTTGGTCTGGAAGTAGCCGTCCTCGCCCAGCGAGGTTTCGATGCTGCGCTCCGGGGTAAAACTCGGCGCGCGCGTGCTGATGTTGATCACCCCGGCGGTGGTGTTTTTGCCGAACAAGGTGCCTTGCGGGCCGCGCAAGACTTCAAGCTGTTCGATGTCCATCAGGTCGAACACCGCCATGCCCGGCCGCCCGAGATACACGTTGTCGATATACAGCCCTACGCTGCCTTCCAGGCCGTCGCTGGCCGGGTTGTTGCCAAGCCCGCGGATCGACACGCTGGACTGGCGCGCATGCATATAGGCGACGTTGACGCTGGGCACCAGTTGCTGCAGATCCTGAATCCGATACACCCGTTGGCTCTCCAGGGCCTGGCCGCCGATCACGCTCATGGGCGTCGGCACTGCCTGGGCGCTTTCGGTGCGCCGCCGGGCGGTGACGGTGACCGTCTCCAACTCGCCGCCGGCGCTCTCGCCCTTGCTTACCGGCGCGGGCGTTTCGGCGGCCTGGGTCGGCGACCAACTGGAACTGCCGGCCACCAGAATGGCCAGGGGCAAGGACTTCAACAGACTCATAAGCGGCTCCGGAACCCGGAAATATCCATCGAGAGATATTCCTTTAGGTTATTTATTTATGTTTTTACGAACATTTACTGCATAAGAGATAGCCTTTATAAGGAGTCGACCTAATGCATAGCCAATGCATTTCCCGGATATTTTTGATGTGAAAAATGCATATCGATCTGCGCCAGCTTCGTCACTTCATCGCCCTTGCCGAACAACGCAGTTTTGTCGCCGCCGCGTTGACGGTGAACCTGTCGCAATCGGCGTTCAGTCGCAGTATCCAGGCCCTGGAACACAGCGCCGGTTGCCAGCTGATTGACCGTGGCCGCAAAGACCTGGCGCCGACCAAACAAGGCCAGGTATTGCTGGAGCACGCCCGGCGCCTGGTCAGCGGTGCGCAGCAGTTGGCCAATGAGATCAGCCAGTTCAATGGCCTGGAGGCGGGAGAATTGCGCTTCGGTTGCGGCCCGGCACCGGCCGGCGGCCTGATCCCGCGCGCCATCGGCAGTTTTATCGGGCGCTACCCCAAGGCACGGGTGCAGTACCAGGTGGACGACTGGCAAAGCCTGAGCAAACGCCTGCTCAGTGAAGAGTTCGAGTTTTTCGTCGCCGACACCCGCCACTTCGAAGCCAACCCGGACTATCACACCCACCGCCTGCGCCCGCGCCGCTGGTATTTCTGCTGCCGCGCCGGCCACCCACTGGCCGGGCGTGGCAGCGTAAGCGCCGCCGAGCTGATGAGTTACCCACTGGCCGTGACCATCCGCCCGCCCAACCTGCGCAAGGTCATCGTCGACCTCAGCGGCCGGCCCGATTACCTGCCCAATGTCGAATGCGAGAACGGCTATAGCCTGATGGGCGTGGTGCTGCGCTCCGACGCCATCGGCATCGTCAGCGCCAACAGCGATGTGCTGCACATGGCCCGGGGCGAACTGGTGTGCTTGACGATCGAGGGCCTGGCGGAGGATCTGGAGGAGCGTTACACCCGCTACGGCATCGTCAGCCGTGCGGGGTATCGCTTGTCGCCGCTGGCCGAAGCGATGATCGAGCAGATCAAGCAGGTCGATGAGTTGGATGAAGAGGTGTGCACGCTGGAGAATGTTGCGGTCTAGGCCATGCATTCACTGCATCAAAGCCAGTCCCCAAATGCACTTGCCAGCCCCCCACTCGAACGGCGAAAAACCTCACCTGTCCTCCGTCTGGTGAAGCCCCATGTCCCACCCCCAACCCGTGCGCAACGTGCTGTACATCATGTGCGACCAACTGCGCCGCGATTACCTGTCGTGCTACGGCCACGCCCACTTGCACACGCCGAACATCGATCGCCTGGCCGCCGCCGGTGTGCGCTTCAACCGCGCCTATACCCAAGGCACCATCTGCGGGCCCTCGCGCATGTCGGCCTATACCGGGCGCTACGTCAGCAGCCACCAGGTGGCGTGGAACGCGGTGCCGTTGCCCCTGGAAGAACTGACCCTCGGCGACTACCTGCGCCCCCACGGCATCCGCACGGCGCTGGTCGGCAAGACCCACGCCACGCCCAATGTGGACGCCTTGCAACGCCTGAATATCGACCCTGACAGCAAGCAGGCCGAGCCGTTGAACGAGGTCGGCTTCGAGGCGTACCTGCGTCACGACGGCATCTACCCCGACAGCCCGCTGTTCGAGGATAAACGCGAGTCCGCGCCCTACACCCATTACCTGCGCGAGCAGGGCTACAGCGGCGCCAACCCGTGGCACGAATGGGCCAATGCGGCAGCCGGTGAAAACGGCGAAGTCCTCAGCGGTTGGCACATGCGCAATGCGGGCCGCCCCGCGCGCGTGGCCGAGGAACATTCGGAAACCGTCTACACCACCGACCGCGCCATCGACTTTATCCGTGAACAGGCCGAACAACCGTGGTGCCTGCACCTGTCCTATATCAAGCCACACTGGCCCTACATCGCACCGGCGCCGTATCACGCGCTGTATGGCGCCGAGCATATCCAGGCACCGATCCAGCCAGGGGAGACCAGCGATCACCCGGTGTACCAGGCGTTCCGCCAGCACCAGGAGAGCCTTAACTTTTCCCGTGACGAGGTACGGCTCACGGTGATTCCCACCTACATGGGCTTGATCAAACAGGTCGACGACCAACTCGGGCGCCTGTTCGATTTCCTGCAAGGCAATGGCCGTTGGGACGACACCCTGATCGTGTTCACCAGCGACCACGGCGATTTCCTCGGCGATCACTTCCTCGGCGAAAAAGAATTTCTGCTGGAACCTGCGGTGGGCATTCCGCTGATCGTGCGCGACCCACGCGCCGCCGCCGATACCCGCCGTGGCACGGTGGACGCGCGTCTGGTGGAAACCATCGATGCGCTGCCGACCTTCCTCGACGCCCTGGGTTTGCCAGCGGCCGAGCATCGCCTGGAAGGCCGCTCGCTGATCCCGCTGTTGCACGGCCAGGAAACCCGCTGGCGCCGCTACGCCATCGCCGAGTACGACTACGCCTTCCAGGCCCCGGCCCGCGAACGCCTGGCGCAACCCATCGACCGTTGCCGGATGACCATGGTGCGCAGCGAACGCTGGAAATACCTGGCGTACGACGGCTTCCGCCCACAGCTGTTCGACCTGGAAAACGACCCGCAGGAACTGCACGACCTGGGCAACGACCCGGCCTATGCCGAAGTGCGCGAAACCCACGTGGGGTATCTGTTCGAATGGCTGCGCGGGTTGAAGCGACGCACCACCATCAGCCACGCAGAGATCGATCTGCGTGGCCAACGGTTTCGTTACGGTGAGCCGGAAGCGGAGAAGGTGGTGCAGATCGGCGTGTGGTAAACCACACATCGAACGTGGGGGCCCCCACTACCTCTTCGAAGTAGCGCTGTCGCACAGCAAACGGGTACCTCTGTGGTGAGCGGGCTTGCCCCCTCCCACATCAGAGACCTTTGGTGGTCTGGCTGCGTTGCCCGTGCACGCCCACCGGCACATCGCCCTTGAGCGTCACCCGGCGCACGATGCGTTCCTGGGTGCCGTAGTCGTCGACGGCGTAATGCTGGGTGGCGCGGTTGTCCCAGATCGCCACGTCGCCGGTGTTCCAGCGCCAGCGCACGGTGTTTTCCAGGCGGGTGACGTGGCTTTGCAGCAGGTTGAACAGCTGGGTCGAGTCCGCCTGGGAATAACCTTTCAGGCGCTTGACGAAGTGCCCCAGCAACAGGGTTTTCTCGCCACTGACCGGATGCACGCGCACCACCGGGTGCTCGGTTTCATACACCGTCGAGGTGAACACCTTGCGGTATGCCTCAAGCCGCTCGGCCGACACATCCGGCTTGAGCGCGGCGTAGTCGTATTCGTTGCTGTGCACTGCCCACAAGTTATCCGCCAGGGCGCGCAGTTCGACGCTGAGGTCGTTGTAGGCGCTTGAGGTGTTGGCCCAGACCGTGTCGCCACCGGACTTGGGCGCCAGTACCGAACGCAGCACCGAGGCTTTCGGGTAGGCATCGACGAAGGTCACATCGGTGTGCCAGGAATTGGCGCGCTGGCCACGGGTGCCGTCCAGTTCCATGAGGAAGCGCGTGCCGTCGCGCACCGGCACCGTCGGGTGGGCAATCGGCTCGCCGAGCAGATGGGCAAAGGCTTCCTGGCTCTGGTCATCGAGGTGAGTCTGCTCACGGAAGAAGACCACCTTGTACTGCACCAGCGCCTGCTGGATGGCTTCGACCGTGGCGGCATCCAGATCGCCGGACAGTCTGATACCGCGGATCTCGGCGCCGATGCGGCCGGCGACCGGGTGAATATCCAGCGCCTGGGCGACGGGTTGAACAGCTAATGCGGCGTTGCTCATGGTGATGACCCTCTTGTGCCTGCTGATGGGGACGCTTTCCGACAACGCTCTATCCATATGCAATTTAGGTCTAGCAAATGAACGAATGCTTCATTGACGGAATAAGAGCTTGCATTTAAAACCTCTGCTCCCGTGGTCGCAAATGCCTTCGACCTATTTTTAAGATGCAGGGAAAGCATATGGATCTTCGCCAACTGCGCTACTTCATCGCCCTCAACGAACACCGCAGTTTCGTGCGTGCGGCAGACGCCATGGGCATCACCCAACCGGCGTTCAGCCGCAGCATCCAGGGGCTGGAACAGGAGTTCGGCTGCGTGCTGGTCGACCGTGGCCACAAGGACCTGCGCCCCACACCGGAGGGCCAAGTGGTGCTGCAACATGCCCTGTCCCTGGTGCACGGCGCCGCCTTGCTGAGCAGTGAAGTGACGCGCATGACCAAGCTCGACGCCGGCGACCTGCGCTTCGGCTGCGGCCCGGCACCGGCGGTGAAACTGGTGCCGGATGCGGTGGCGCGCTTTATCAGCGCCCACCCGAAAATCCGCACCAGTTTCCAGGTGGATAACTGGGAAAAACTCAGCCGTGCCCTGAGCCGTGAAGAGATCGAATTCTTTATCGCCGACATCCGCCAATTCGAAGCCGACCCGAATTTCCAGACCCGCGCGCTGACCCCCAAGCGCGGGGTATTTTTTTGCCGACCGGGCCACCCGTTGCTGGCCAAGGACAGCCTGTCGACCAACGACATGTTCGACTACCCGCTGGCGGCGCCGCTGATCTCACAGGGCATTCGCAAACTGTTGGCGAACCTGAGCGGGCGCATGGATTTTTCCCCGAGCATCCAGACCGAACATTTCCCGGCGCTGGTGAAGATCGTGCTGCAGTCCAATGCCATCGGCGTCGGCACCGAGGAGGCGTTCGCCGAAGACATCGCCCACGGCACGTTGAAGCTGCTGCACTGGCGCAACCTGCCGCAGAACATGGAGACCATGAGCGCCCGCTGCGGGATTGTCAGCCGCACTGGTTCGCGGTTGTCGCCGGCGGCGAAGGCGATGATCGAGACGCTGGTGGAGGTGGACAGGCAGGAGGTGAGCGTGGCGGTTTGACGGGCCTCATCGGGGGCAAGCCCCCGATGGCGATAGCCCAGGCACCACCCGACTCAAAGCCCCGCCGCCGCCAGGTTCGGCGCCACCCAGTCACTCACCTGGAACGGCTTGCGAATCAGCTTCTCCTTGGAGGCCAGGTCCACCGAACCCTGCAATTTAGCCAGGAACACCGGGTCCAGGGTCGACGGGAAAATCTCGCTGAGGGTCTGGTCTTTCAAGTCATTGGTGAGGATCACCGGCGGGTAACTGGCCAGCCCGGACACCAGCGCAATGTAGGCTTGCTTGTTGTTGTCATCGGTCAACCAGTGCACCGCCTGCTGCTGGGCCTTGAGCAGCTTGGCGACGGCGTCGGGGTGCTCGTCGACAAACTGTTTGCTGCCCACCAGCACCGCCTGGACGCTGCCGGCGCCACCGAGGTCCTTGGTGGTCAGCGGTATTTCAGCCAGCCCCTTGGCTTGCAATGCCGTCAGGTTCGAACCGCCCCAAGTGGCGTCGATCTGCTTGGCGGCCAGCGCGGCATTGGCGGCGTTGTAGTCCAGGCTGATGACTTTGAGGTCCTTCTCACTCAAGCCCTGGCTGGCCAATGCACTGTCGAACGACAACTGGCTGGCCGTGCCACGGAACACCGCGACGCGCTTGCCCTTGAGGTCCTGCAAGGTCTTGATGCCAGAACCCGGCACCACGCCGAGGTACTGCTTGATGTCCCGCGCGGTGGCACTGAGCAGGCGCGTCTCCAGGCCATTGGAGCGGCCGATGATCGCCGCCAGGTCGCCCAGGTACGCCAGGTCCACCTGCCCGTTGGCGAAGGCTTCGTTGATCACAGGGCCGGCGCCCTTGAAGTAATTCCACTGGATCTTGATGCCTTGATCGGCAAAGGCTTTTTCGAAGATCTGCTGCTCGCGCAGCACGTCCGTTATGCCCCCGCCGCTGTGCTGGCTGCCTGCGCTGAGGTCGGGCACGGCGATGCGGATTTCCTTGAGATCGGCAGCCTGTACCAGGCCCGCCAATGCGGTGCCTGCCACCAGGGTGATCAGACGTTTGAACGGCAGTTTCATAAGCGCAGCTCCTTGTGGGCGAGGGTCGCCTGGGGAGCAGAAATTAGGCACAACCTGGTCAAAACTTTAAATACTATAAATTCACAATTTAATAGCTTTTAGGACTATACGAAGGGAAACGCAGGCTCCAGAGGGCTATGCATGGATAGCATCGAAAATATTCTTCGAATGCATTGGATGCGTGCGGGGGCGAGGCTTTAAATGGTTTTTCTTATCCCTCAATCATCTTGATTACGTTTTTATAAGATCGAAATCACATAACGCCCCTGGCGACAACGGAGGTCCTCCATGGCCCGAATCTCACTTTTGAGCCTCCCGCTCGCGGCTCCCGGCGCCACGCCACGTTGGCCGCTGCGCTGTGAACGGCTGTTGCCATGGTTGCTGCCGGTGACGCTGTTTGCGCTGTGGTGGCTGGCCAGCCGCAATCACTGGATGAGCGAGCAGATCCTGCCGCCACCGTCCCTGGTGTGGAGCAGCGCCGTGGAACTGGCCGGCGGCGAGCTGTGGAGCCACCTGGCGATCAGCCTGCAACGCCTGTCCTGGGGGTTGCTGGCCGGCATTGGCGCCGGGGCGCTGCTGGGGGCGATGCTGGGTTTCAGCGCGCGCGCCGAGCGCCTGGTGTTTCCGACGTTCAGCGCGTTGTCGCAGGTACCGACCCTGGCCTGGATTCCGCTGTTCATGGTGTTCTTCGGCATTGGCGAAACCCTGAAACTGGTGGTGCTGGTGAAGGCGATCGTGGTGCCCGTCACCCTGCATACCCTGGTGGGCGTGCGCGACGCCCAACCCCAGTTGCGTGAAGCCGCCCGCGTGCTGCGCCTGCCCACGCACCTGTTGATCCGGCGCCTGATCCTGCCTGCCGCGCTGCCCGCCTTTATGGCCGGCGTGCGCCTGGCCCTGGCGGCCGGCTGGACCTCGCTGCTGGCGGTGGAGTTGCTGGCCTCCAGCGAAGGCATCGGCTACCTGATGGTGTGGGCGCGCCAGCTGTTCATGCTCGATATCGTCTTCGTGTGCATCGTGGTCATCGGCGTATTCGGCGTGGTTATGGACCGTGGCATTGGCTGGCTGGACCGCAAATGGGTGCACTGGCCCCATCCGGCCACGGCGCAGATTCGTCGCGGGCCGCGCTATCAAGGCTGGCAGCGCCTGCAACCGTGGGTGCTGCCCCTGCTGTTGCTGGCGCTGTGGCAGGTCGCGACGCAACAAGGCTGGGTCGACCCGAACATTCTGGTCAGCCCTTGGGTGGTGCTGCACACCACCGTCGCCGGGGTCGTGGATGGCAACCTCAGCGGTGCACTGGGCACCAGCCTGGGGCGAAGCCTGGGCGGCTTGCTGCTCGGTGGCGGCGTTGGCTTTGCCATGGGCCTGTGGCTCGGACTGTCACGGCGCAGTGAGCGGGTACTCGGGCCGACCCTGAGCGCCTTGCGCCAGATCGCGATTTTCGCCTGGGTGCCATTGCTCACTGCCTGGTTTGGCCTGGGTGAGTTGGCCAAGTGGGTGTTTATCGCCCTCGCCGCCTTCTTCCCGTTGTTTATCGCCACTCAACGCAGCGTGCTGAATCTGTCGCCACAGCTCAACGAAGCGGCGCAGGTGTTGCGCCTGAATCTGTTCCAACGGCTGCGACGCCTGGTACTGCCAGGCGCCGCAGCCGGGATTTTCGCCGGCCTGCGCCTGAGCCTGATCTACGCCTGGCTGGGCACCATCGGTGCGGAATATTTCATGCCGTCCAACGGCGGTATCGGCAGCCTGATGATCGGCGCCCAACAACTGCTGCGCATGGACCTGATCATGAGCGGCATGCTCCTGGTCGGCCTTACCGGCGCGGCCCTCAACCTGATCGGCCAGCGCATCGAAACCCGCGCCACCCGCTGGAGACACGCATGAACGCACCTATCGTCAGCTTCAACCATGTGGGCAAGACCTTCGACGTCGACGGCTTCGAGCTGGAAGCCATCCGCGAATTCAACCTGGAGATTGCCGAAGGCGAATTCGTTGCGATTGTCGGCTCCAGCGGCTGCGGCAAATCCACCCTGCTGCGTTTGCTGGTGGGGCTCGATACGCAGTTTCGCGGCGAGATCCGCGTCGACGGTAAAGCCGTGAGCGGCATAGGCGGCGAGCGCGGCATCGTGTTCCAGGAGCATCGTCTGTTCCCCTGGCTCACCGTGGCGGAAAACATCGGCGTGGGCCTGGTCAACGAGCCACTGAGCGACGCTGAGCGCAATCGGCGCATCAGCGATTTTATCGAGCTGGTCGGCCTCACCGATTTCACCCGCGCCTATCCACACCAACTGTCCGGCGGCATGGCGCAACGGGTGGCGATTGCCCGCGGCCTGGTGGCCAGCCCGCGCATCCTGCTGCTGGACGAACCCTTCGGCGCCCTCGACGCCCTGACCCGCCAGCAGATGCAGGACGAACTCCTGGCGATCCGCGCCCGCGCCAAAATCACCACGGTATTGGTGACCCACGATGTGGAGGAAGCGATTTTCCTCGCCGACCGCGTGGTGGTGATGGAGCCTCGGCCGGGGCGGATCAAGCAGGTGGTGGACGTCGCCCTGCCACATCCACGTCAGCGCAGCAGTTTTGAATTCCATCAACTGCGCGAAGAACTGCTGCATGAATTGACCAACGATGGCCACTACCAGCCGCCAGTGCGCGAACAGATCCGCGATCTGCCATTGGCCTTTATTGCCTGCTGAAAAAAGGAGTGCCTTGATGCCGCAACGTCCCAATTTTCTCGTGATCCTGGCCGATGACATGGGCTTCTCGGACCTCGGTGCGTTTGGCGGGGAAATTTCCACGCCGCACCTGGACGCACTCGCCCTGAACGGCCTGCGCCTGACCGACTTCCACACCGCCCCGACGTGCTCGCCTACCCGCTCGATGCTGCTCACCGGCACCGACCACCATATCGCCGGTATCGGCACCATGGCCGAGGCGCTGACGCCGGAGCTGATCGGCAAGCCCGGCTACGAGGGCTACTTGAATGACAAGGTGGTGGCACTGCCGGAGCTGTTGCGCGAGGCCGGTTACCAGACATTGATGAGCGGCAAGTGGCACCTGGGCCTGACCGCCGAACTGGCGCCCCACGCCCGCGGTTTCGAGCGCTCGTTCTCGCTGTTGCCGGGGGCGGCCAACCACTACGGCTTCGAGCCGACCTATAACGACGACACCCCGGGCCTGCTCAAGTCCACCCCGGCGCTGTACATCGAAGACGACCGGTTCGTCGAGCAACTGCCCAAGGATTTCTATTCCTCCGATGCCTTCGGCGACAAGCTGCTGCACTACCTCAAGGAGCGCGACCAGGCCCGACCATTCTTCGCCTACCTGCCGTTTTCCGCCCCGCACTGGCCGTTGCAGGCGCCTGCGGACATCGTCGAAAAGTACCGTGGCCGCTACGACGCCGGCCCCGAAGTGCTGCGCCTGGAACGCCTGGAAAAACTCAAGGCATTGGGGCTGATCGACGCCGACGTCGAGCCCCATCCGTTGATCGAGCTGAACACCCAGTGGGCCGCCTTGAGCGACGAACAGCGCCAGGTGTCGGCGCGGGCCATGGAGGTGTATGCGGCGATGGTCGAGCGCATGGACTGGAACATCGGCCGAGTGGTGGATTACCTGCGCCAGCAGGGGCAGTTGGACAATACGTTCATTGTGTTCATGTCCGACAACGGCGCCGAAGGTGCGCTGCTGGAGGCGTTCCCCAAGTTCGGGCCGCAGTTGCTCACCTACCTCAACCAGCATTACGACAACAGCCTCGACAATATCGGCCGCGCCAACTCCTACGTCTGGTATGGCCCGTCATGGGCGCAGGTGGCGACGGCGCCGTCGCGATTGTTCAAGGCGTTCACCACCGAGGGCGGGATTCGCGTGCCGGCGCTGGTGCACTATCCGCAGTTGTCGCTCAAAGGTCGTATCAGCCATGGGTTCGGCACGGTGATGGACATCACGCCGACCATCCTCGACCTGGCCGGCGTGCGTCATCCGGGCAAACAATGGCGTGGCAAGCCGGTGGCGCCGCTGCGGGGCAAGTCGTGGCTTGGCTTCCTCTCCGGCGAGACCGCCCAGGTGCACGACGACAACACCGTAACCGGCTGGGAACTGTTCGGCCGCCGCGCGATTCGCCAGGGCCAGTGGAAAGCCGTGTACATTCCCGGCCCCGTGGGCCCGGCGACCTGGCAGCTGTATGACCTGGGCCAGGACCCCGGCGAAATCCACGACCTGGCCTTGAGTCATCCGGACAAGCTCGCCAGGTTGATCGGCCACTGGCAGCAGTACGTCGACGAAACCGGCGTGGTGCTCAGCGCGTCGCCGTTTCAGCCGGATTGAGCCGGGCCTGGGGCGACGCCATGGGTTCAAGCCGATTGGCCCGCGCAAACGTGCCGAAATCATTGAAACGCACGCCCATCTCGGCCATGACCTTATGCGCTACCTTGGCCGTCATCTGGCGGATGTAGAACGGCTCCTTCACCACAAAATGGTGAATCCCGTGGGTGCTGCCGAAGTTGAAGCAGAACGCCTGCAACGGCCACAGCCACCACGGGTTCAATACTTGGGTTTGCTGGATCACATTGCCCGGTTCCACATCGCCGTAGTAGTGCATGTTGGAGCTGACAAAGTGCAGGCAAAAGGTGCGCAGCACATTGGGGCCGATGATCACCACGGCGGCGATGTCGATCACCTGCATCATCTGCAAGGTGCCGGCGGACCAGTCGATCGGCGTGCCCAGCAGGCTGGCGATGCCGTTGGCGGCATGGAAGCCGAGGAAGATATACCACGCACCCCAATGCAGCAGCGCCAGGGGCGCGTACACCAGCAGCGAGCGCTTGAGGATGTTGAGTTTGTGCCCCCAGGTCTTGGCGCGCAGCATGCGGATAAACGCCGACATCACGTTATCGCCCACCATCAGCAACCGCGCCAGGCCCCAGGGCTCGCCGTTGGTGATCGCACGTTCCTCCATATCGGTCTCGGTGCCGGAGACCTTGTGGTGATTGAGGTGCAGGTGGCGGCGGATCCACGGGTTGATGGTGCTCGGCCGCGCCAGCCACACCAGGCCCATCATCAGGTTGTGGGGCACGCGCTGTTTGCGAAAGTACATGCTGTGGATCAGGTCGTGTTCCAGCTCGTGGGTCAGTGAGGCCAGGAACGCATTGAGCAGCAGGCAGGCCCACCAGGCCATATGACCGCTGATGTAGAGCGCCGCCGAGCCGATCATGCCGAGCAGGGCAAAGGCCAGGATGCCCGCGCCCAGGGCGTCCTGATGCTGCAGCCACGGGTGCCGGCGACGCAAGCGCACGCCTTCGGCGAGCACCACTTCACGGATATGCGCCGAACGCTGTTGCGCGTTCATCTGCTGGGGACTTGCAGAAGTACCGTCCATGCTCCCATCCTCTTATTCATTGATGGTTACATCCTGCACCAGGGCTTCTTGCAGGACGCTAGCCCCACACGCCAACCTGTTGACCGCAAGCGCCAATCGCCATGACCGAACCGACTTCCCTCGCCAGCTGGACCCGCGCCCTGCGCAAGCAGCTCGATGCCCTGGGCCTCGACAGCGCCGCGCTGTGCGCCCAGGCCGGGCTCGATCCGCAGCAGATGGATGACCCCAATGCGCGTTATCCGCTGTCGGCCACCACGCGCCTGTGGGAACTGGCGGTGCAGGCCAGCGGCGATCCGGCCATCGGGTTGCGGGTATCGCGGTTTGTCAGCCCGACCACCTTTCATGCGCTGGGTTATGCGCTGGTGGCGAGCGGCAGCCTGCGCGAGGTGTTCGAGCGCATCGTGCGGTATCACCAGGTGGTCAGCGATGCCCTGAGCCTGGAACTCAGCGGCGATGGCGAGCGCTACCGCTTTCGCCTGCTGCAACCGCCAGGCAGGCCGGCGCCGGCGCTGGAGGCCATCGATGCGTTTGCCGCGATCTATGTGCGCACGTGCCGCAATCGCCTGGGCCGCGACTATGCGCCGCTGGCGGTTTACCTGCGGCGCCCGCAACCGGCCGACCCCAAGCCCTGGCACACGGTGTTCCGCGCACCGGTGTTTTTCGGCGCCGAGGAAGACCGCCTCGAATTCGCCGCCAGCGATTTCGACAGCCACCTGGACGACGCCAACCCGGAACTGGCCGAACACAACGAAACCGTGCTCAAACGCACCCTGGCGCAACTGCAACCGCTGACCTGGGAACGCAAGGTGCGCGCGGCCATCGAGGCGCAACTGCCCGATGGCGAGCCTAGCGCCGAGCGGATTGCCCAGGTGCTGCACTTGAGTTTGCGCAGTTTGCAGCGGCATCTGGCGGATGAGGGGTGTCGGTTTGATGCGTTGCTCAATGAGTGTCGCCAGAACTTGGCGTTGCTCCACTTGCGTGATCCACAGTGTTCATTGGCCGAGGTCAGCCATCTGTTGGGATTTGCCGATACCAGCAGCTTTAACCGGGCGTTCAAGCGCTGGACGGGGATGACGCCGGGGCAGTTTCGGGATGGGTTGCGGTAGGGGGATGTGTGGGGAGGCTGAAGGCCTCATCGGGGGCAAGCCCCCTCCCACAGGGGAACGCATTTCAAATGTGGGAGGGGGCTTGCTCCCGATGGCGATCGCTCAGCGACCCCGATCCCGCCGCAACAGTTTCCTGACCCGCATCACCAACCCCTTGGCCTCAAACGGCTTGAGCAGGTAATCATCCTCATGCAACTCCAGACCGCGCAGGCGATCTTCAATCCCGCCCGGCGTGGTCAGGAACAACACCGGCGTCTCACCCTTCTGCCGGATCGCCTGCTGCAGCTTCCAGGCATTCAGGCCAGGCAACATCACATCGAGGATCACCAGGTCGTATTCGGCACTTTCGACAAAGCGCTGCGCCGCCATGCCGTTGGCCGCGACTTCCACGGTGTAGCCGGCCTCGTTCAAGCCCTGGGCCATCCGCTGTGCCTCTTCGGATTCATGTTCCACTAACAGCACACGCATAACACACCTCGATTGATCAGGTTTGCAGGCTAACACCCTCAGGTGTGCGCCGCCTCTCGTAGCCGCTGGGCATCGAGGATTTCGATCTCGCCGTAGCCCAGGCGCACGATGCCCTGGGCTTGCAGGTCCTTGAGCAAGGCATTGGTGGTCTGGCGCGACAGGCTCAACATCGCCGCCAGGTCTTCCTGGGGCAGTTGCAGCACGCGTTTTGAAGGCGCCATGTCGCCGTAGCCCTCAACAATCATCAACAGCCGGTGGGCCAGGCGCACCGACGCGGGCATCAGGCTGAGCTGTTCGAGGCCGATAAAACTCAGGCGCAGCTTCTGGCTCATCAGCAACGCCAGGTCGCGCCAGTAGCGAGGGGATTGATCGAGGATCTTCAGCAGCGCCTGCTGCGGCACCTGCACCAGCGTGCACGGCCCCGTGGCGCAGGCGTCGTGGGTGCGCGGCAAGCCGTCGAACAGGCAGATTTCGCCGAACCAGTAGGGCGCCCCCACCAGGCTCAACAGCGCTTCCTTGCCGTGCTCATTTACCGCACTGACACGCAACGTGCCCTCGAGCACCGCATACAAGCCGCAGGGCGGGTCGCCGCGCTTGAACAGGTACTGTCCCGCCGTCAGCTGCCGCAGCCGGGCATGGGCCAGCAGGCTATGCTGGAAAGGTACGGGCAGGTGACTGAACCAGTGACCGACGGCCAACCGGGAGTGCCATTGCGTCGCATCCATGAGAACTCCGAAGATTGTCGCCCAACTGACAGTTAGTCCCAGGCTGACAGGGCATGATCAAGCATCCTACAGGAGGAACAACAATGAAAAGCCTCGTCGATCATCTCAGTCAATACGCCGCGTACCACCGCGATCCACGCAATATCGCCAGCCACTTCATCGGCATCCCGCTGATTGTGGTCGCCGTGGCCGTGCTGTTGTCACGCCCCGAATGGGCGGTGGGCGGGCTGTGGCTTTCCCCGGCGGTGATAGTGGCGCTGTTTTCCGCGTGGTTTTACCTGCGGCTTGAACTGGCCCTGGGCGTGCTGATGACGGTGTTGATGGGCTTGTCGGTGTGGGCCGGGCACGTGTTGGCGGCGCAGAGCACGATGGTGTGGCTCAGCAGCGGGGTGGGAATGTTCGTGGTGGGCTGGGTGATTCAGTTTGTCGGGCATTACTACGAAGGCAGGAAGCCGGCGTTTGTGGATGACGTGTCGGGGCTGATTGTGGGGCCGTTGTTTGTGGTGGCGGAGGTGGCGTTTTTGCTGGGGTTGCGGCATGACCTGAAGGCGAACATTGAGAAACGCTCAGGCCCGGTGGCGCGCCGCGATCTAAAGCCAAGCGAGGTCTGAATGTGGGAGGGGGCTTGCCCCCGATAGCAGTGGGTCAGCAGCAGATAAGCTGACTGAAACACCGCCATCGGGGGCAAGCCCCCTCCCACATTTGGTCCCAGTTTCAGAGTTGGTATTGCGGTGAACTCAGGCTTTTTGCCAGACCTTGGGCTTGAAGAACAGGGTCTCGCCACGGGCCAGGCCGGTCAGGCTGTCGTGGTCCTTCACCACTTCGGCTTCGATCAGCTCGCTCTGGCCTTCGACCTTCAAGGTGACCCGCGTGGTCGCGCCCAACGGGCGGATATCACGCACTTCGGCCGCGTGATGATCTTCCAGTTCGTGGCGCGACAGCGACACTTCATGCGGACGGAACAGCACATGCTTGTCCTCGCCCAGGTGCAGGCGGTTGGAGTCGCCGAGGAAGTGGTAGACGAAATCGCTGGCCGGGTTTTCGTAGACGTCGCCGGGTGAGCCGATCTGCTCGATCACGCCCTTGTTCATCACCACGATGCGGTCGGCGACTTCCATGGCCTCTTCCTGGTCGTGGGTCACGAACACCGAGGTCAGGTTGATGTCTTCGTGCAGGCGCGCCAGCCAGCGGCGCAGTTCCTTACGCACCTTGGCATCGAGGGCGCCGAAGGGTTCATCCAGCAGCAGCACTTTCGGCTCGACCGCCAACGCGCGGGCCAGGGCGATACGCTGGCGCTGGCCACCGGAGAGTTGTTCCGGGTAACGGTCGGCCAGCCAGTCCAACTGCACCATGTTCAGCAGTTCGTGAACCTTGGCCGCGATCTGGCTTTCGTTCGGACGCTGGTTCTTCGGCTTCATGCGCAGGCCGAAGGCGACGTTGTCGAACACGGTCATGTGGCGGAACAGCGCGTAGTGCTGGAACACAAAACCGACGTTGCGATCACGCACGTCGTGGCCGGAGACGTCTTCACCGTGGAACACGATGCTGCCGTCATCCGGGGTTTCCAGGCCGGCGATGATGCGCAGCAAGGTGGTCTTGCCGCAGCCGGAAGGCCCAAGCAAGGCCACCAGCTCGCCACTCTGGATATCCAGGTTGATGCTGTCCAGGGCCTTGAAGGCGTTGAAGTTCTTGCTGACGTTACGGACTTCGATCGACATGACTTATTCCTCAGCCGCACTGGCGCGCAGGCGATTAATACGGTTCTCGCTCCACTGCTTGAGCAGCAGGATGAAGAGCGCCAGGATCAGCAGCAGACTCGCCACCGCAAACGCGGCAACGTGGTTGTATTCGTTGTAGAGAATCTCGACGTGCAGCGGCAAGGTGTTGGTCACGCCGCGAATATGGCCGGACACCACCGACACCGCGCCGAACTCCCCCATGGCCCGCGCGGTGCACAGCACCACGCCGTAGATCAGGCCCCATTTGATATTCGGCACGGTGACATGCCAGAACATCTGCCAGCCATTGGCGCCCAGCAGGCGCGCGGCCTCTTCTTCCTGGGTACCCTGCTCCTGCATCAGCGGGATCAGTTCGCGGGCGACGAACGGCACGGTAACGAAGATGGTCGCCAGCACGATGCCGGGCAAGGCGAACACGATCTGGATGTCATGCGCCTGCAACCACGGGCCAAACAGGCCCTGGGCGCCGAACATCAGCACGTAGACCAGGCCGGCGATCACCGGGGAGACCGAGAACGGCAGGTCGATCAGCGTCACCAGGATGCTCTTGCCACGGAACGAGTACTTGCTCACGCACCAGGCCGCGCTGACGCCGAATACCAGGTTGAGCGGCACCGAAATCAGCACGGCGATCACCGTGAGTTTCAGCGCGGACAACGCGTCCGGTTCAAGGATCGCGGTGAAAAACGCCCCGAGGCCGTTCTTCAAGCCCTGGGACACCACGATAAACAGCGGCAGCAGCAGGAACAGGAAGAACACCAGCCAGCCCAGGCTGATCAGGATGCGCCGGGAAACAGCGCTGCCACGGCGGGCTGCGTTGGCCGAGGATGCCGCGGAAATAGACGATTGGGACATGTTCCGCGCCTCCTTATGGACGTTCGATGCGCCGCTGCAACAAGTTGATCAGCAGCAGCAGGACAAAGGAAACCACCAGCATCAGTACGCCAATGGAGGTGGCGCCGCGGTAGTCGTACTGGTCGAGCTTGACCATGATCAGCAGCGGCAGGATCTCGGTTTTCATCGGCATGTTGCCGGCGATGAAAATCACCGAGCCGTACTCACCGACGCCACGGGCAAACGCCAGGGCGAAGCCGGTCAGCCAGGCGGGCAGCAGCGCGGGTACGAGGATGTAGCGAAACACCTGCAACGGCTTGGCGCCCAGGCAGGCAGCGGCTTCTTCGATTTCCCGGGGGATATCGGCGAGTACCGGCTGCACCGTGCGCACCACGAACGGCAGGGTCACGAAGGTCAGCGCCAGGGTGATGCCCAAGGGGCTGTAGGCGATCTTGAAGCCCAGGTCGGCGGCGAACTGGCCCACCAGGCCGGTCGGCGTGTACAGGGCAGTCAGGGCAATACCGGCCACGGCGGTGGGCAGGGCGAACGGCAGGTCGATCATCGCATCGATGATCTTGCGGCCGGGGAAGGTGTAGCGCACCAGCACCCAGGCCAGCAGCGTGCCGATCACGCCGTTGATCAGGGCGGCGTACAGCGCGGTGCTGAAGCTCAGCTTCAACGCCGCCAGCACACGGGGTGCGGAGATGATGTTCCAGAACTGATCCCAGGTGAGTTGAGCGGCGTGTACGAACATCGCCGCGAGGGGGATGAGTACGATCAGGCTGAGGTACACCACGGTGTAGCCCAGCGTCAGCCCGAAGCCGGGTATGACGGGGGAAATACGACGCGACATAAGAGTCCTTGGTTAGCGGAACTGACACACAAAACCCGCAGGTGAATGCGGGCTCTGTGGGCGGGTTGTTGCTCGGCTTACTGCGCCGTGTAGATCTGGTCGAACACGCCACCGTCGTTAAAGAATTTCGGCTGGGCAGTTTTCCAGCCGCCGAAGTCTTTGTCGATAGTCACCAGGTCCAGTTTCGGGAACTGCTGGGCGTATTTGGCGGCCACTTTTGCATCCCGTGGGCGGTAGAAGTTCTTCGCCGCAATCTCCTGGCCAGCCGGGCTGTACAGGTGCTTGAGGTATTCAGTGGCGATCTCGGTGTTGCCCTTTTTCTCGGCGTTCTTGTCGACCACGGCCACCGGCGGCTCCGCGAGAATCGACAGGGACGGCACGACGATGTCGAACTTGTCGGCGCCGCCGTCTTCTTTCAGGGCCAGGAACGCCTCGTTTTCCCAGGCCAGCAACACGTCGCCCTGACCGTTGTTGACGAAGGTAATGGTCGAACCGCGCGCGCCGGTGTCGAGGATCGGCACGTGCTTGAACAGCTCCTTGACGTATTCCTGGGCCTTGGCTTCGCTGCCACCGGATTTCAGGCCGTAGGCCCAGGCGGCAAGGAAGTTCCAGCGCGCACCGCCGGAGGTTTTCGGGTTAGGCGTGATCACGGAAACGTCTTTCTTGATCAGGTCGCCCCAATCCTTGATGCCTTTAGGGTTGCCCTTGCGCACCAGGAACACGATGGTCGAGGTGTAGGGCGTGCTCGCATCCGGCAGGCGGGTCTGCCAGTTTTCCGGCAGGGTCTTGCCCAGCTTGGCGATTTCGTCGATGTCACCGGCCAGGGCCAGGGTCACCACGTCGGCGCGCAGGCCGTCGATCACCGCCCGGCCTTGCTTGCCCGATCCACCGTGGGATTGCTGGATCTTGACGGTGTCGCCGGGGTGGGACTGTTTCCAGAAGTTGGTGAACTCAGCGTTGTAGTCCTGGTACAGCTCACGGGTAGGATCGTACGAGACGTTGAGCAACTCGTAGTCCTTGGCAACCGCGGAACCGGCAAACACGGCGCTGGCCAGGGCGGCCAGGGCATAACGGCGAATCGACGACATAGAAGCTCCTGAAAATTCTGGGTGTTGGCTTTTTCTTATAGTGACGGGGTCTATCGCCGTTATTGCTTAGCTCGGTTTGTTACCCGGGTTCTGCAAACGGAATTTTTCCTTGCGTTCGATCTGTACCACTTGAGCGTTGTGCACAGTGATTTCCACCGCGCCAAACCGCAGATCGCGCAAGGCGCTCTGGATCTCGCGCAAAATGGCTGCTTCGTCCTGGCCGTCGACGCTACGTAGAGATGCGCTCATGGTCTCGCTCCTGAAATGAATAGTGCCTCGCAGTGGCGGCACTGCTTGCGGCGTAGGGCGATAGTAGATAAGCGCGGATATTCTTAAAAATACTATTTAAGAATGTTTATATAACCAGAAAGAATTTTCTGGCAGGACGTGGGGTTGCGCGCGTGTTTTGCGACCGAGCACTGAAATAACACCTTGTGAATATCCCAATGTGGGAGGGAGCAAGCCCCCTCCCACATTTGAATGCATTTCAAGCCTGGATGGCGGGGGCGCAGTCCCAGTCAATGGCCTGCGCCGGCATCGGCCGCCCAAACCAGTACCCCTGGCCCATATCGCAGTGCTGCTCCAACAAGAACCGCGCCTGCTCCACCTGTTCGATCCCCTCGGCATGCACCTGCATGCCCATGCTTTTCGCCAGGGCGATCACCACCCGCACGATGGCGGCATCGTCTTCGTCCCACGGCAGCCCGGCGACAAAGCCCTGGTCGATCTTGAGTTTCTGCACCGGCAGGCGCTTGAGGCGCAGCAGGGAGGAATAGCCGGTGCCGAAGTCATCGATGGCCAGGCGCAAGCCCAGTTCGCGCAGGCGGTGCAGTTGTTCCAGGGCCACTTCAGGGTCGTCCATCACCGCGCTTTCAGTGACTTCCAACTCCAGGAAGGCCGGATCCAGGCCGGTATCGTGCAGCACCTGGGCGACTTGATCATAGAGTTCGCGCCGGGCAAACAGGCGGCTGGATACATTGATTGCAATAAAGCTCAGCGGCGCGCCGTCGGCCAGCCATCGGCACATCTGTCGGCAGGCCTGGTCCATCACCCATCCATCGATCTCGGCAATCAACCCGGTGCGTTCGGCGATGGGGATGAAATCACCCGGCGGTACCAGGCCACGCTCGGGGTGTTGCCAGCGCACCAGTGCTTCGACGCCGATCAGGCGGCTGGTGTGCAAGTCGTGCACCGGTTGGTAGTAGACGCGCAACTCCTGCTGTTCGAGGGCGCGGCGCAGTTCGCTGGCGATTTCCACCCGGTTCTGCGCGTGGGCGGTGAGTTCTTCGGTGTACAACGCGTAGCCTTCGCGGCCCACGCTTTTGGCCTTGAAGAGCGCGGAATCGGCGTTGCGCAACAATTGCTCGGCGCTCAGGGCATCATTGGGGAACAGGCTGATGCCGATGCTGGCGCTGATAAACAGTTGATGGCCGTCAAAGATGAACGGCTGCTTCATCACATCCAGCATGCGCTGTGCCAAAGCCGCCGCCTGCACCACCTGTGAGCAGTTTTCCGCGAGCACCGCGAACTCATCCCCGCCCAGGCGCGCCAGGGTCACGCCGGGGCCGAACAGCGCCTTGAGCCGCTCGCCCACCAGCTTGAGCAACTGGTCGCCCACATTGTGGCCAAGGCTGTCGTTGATGATCTTGAAGTGATCCAGGTCCAGCAACAGCAGGGCGCAGCCGCGCTTGTGGAGTTGCGCCGAGGCCAGCGCCTGCTCGGCACGGTCGGTGAACAGCAGGCGGTTGGGCAGGTCGGTCAGCGGGTCGTGGTGGGCCAGGTGGGCCAGTTCGTGCTCGGAATCCTTGATGGCGCTGATGTCGGAAAACACCGCGACGTAATGGCTGATATGGCCCAGGTCATCGTGAATCACGCGAATGGTTTGCCACTGTGGATAAATCTCACCGCTTTTGCGCCGATTCCAGATTTCACCGCTCCATTCACCGGTGTGTTCCAGGGTCTGGAACATCTGTTGATAGAAATTCGACGAATGGCGACCGGACTTGAAGAGGCTCGGCTGCCGGCCCATGACGTCATCGCGCTGGTAGCCGGTGATTTCCATGAAGGCCCGGTTCACATGCACGATCAGGCCCTTGGCGTCGGTGACCAACACCCCTTCGCGGGTGCAATCGAACACGGCAGCAGCCTGGCGCAGGCGCTCGCGGTTCTCTTTCAAGGGTTGCTGCTGGTCGGCCCGGGCAGATCGGGCACAGATCAGGTAGATCAGCCAGGCACTGAGCGCCACCCACACATAACCACGCACCTGCAGCCACTGGTGCAGGTCGGTTGGACTATCGAGAAACTCGATCAATACCCGATGAGTGAGGCCTATCCAGACGCTCGAAGCCAGCAGGTATACCAGCCCCGCACGCAGGGCACCTCGGTATGAAAACAGCATATGCCCAGTAATCCTTACTAAAAGCCCAGAATCGTCCTACAAAGAATGGGGATTATAGGATATGTAACATCTCGTAAGTCTTATCTGAAAGGGCCGCTGGTTTTCTCTGTAGGCTTAGTGATAATGCGTGAGCTGTTCTTTTCTTTATCTGAGGGCCATACAGCCTATGTGGTACAACGGTTTTCTTGACTTGTCGGCCTGGCAACTGGTGGCAGTCACCCTGTTGATGACCCACGTGACCATCGTTGGGGTCACGGTCTATCTGCACCGCTATTCAGCCCATCGCTCCCTGGAGCTCAATGCCGGCCTGAAACACTTCTTCCGCTTCTGGCTGTGGCTGACCACAGCGCAGAACACCCGCGAGTGGACCGCCATCCACCGCAAGCACCACGCCAAGTGCGAGACCGTCGACGACCCGCACAGCCCGGTGATCAAGGGCCTGTCCACCGTATTGCGCAAAGGCGCCGAGCTGTACCGTGCCGAGGCCGAAAACCCCGAGACCTTGCGCATCTACGGCAAGAACTGCCCGGACGACTGGATCGAGCGCAAGCTCTACACCCCTTACCCGCTGCTGGGTGTGGCGATCATGGGCGTGATCGACCTGCTGCTGTTCGGCGCCATCGGCATCACCATCTGGGCAATCCAGATGATGTGGATTCCGTTCTGGGCCGCCGGCGTGATCAACGGCCTGGGCCATGCCGTGGGCTATCGCAACTTCGAATGCCGTGACGCCGCCACCAACCTGGTGCCGTGGGGCATCATCGTCGGCGGCGAAGAGCTGCACAACAATCACCACACCTACCCCAACTCGGCCAAGCTGTCGGTAAAGAAGTGGGAATTCGACCTGGGCTGGGCATGGATCAAGGTGTTCAGCTTCCTGCGCCTGGCCAAGGTGCAGCGCGTGGCGCCGATTGCCCACCGCGTGGAAGGCAAGGGCCACCTGGACATGGACACCGCCATGGCGATCCTCAACAACCGCTTCCAGATCATGGCCCAGTACCGCAAGTTGGTGATCGGCCCGTTGGTCAAGCAGGAGCTGGAAAAAGTCGATCACTCGGTGCGCCACCAGTTCCACCGCGCCAAACGCCTGCTGTCACGGGAAACCAGCCTGCTGGATGACCGCCACCACCTGCGGATCCAGAGCATGCTGGAACACAGCCAGGCGCTGAAAGTGATCTACGAAAAACGCCTGGCGCTGCAGCAGATCTGGCTCAAGACCAGCTCCAACGGCCACGACATGCTCGCCGCCATCAAGGAATGGGTGCACGAGGCCGAGGCCAGCGGCATCCAGTCCCTGCGGGATTTTGCCCACCAATTGAAGACCTATTCGCTGCGTCCTGCGGCGGTCTGACAGTAGCGTGGGAGGGCTTGCCCTCCCACCCATCAGCTTTTTGGCGTCATTTCTCGGACACCGTCAATCGAGCCTGTTGACGGAACTTCACTGCAATTCGCCTCTCTCAATGAACACTTCGCCATCATGGTGGCCCCTTGTAGTGACCGCTGCTCGATCTTGCGGCGCGCCCAGAGAGAGTTGTGCCGATGGTTCTCGAAAAGCCCTTCACCGCCGACAGCCCTACCGCTGACCCTCCGCGTCCGGCCGCGGCAGCAACCCTGCTGGCACTGGTACATGCCCAGGGCGAAGTCGAGCGACTGAGTGAGCGCGAACAATTGCTCAGTTCTCTGCTGGTCAGCGTAAACGCCGTGCTGTGGGCCATCGATTGGCAGACCCGCCGCGTGCTCTACGTGAGCCCGGCATACGAGCGGATTTTTGGACGTTCCGCCGGCCTGCTGCTGGCGGACCACCGCGAATGGCGCAACAGCATTCACCCCGAAGACCTCGACTACGCCGAACACAGCCTGGCGCGCGTGCTGGAGCAGGGGGCCGTGGAAGACCGCGAGTACCGCATCATCACTGCCGACGGGCAGATCCGCTGGCTGAGCGACAAGTGCTACATCAACCAGCAGGTCGAACCCGGCGAGCCGGTGATCGTCGTCGGCATGGCCGAAGACATCACGGAAAAAAAACAGCTGGAACTGGAGCTGCACCGTCTCGCCACCACCGACGTGCTGACCCAGAGCAGCAACCGCCGACACTTCTTCGAATGCGCCAACCAGGCCTTCGACAGCGCCTGCGCCCAAGGCGCGCCGCTGGCCTTCCTGCTGCTGGACATCGATGACTTCAAGGACGTCAACGACACCTACGGCCACCTGGAAGGCGACCAGGTGCTGCGGCGTATCGCCGAGAGCGGTCGCGGGGTACTGCGCCGTGGCGACCTGTTCGGGCGCATTGGCGGCGAAGAGTTCGCCGCCGTTCTGCCGGGTTGCGCGCCGGAGATGGCGCTGCAAGTGGCCGAGCGCCTGGGCAGGGAGATTCAGGCGCTGAGCTTCAGCTATGAGGGCCAGGCGTTCAGCGTGACCATCAGCCAGGGCCTGGCCAGCCTGACCGAGGAAGACTCCACCCTGGACAGCCTGTTCGCCCGCGCCGATGCCGCCATGTATGAGGCCAAGCGCCTGGGCAAGAATCGCGTGATCGCTGGCTGAATGCCGATCACTGTGGGAGGGGCTTGCCCCAATGCCGGTCAGTTAAGGGACAGAGCGGGCAACCCGTCATCTGTGGCGAGCGGGCTTGTCGAATCGTCGCACCGCCCGCGTTGGGCTGCACAGCAGCCCCAAAACCAAGCGCAGAGGAGTGCCTGATACACCGCATTTTGTCTTTATTAGGGGCGCTTCGCGCCCCGGCGCGGGACAAGCCCGCTCACCACAAGAATGCGGTTGCCTGAAATTGTTTATGCAAGACTCAAGATTTTAGAGTGAAATTTTTTACCCTTTAAAATCAGTAATTTATTTTAAATTTGATAAGAGCTGGCTTGCTTCAGGCACAAAAAAACCCGCCGAAGCGGGTTTTTCTTATCGATCAGGCCAACTGCCGCTTACAGCTCGGAGAAGCACTCTTCGATGATCGCCAAGCCTTTGTCCAACTGCTCGTCCGGCGAGGTCAGCGGCACCAGTACGCGCAACACGTTGCCGTAGGTGCCGCAGGACAGCAGGATCAAGCCCTTGTCACGCGCCTTGGCCACCACGGCGGCAACGGCTGCAGCGTTTGGCTTGTGGCTGTCGCCGTCTTCGAACAACTCGACCGCGATCATCGCGCCCAGGGCACGCACGTCACCGATCACCGGGTACTTGGCTTGAATCGACTTGAGGCCAGTCACCAGGCGCTCGCCGACAGCCTTGCAGCGGTCCAGCAGGTGCTCTTCCTCAAACACGTCCATCACCGCCAGCGCAGCGGCGCAAGCGATCGGGCTACCGGCGTAGGTGCCGCCCAGGCCACCTGGGGCAATGGCGTCCATGTATTCGGCCTTGCCGCACACACCGGCCAGGGGGAAACCGCCAGCGATGGATTTGGCGAAGGTGGTCAGGTCGGCGGCAACGCCCATCTGTTCCATGGCGAAGAAGGTACCGGTACGGCCGGCACCGGTTTGCACTTCGTCGGCGATCAGCAGGATGCCGTGCTTGTCGCACAGTTCGCGCAGGCGCTTCATGAACGGCTTCGGCGCGACGTAGAAACCGCCCTCGCCTTGGACCGGCTCGATGATGATGGCGGCGATATCACGCGGCTCGGCATCGTTCTTGAAGATGCGCTCGATGCTGGCGATGGAGTCGTCGTCGCTGACACCGTGCAGTTCGTTCGGGTACAGCGCGCGGAACACGCCGCCTGGCATCAGGCCCATGCCGGCCGAGTAAGGCACCACTTTACCGGTGAGACCCAGGGTCATCATGGTGCGGCCGTGGTAGGCGCCGGTGAAAGCGATCACGCCGGCACGGCCAGTCGCGGCACGGGCGATTTTCACGGCGTTTTCAACGGCTTCGGAACCGGTGGTGACCAACAGGGTTTTCTTGGCGAAATCGCCTGGAACCTTGGCGTTCACTTTCTCGCACACTTCGACGTACGGCTCGTAGGCCAGTACCTGGAAGCACGTGTGGGTCAGCTTGTTCAGCTGTTCGGTCACGGCGGCGATGATTTTCGGGTGCACGTGGCCGGTGTTCAGCACGGCGATACCGCCGGCGAAGTCGATGAACTCGCGACCTTCAACGTCGGTCACGGTGGCGTTCTTCGCGGATTCGGCGAAGATCGGGTGAATCTGGCCAACACCGCGCGGTACAGCGGCTTCGCGGCGTTTCATCAGGGAAGCGTTGGTCTTGCTCATAAAGTCCTCATTCGCCACTCATCGGGTGGCGTTGTTCAAGGAATACGTGGCGGGGAGGCAACTACGGCAGCATGCGATGATCGACTGCCACAGCTTTCCCGGCCACTACGAATAACGATGTGAAACACGCAAAGGGTCAGCGCTCTCGTGCCCTTTGCGTTTGCTGCAATCTCTTACGGGGCTTAGATGCCCAGGCAGAGGTATTTGATTTCCAGGTAGTCCTCGATCCCATACTTGGAGCCTTCACGGCCCAGGCCCGAGGCCTTGATGCCGCCGAACGGCGCCACTTCGTTGGAGATCAACCCGGTGTTGACCCCGACCATGCCGTATTCCAGGGCTTCGGCCACACGGAACACACGGCCCAGGTCGCGGGCGTAGAAGTAGGACGCCAGGCCGAACTCGGTGTCGTTGGACATCGCGATCACTTCGGCTTCGTCCTTGAAGCGGAACAGCGGCGCCAGCGGGCCAAAGGTTTCTTCCTTGGCGACGGCGGCGTTTTTCGGCACGTCGACCAGGATGGTCGGCTCGAAGAAGTTGCCTTCCATCACCTTGCCACCGGCCAACAGCTTGGCGCCTTTGCTCAGGGCGTCGGCGATGTGTTCCTGGACCTTGGCCACGGCTTTTTCGTCGATCAGCGGGCCGGTGGTGGTGCCCTCTTCCAGACCGTTGCCGATCTTCAATTTGGCCACCGCGACTTTCAGTTTTTCCGCAAACGCGTCGTACACCGAATCCTGGATGTACAGGCGGTTGGCGCAGACGCAGGTCTGGCCGTTGTTGCGGTACTTGGAGATGATCGCGCCTTCGACGGCCTTATCCAGGTCCGCGTCGTCGAACACGATAAACGGCGCGTTGCCGCCCAGCTCCAGGGAAACTTTCTTGATGTCCTTGGCGCATTCGGCCATCAACTGGCGACCGATTTCGGTGGAGCCGGTGAAGGACAATTTACGCACGATCGGGTTGCTGGTCAGCTCGCCGCCGATATCGCCGGCACTGCCGGTGACCACGCTCAGCACGCCTTTCGGGATACCGGCACGGTGCGCCAGCTCAACCAGGGCCAGGGCCGAGAACGGGGTTTGCGAGGCTGGCTTGATCACCATGGTGCAACCGGCGGCCAAGGCCGGGCCGGCTTTACGGGTGATCATCGCGGCCGGGAAGTTCCACGGCGTGATGGCGGCGGTCACGCCGATAGGCTGCTTGATCACGATCAGGCGCTTGTCGGGCTGGTGGCCGGGGATCACGTCGCCATAGATGCGCTTGGCTTCTTCGGCGAACCACTCGATAAAGGACGCGGCGTAGACGATTTCGCCCTTGGCTTCGGCCAATGGCTTGCCTTGTTCCAGGGTCATCAGGCGACCGAGATCATCCTGGTTTTCGATCAGCAGCTCGAACCAACGGCGCAGCTTGTTGGCGCGCTCCTTGGCGGTCAGCGCACGCCAGGCCGGCAGCGCCTTGTCGGCGGCTTCGATAGCGCGACGGGTTTCCGCGGCGCCCATCTTTGGCACGGTGCCGATAATCTCGCCCGTGGCCGGGTTGTTGACCTTGATGGTCTGACCGTTGTCCGCATCCACCCAAGCGCCATCGATAAAGGCCTGCTGGCGGAACAACTGGGAATCTTTGAGCTGCATGTCGGCTTTCCTTAACAGCACCGCGCGCACGCGGAGCGAATTAGAGTTGTTGAAAGGCGCCTTGTGGGCTGCCGTCAGGGAAATCAGCCCCCGCGCGCGCGATCAGTGAATAGCGCACGAGAGACAGAGCGTTTGAAATCTCAAACGAATCCTAGGATCAATGGGGGTACAGGGCAATAGTCTGTTCGAAAAAAAGAACGAAAACGGCGCATTTGCCGGATTTTTCTGATCAGCGTGATCGAGCCCGTTCCGCCGTGTTGACCAACGGCGCCCGGCGCAGGGCCTCTGCGCGGCAAATGCCTACGTTTGAACGGCCAAAGACCGGCATGGACGCCCAAGGTCGACATGGGTATGATGTCGCCCGCACAAGCATCCGTAGCTCAGCTGGATAGAGTACTGCCCTCCGAAGGCAGGGGTCGTGGGTTCGAATCCCGCCGGGTGCACCAGATATAGATGAAAAGCCCCAGGTCGAAAGGCCTGGGGCTTTTTTGTAGACTGTCGATCAGCCCGATCACTGAGTTCTCACATGAGCGACAGCAGCCAGAACCAACACCCTCCAGCCCCACTAGGTGAAATACTGCTGTTCCAGAGCGGTGACGGTTCAGTTCGCCTGGAGTGTCGTTTTGACAGCGATACCCTGTGGCTATCGCAGGCCATGATTTGTGAGTTGTATGGCAAGGCGAAAGCGACTATCAGCGAACATATCAGCCACATCTTTGCAGAGGGCGAATTGGCTGAAAATTCAGTTGTTCGGTTTTACCGAACAACTGCCGCCGACGATAAGCCCTACAACGTCAGACACTTCAGCCTACCGCTGATTCTGGCCGTCGGTTATCGAGTACGTTCCAAGCGAGGTACGCAGTTCCGCCAATGGGCTACGCAGATATTGCAGGAGTTCTTGGTCAAAGGCTTCGTCATGGATGATGAACGGCTGAAGAACCCTCCAGTGGGTCGTTCATTGGCTCCTGACTACTTTGACGAATTGCTTGAACGCATTCGCGATATCCGCGCCAGCGAGCGGCGGGTTTACCTGCGAGTTCGGGAAATTTTCGCGATGGCTGCGGACTACGTGCCGTCGAATAGTGAAACGACCGCTTTCTTTCAAATCATTCAAAACAAACTGCACTTCGCGAGCACCGGCCTTACCGCTGCCGAACTAATTGCCCAACGTGTCGACTCGACACAACCAAATATGGGCCTCACCAGCTTCAAAGGTGATGAGGTACGCAAAAGCGATGTCACGATCGCCAAAAACTATCTGCGTGCAGACGAAATTTCCGCATTGAATCGCATTGTCACCATGTGGCTGGACTTCGCAGAAGACCAAGCGTTGAGGCGCAAGCAAATCTTCCTACGGGACTGGCAGGAAAAACTGGATCAGTTCCTAGCCTTCAATGACCGTGAGGTTTTGCAGGATTCTGGACAGGTCAGCAAGCACGTGGCTGACGACAAAGCGAAAGCGGAGTACGAACGTTACAATCAGCAACGCAGGGTATTGAAAGAAGCCAAGGGAGAATCCTTAAGCATTGAGGCACTGCGGGCGATCTCACAGAAGACAAATCAGTGAAGCCGTTCGTATGGCTCATAGGCCTCAAGTCAAAAGACCTCGGAATTTTTGTGGGGCGGCATCGACGCCCAAATGCTGAGCAACCTCGATAACCCCCTGACCCCCGGAGACTCACGGATGAGCACTTCCAACCCACCCATCACCCTTGCCAAGGGCGCCGCCAGTGCGACGCTGATCGGGGTGATTGCCGTGTTTTTGTGGGCGTGCCTGGCGCTTCTGACCACCTTGACCGCCGGCATCCCGGCCTTTCAGTTGCTGGCTTCGAGCTTCGCGGTCGCGTTCGTGGCCAGCCTGTGCGTGCTGGGGCTGCGTGGCGCTGCGGGGTTCAGCAGCTGGCGCCAGCCCTGGCCGGTGTGGGCAACAGGTTTTGCCGGGATCTTTGTCTATCACGCGTTGTATTTCTTTGCCCTGAAGGCCGCGCCTGCGGCTGAAGCCAGCCTGATTGCCTATCTGTGGCCACTGCTGATCGTGCTGCTGTCGAGCCTTGCCACCGGCGAGTCGCTGCGCAAGCGCCAGCTGCTGGGCGCCTTGCTCGGCCTGGCGGGGACGGCCTTCATCATGCAGCTGCGGGCCCGGAGTGACAGTGCGTCGATGCCGGTGATCGGTTACGCCGCCGCCTTTGCGTGTGCCTGGGTCTGGGCGATCTATTCGGTGTTCAACCGGCGGTTCAGCCATGTTCCGAGCAGCATCATCGGGGGGATCTGCGGGCTGGTGGCAGTGGCCGGGGGGCTCTGTCACCTGGCTTTCGAAACCACGGTGCAGCCTGAGCCGGGCCAGTGGGCGGCGATCATTGCCCTGGGGCTGGGCCCTGTGGGCCTGGCTTTTTTCGCCTGGGACCACGCGACCAAGCACGGAAACCTATCGATGCTGGGCGCCCTGTCTTACCTGGCGCCGCTGTTCTCCACGCTGCTGCTGATTGCCGTGGGACAAAGCGATGCCAAGCCGATCCTGATGATTCCCGCGGTATTGATCATTACGGGGGCGGTCATCGCCACTTCACGCTCACGCACGACCTCGCGGTGATCTCGACGGGCCGAGTTTTTCAGTCGTGCCCACACGCCCACACGCCCCTTCTCTGTCTTGCTTGGGGAGTCGGGAGCGGGGCAAAGACTGCGGCGGTCAGCGTGCGCGTCAGACCCTGGCAGGCGACACAATGATCTTCACATTGTGTTCCTTGTTTTTAACCAGTTCCTCGAAGCCCTGGCCCACGATCTGTTCCAGCTGAATGCGCCCCGTCACCAGTGGCGAGATGTCCAGCCGCCCATCGGCGATAAACGCGATCACGTCGGCGAACTCCCCATTGTAGGCCAGCGCGCCGAGTACCTGTTTTTCCGTGGCCACCAGCTCGAAAAAGTTGAATTCACTGGGTTCTTCGAAGATGCCCACCAGTACGCACTTGCCGGCCTTGCGGATCAGGTCGATGGCAAGTTTGGCCGTGTGTTTGTTGCCGATGCATTCGAAACTGACGTCCGCGCCTAGCCCGCCGGTCAGGCGGCGGACCTCGGCCAGGGCGGCGCATTCATTCGGATCGAGCACGTGGGTCGCCCCCACTTCCCGGGCCTTGGCCTTGCGCGCGCCGGACATTTCCAGCGCGATCACCTGGGCCGCGCCCGCCGCCTTGGCACACATGATGGTGCACAGGCCGATGGTGCCGGCACCGACCACCACGACGTTTTGCCCGAGCAGGCTTCCGGCTTTTTTCACCGCGTGCATGCCGACGGCCAGCGGCTCGATCAGCGCCCCGGCTTCAGCGGGGAAGTTCGCCGGCAATTTGTACAGCAGGTTGGCGGGCACGTTGACCAGCTCGGCGAAGGCGCCGTTGTTCATCAGGCCGGTGAAGGCCAGGTTTTCGCAAATGTTGTAGAGCCCGTGGGTGCAGTAGTAGCAGGTGCCGCAATGCTGGCAGGCGTCGGCCGCCACCGGCTCGCCGACGCTGAAACCCTGTACGCCGGCACCGAGTTCGACGATCTCGCCACAAAACTCATGACCGAGAATGCACTGGCCCTTGATCCCGGTCAGCGGGTGCGGGGCGTCGACCGGAATGAACACCGGGCCGGCCACGTACTCATGCAGATCGGACCCGCAAATGCCGCACCATTGCACGCGGATCTGCACCCAACCGGCAGGCGGCGAAACGGGCAGCGGCACGTCTTCGACGCGGATGTCGTTACGACCGTGCCAGACAGCGGCACGCATGCTGCGTTGCGAGTTGCTCGAAAGGCTCATAGCGAAGTCTCCTTGAAACGGTTGGCACTGGCGCGCCGGGTGGGTTGCCAGTGGCCAGAGCAAGGCCGGTGCCAGCTGTGCAAAAACGCCTGGACGCCCCTCTCCTAGAGCCGCCGAATGAAAACCTAAGATTGACCGGCATCGAGGTCAAACGAGACGCGCCATGCCAGATCGCGCACGGTAGCGACGAGACCGTGAGACGTTGCGTCTCACTGCAAGCGTTGATGCCAGGGGCGTACCTGATCCACCTCAGTCGTCTTCATTAGGGGCGCTTCGCACCCCAACGCGGGGCAAGCCCGCTCACCACAGCAAGCCCGATCACCACAATAAGCTTGCGCAGGCCCACCCGATAACCCATTCGAGATTGCACCTCCACGCCCCACGTGATCGAGGACTACTCGTAACTTGTGGTGAGCGGGCTTGCCCCGCGCTGGGCTGCGAAGCAGACCCAAAACCAGGCGCTGCGGTTTACCTGACAGAACACAGGGATCCTGATTGGGGCTGCTTCGCAGCCCAGCGCGGGGCAAGCCCGCTCACCACAACAAGCCCGATCACCACAGCAAGCCCGATCACCACAAGTAGGGTGTTCGCCCTTAACTGACGGACTCGCCGCCAACCAAGGGTGCTCAGCGGCCCAAGCCCCCTGTATGACGTTTTGTCGGCCGATCTGTATCTAACGCGCGCCCTGCTCCCGCCCTACCATCAGGTGCATCCAACCTGCGCAACGACGCGCTCAACCTACAGGAGTTAACCCATGCCCGAACTGTCGAGCCTGCTGGCGTATGGTCTGATTTCCCTTGGCATGGTGCTGACGCCCGGGCCGAACATGATCTACCTGATTTCGCGCTCGATCTGCCAGGGGCCGCTGGCCGGGTTGATTTCACTGGGCGGCGTGGCGCTGGGTTTCGTCGTGTATATGCTGTGTGCGGCGCTGGGGATTACCGCGTTGCTGATGGCAGTGCCGTATGCGTATGACGCACTCAGGCTCGGCGGTGCGCTTTACCTGTTGTACCTGGCCTGGCAAGCGGTCAAGCCCGGCGGGCGCTCGGCGTTTCATGTGCGCGACTTGCCCAGGGACGGCCCACGCAAGCTGTTCATGATGGGCTTTGTGACCAACCTGTTGAATCCGAAAGTCGCGGTGATGTATCTGTCATTGCTGCCCCAATTCATCTCCCCCACTGGCCACGGCAGCGTGCTGACACAATCCATCGTGCTGGGGTTTACCCAGATCATGATCAGTGTGAGCGTGAATGCGGTGATCGCCATCATGGCCGGTTCCATCGCGACCTTCCTGGCGGCCAAGCCGGTTTGGCAACTGGTGCAGCGCTGGCTGATGGGGACGGTGCTGGCTGGCCTGGCGGTGCGCATGGTTTTTGATGCGCGGCGTTGAAGACGGGCCTTGAGGGCACTGTGGTGAGCGGGCTTGCCCCGCGTTGGGCTGTGCAGCAGCCCCAAAACCAGACGCTGTGCGCTATCGGGTATACCGCATTTGTCTTCATTGGGGGTGCTTCGCACCCCAGCGCGGGGCAAGCCCGCTCACCACAGATTACCGGTGGCCCATTCTTTCTTGGTCAATGCTTGCGCAGCGCCTCCAGCCGTGCGGGCAGGTCTTCCTCGGGAAAGCGCGCGTGCAACGCCAGCAATTTTTCATCCGCGGCTTTGCTTTCACCCGCTTCACGCAAGCGCACGATCGACTGTAACTCTTGCTCCAGCGACGGCAACGCTGACGGTGCGCGCTTGCTGAGCCTGGCGCTCGATTCATCTGCCAGCGCACCTGCCATCTCAGCCTGAACCGGCGCACGTTCAGCCTTGGGCGCGGCGGCGATGCGCGCCATCGGCGCCGGTGCGGACAACGCTTGCGGTGCCGGGCGGGCGGTTTCCTCGTGCAGGGCGGAGAAGGTCGCCGTGGAGATTTCAGGTTGCGGCACGGGCGAGCGCGTGACCACGCCGATCATCAGCGCCAAGCCGGCCACGGTGGCGAATGCCATTTGCCAGCGCGGGCGTTGGCAGGCGTGCAGCCAGCGTTGCCACAGGCTCGGTTGCGGTGCCGGGGCTTCGCGGCGGGCGGCGTCGAGGATGAAGGCGTCGAGGGATGCGGGCGGCTCGCCGCTGCTGTGTTGACGGTAGTGCTGGATCAGCACGTCGTCGGTGTCGGGCGTATGTCGGGAGTCGGTCATGCAAGTATCTCCTCGGCCAGCAGGCGGCGCAGTTTCTGCTGGGCGTAACGCAGGCGGCTTTTGACGGTTTCCAGCGGGGCTTGGGTGAGGGCGGCGATTTGCGGCACGTCGAGGTCGCCGTGCAGGCGCAGCAGGAAGACTTCGCGCTGGTCTTCAGGCAAGTCTTGCAGGGCAGCGTCGAGGCGCGCCTGGTCGCGGCTCAGGCTCAGCTGTTGCTCGGGGCCGGCGCTGTCGTCGGCCTGGGCGTGCAGTTGCTCATCGTAGCTGTCGTGCAAGGGGTTATGGATGCCGTGCTTGCGCCAGTGGTCGATCAGGCGGTTGCGGGCGATCTGGAACAGCCATGTACGAAAACTCGCCCGGCCTTGTGGCTGGGTGTTGCTGCGGATCAGGCTGAGCCAGGTGTCCTGGTAGATTTCCTCGGCCAGTTCGGCCTTGTTGCTCAGGGACACGAGGAAGCGGTAGAGGCCTTGGCGATGCCGCGCGTACAAGGCTTCGAACGCGGCGGCGTCACCGGCGCGGTAACGGGCCAGCAGCGATTCGTCGCTGGATGGATCATCTGGAACAGCCATGCAGGGGGCGAACTCCTTTTATAAATTTAACGCTGTTCAAGTGTGGGAGGGGCAAGCCCCCTCCCACATTTGATCAGTGTCCTGTTTGAGATCAGGGTTTCAGGCTTTGGGCCAGTTCCACCAGTTGCACGAACTCGTTGCGCAGGCCAAAGGGGTCATCGCCCCGGGCCGAGCGGGCCAGTGCGGCGGTGTCCTTCAAACTCATGCTGCCAGTGTAGCGGCCATCGCCCTTGAGCTGTTGGGCGAAGGCGGCCACCGCCGCCGAGAAGCGCAGGTCGTCGCTGGCCTGGGTGGTTTCGTGGCGGATGGGCCGTTCGATCAAGCGGCTATCACCGCCCGTGGCGGGCTTGTAGCGCACGCGCAGCATCGCCAGTTCATCGGATTTACCTTCGGCCGCAGGCGCAGTGGCGTAGCGCAATGGCTCCAACCAGCCCTTCTGGCCCTTCGGCACAATTTCATACAGCGCGGTCACGGTATGCCCTGCGCCGATCTCACCGGCATCGACTTTGTCGTTGTTGAAATCCTCACGCTTGAGGGCGCGATTTTCATAGCCCAGCAGTCGATACTCGCTGACCTGTGCCGGGTTGAATTCCACCTGCACTTTCACATCCCGCGCGACCACCGCCAGGGTTGAACTGAGCTGGTCCACCAGCACCTTGCGGGCTTCGCGCAGGTTGTCGATATAGGCGTAATTGCCATCGCCGGCATCGGCCAGTTGTTCCATCAGGTGTTCGTTGTAGTTATCCACACCGAAGCCCAGGGTGGTCAGGGACACCCCGCTTTTACGCTGCTCGGCGGCCATTTGCTTGAGGCTGTCGAAGTCGCTGACGCCCACATTGAAGTCACCGTCGGTGGCCAGCAGGATGCGGTTGATGCCCTTGTCGATAAAGCCTTCGCGGGCCATCTGGTAGGCCAGTTCGATGCCGGATGCGCCTGCCGTGGAACCGCCGGCGGTGAGTTGATCGATGGCATTGCGGATCCTGGCCTTGTCGCGCCCCGATGTGGGCTTGAGCACTACGCGGGACTCACCGGCGTAGACCACCAATGAAACCCGGTCCTGATCACGCAACTGGTCCACCAGCAGTTTCAGGGTGCTTTGCACCAGCGGCAAGCCTTCGCGGCGGTCCATGGAGCCGGACACATCCACCAGGAACACCAGGTTGGCCGGCGCCAGGTCCGCCACGGCGCGGTCGGACGCCTTGAGGCCGATGCGCAGCAGTTGGGTATGCGGGTTCCACGGCGTGGCGGCGACTTCGGTGGTCACGCCAAACGGTGAGCCGTCGGTGGGCAAGGCGTAGTTGTAGGGGAAGTAGTTGACCATTTCCTCCAGTCGCACAGCGCCTTCGGGCGGCAGGCTGCCTTGGTTGAGGAAGCGTCTGACGTTGGCGTAGCTGCCTGTGTCGACATCCACACTGAAGGTGGACACCGGCGTCTCGGCCACGCGATGCACCGGGTTGTCCGGCAGGTTGGCGTATTGCTCGCGGGGTTCGCTGCGGTAATCCATCGCCGCTGATTCCTGCATGCGCATTGGCGCGGGCATTGCCATGCGCTTGACCAAGGCGCCCTGGGGCGACGCGCGTTGCAGCTCGGCAACGGGCTCGGCCGGTTTGGCCAACTCAGGGGACGAAGACAGCCCACACCCGGCCAGCGCCACCACCAGGGTGACGGCAAAGCCTTGGGCAGCAGGACGCAGGAAGAGCAGAGGACGGGACATGGGCTGAACCTCGTGAATGAATGATCCGTTCACAAGGTCAGACGCAAGGTGCGGGATGTTCGGGTTAACCCTGGTTCGAATAACACCACAGTCCAACTGTGGGAGGGGGCTTGCCCCCGATGGCGGTGGGTCAGTCAAACATGTACTGACTGATCTATCGCTATCGGGGTGTAGAACCGTAGACATCGTTTACATCTGAAACCGGGGACATCGTTTACACATTTGAGGCCTGGACGCGGGTCATACCTCGTCCAAGCCTCCCCAAGGGATAATCACACAGGTACAAATCCCAAGCATCATCTTCAGCTTCTTTGAGCCCTATCCTTTCCCCGGACAGCGCCTCGCTGATAAATACCAACTTGCCGTTCCACTTGATCGATCCGTCCTGCCTGACGCTTCGAACTTTCATTTCTGCCGGATATTCCACATCGG
>NZ_FWZV01000008.1:0-336293 GCF_900177315.1 Pseudomonas sp. LAMO17WK12:I1 | reverse complement strand
AATTTGACTACTCGAAAGAGCATCAGATTGCGGTGTGTGAAGACGCAATGAACCGAAAGTTCGAGATTTCACAAAACACCGACAGCTGTCACATACCCAATTTGCTGAAGCGAGGCCAGCCGGCCACGACTCAGTACCCGAATTTCTTGACGACCATAGAGCATTGGAACCACCTGATCCCATCCCGAACTCAGCAGTGAAACGATGCATCGCCGATGGTAGTGTGGGGTTTCCCCATGTGAGAGTAGGTCATCGTCAAGATTAAATTCCGAAACCCCATTTGCGAGAGCAGATGGGGTTTTGTTTTGGGCGGTCGAAAAGTGCGAAGAGGCGCCTCGGCAGGGCCTTCAGTGCTAAAGTCCGGCCTTTCTATGCAATGACTCTGCGCATGGCTATCATGCGTGCCTCATTGTGAGGCGATACTTGCATGCTGACGTTGTTAGAACTTCTAAAAGATGGCCGATTCCATTCCGGAGAAGCACTTGGCGCAGCCCTGGGCGTTAGTCGCAGTGCAGTCTGGAAGCAACTCCAGCATCTTGAGGCCGAATTGAATCTGTCGGTCCACAAGGTTCGTGGGAGGGGATATCAATTAGCTTCGCCGCTGGTTTTCTTGAGTTCTGAGCAGATTGCACTGCATGCGTCTTCCCTGGTGTGGCCTATCCATATCTACGACTCCATCGACTCGACAAATGCCGAGGCTCTGCGCCTTGTTGAGGTTGAGCGTGCGACGCCGTACCTGGTGCTTGCGGAGCAGCAAACGGCGGGAAGAGGGCGACGTGGTCGAAAGTGGGTCAGCCCGTTCGCTCAGAATGTGTATTACAGCCTCTTATTGCGTATCGAGAATGGTCCGCGACAGCTGGAAGGCCTGAGCCTTGTGGTTGGCTTGGCGGTAATGCAGGCGTTGCGTGAGTCTGGAGTGCGGGGTGCGGCTCTGAAGTGGCCAAACGACGTCCTGGTGGGGCAGAAGAAGATTGCCGGGATTTTGCTGGAGCTCGTAGGGGATCCCGCGGATATTTGCCACGTTGTCCTCGGCATCGGTATTAACGTGAATATGCAGAAGGCTGAAGAGGTTGATCAGCAATGGACGTCAGTGCAGTTGGAGACGGGGTCTCCAGTGGATCGTAACTCTCTGGTGGCGCGCCTGTGCTTGCAGTTGCAAAGCTACTTGGATCGACACAGGGCGCAAGGATTTTCATCGCTTCGGGATGAGTGGGAAAAAGGTCATGCCTGGCAGGGAAAGGCAGTGTCACTCATAGCGGGTGCCAGCCGTGTCGATGGGGTGGTGCTGGGTATCGACGGTCAGGGGGCATTACGTTTAAGTGTCGGTGGTGTTGAAAAAACATACAGTGGTGGTGAGTTAAGCCTGAGGTTGCGTGATGATTCTTGAGCTCGACTGTGGGAATAGCTTCATCAAGTGGCGCGTACTTGATTCGGATCGGGCGACGGCATCTGCAGAAGGTGTCGCTAGTTCGGATGTTGCATTGATTGAAAGTCTGTCAGTGCTGCCTGGTGTGTTATTGACACATTGCCGGTTGGTGAGTGTTCGTGCTCTGGACGAAACAAAAAATCTGGTTGAGGCGCTGGTGGAGGCCTTTGGCGTTGCGGTTTCCTGCGCTGTTTCTGCGCGAGAAATGGCTGGGGTGCGCAACGGTTACGAAGATTTCGAGCGTCTTGGTCTTGATCGCTGGTTAGCAATGCTGGGCGGCTTCAAATTGGCGTCGGGCGCATGCCTGGTGCTTGATTTCGGCACGGCTGCTACTGCAGATTTTGTTGCCGGTGATGGTGAGCATTTAGGTGGCTTCATCTGTCCTGGTATGCCCCTCATGCGTAATCAGCTGCGCACGCATACGCGCAAGATACGTTACGACGATGCAGCTGCCGAGAGAGCCTTGGAGCGCCTATCGCCAGGGCATACGACCGTAGAGGCTGTAGAGCGTGGCTGTACGTTGATGCTCAGAGGGTTTGTGCTGACCCAGCTTGAGCTGGCCAGAAGTTATTGGGGGGATAACTTCACTGTATTCCTGACGGGGGGCGATGCTGATTTGGTGAGGGATGCCGTGCCTCAGGCTCGACTCGTTCCTGATTTGATTTTCATAGGTCTGGCAATGGCGTGCCCTTTATCTTGAGGTGTTTATGCGTTGGTTGTTTTTGCTTTTATTGATCCTGAACGCCTTCTACTACATATGGCATCAGCAAGAGGCGCCGTTGCGTGCTAAAGACGTGACTCCTCTGAGCCTCTATCGGAATACGCAGCAGGATATTCGCCTGCTGAGCGAGTCTTCCGACGCTGTGGTGCGCAAGGATCGGGCTAAGGCATCTGATGCGCAAAATACTTGCTTATACATAGGAGGCTTTGCCGACCAGCGACAGGCGCAATTCCTTGAGCAGCGCCTCACTAGCCTGGATATAAAGGTTAAGGTGCAGCTGCTGAGTGCTCCTGATGCGCAAGGTTACTGGCTTCGAGTTGCCCCGGAAAGCCGACGCCTGGCTGACGACCTGCCCTTTGAAAACCTTGCTAAGGAATTCAATGAGTTAAAACATAAAATAATGCTGTGCGAAGGCATTGCAACTCTCGAATAGTTTGCATAGAATGGCGCCCGCTTCGCAGTGAAGACCTTTAAGGTCTAAGGTGCGAAGCGAAGGTCAATGCAGCTAACCTCATATTTTTAATGAGAAAATGCTTGACAGAAGGCCGGCGTGATGTAGAATGCCGGCTCGCTTAGGAGGGGTTCCCGAGCGGCCAAAGGGATCAGACTGTAAATCTGACGTCTACGACTTCGAAGGTTCGAATCCTTCCCCCTCCACCATTTTAGCGTGAGCTGCAAGCTCCGCGGGTATAGTTTAGTGGTAGAACCTCAGCCTTCCAAGCTGATGATGCGGGTTCGATTCCCGCTACCCGCTCCAAGTTTGCAGGTTGTGCACGGTGTTTCGCTCTTGTAGCTCAGTTGGTAGAGCACACCCTTGGTAAGGGTGAGGTCAGCGGTTCAAATCCGCTCAAGAGCTCCATATAACAAGGCAGATATGAAAATATCTGCCTTTGTTTTAACGGCTGGCTCGGCTTGATGGTGTTCAGATCGCTTGTTGTTGAGTGATTTCAAGTCTTTGGGGGTTGGTTGTTGTAAAGTCTTTTTCGGGTCTGCATAATGGTCGGCCTGATTTTGTTTTAGGTCAGTAGCTCAATTGGCAGAGCGACGGTCTCCAAAACCGTAGGTTGGGGGTTCGATTCCCTCCTGACCTGCCAGATTCACGTGGTGTGTCTGGCTTTCTTTTCACAGGATCTTCATAGATGACTCCTAAGGCTGAAGCTCAAAGCTCTCGTTTCGATCTCGTCAAGTGGCTCGCTGTAGTCGCTTTGGTGGTCGTGGGCGTTGTTGGCAACCAGTACTATTCTGCTTCGCCGATCCTGTACCGCGTTCTCGTTTTGCTCGCCCTTGCTGCTGTAGCTGCCTTTGTAGGCCTGCAGACTGCCAAAGGCAAGTCTTTCGCGGTCCTGGTGAAGGAAGCTCGCACCGAAATTCGTAAAGTCGTTTGGCCAACTCGCCAAGAAACCACGCAGACCACGTTGATTGTTGTGGCTGTTGTTCTGGTTATGGCGTTGCTGTTGTGGGGGCTTGATTCCCTGCTCGGCTGGCTTGTTTCCTTGATTGTTGGCTAAGGGTGTCCCGTGGCTAAGCGTTGGTACGTTGTGCATGCTTACTCGGGTTACGAGAAGCATGTTATGCGCTCTTTGCTGGAGCGCGTAAAGCTGGCAGGCATGGAAGATGGCTTCGGCGAAATTCTGGTTCCCACTGAAGAAGTGGTTGAAATGCGGAATGGTCAGAAGCGCAAGAGTGAGCGCAAGTTCTTTCCTGGCTACGTGCTGGTACAGATGGACATGAACGAAGGTACTTGGCACTTGGTCAAGGACACTCCTCGTGTTATGGGTTTTATCGGCGGTACGGCTGATAAGCCTGCTCCGATCACTGACAAAGAGGCAGAAGCAATTCTGCGTCGTGTCGCCGACGGTAGCGACAAGCCCAAGCCGAAGACGTTGTTCGAGCCGGGTGAGGTTGTTCGTGTCACAGATGGTCCGTTTGCTGATTTCAACGGGACCGTCGAAGAGGTTAACTACGAAAAGAGCCGGATCCAGGTCGCGGTGCTCATTTTCGGTCGCTCTACTCCGGTAGAGTTGGAATTCAGCCAGGTCGAGAAGGTCTAGCTGAGTAAGCATCCCAACCCCGCAGCCTTAGGCTGTGGGGTTTTGTCGTCACTGGGATAAACGCGCAAGTAACCGGGGAGCCTTTCGAGGCGCTTGAACCCGTAATTGGAGTGCCTCATGGCCAAGAAGATTACCGCTTACATCAAGCTGCAAGTGAAGGCCGCTCAGGCCAACCCAAGCCCACCTGTTGGTCCAGCCCTGGGTCAGCACGGCGTGAACATCATGGAATTCTGCAAGGCTTTCAACGCCCGTACTCAGGGTCTTGAGCCAGGTCTGCCGACTCCAGTGATCATCACTGTATACAGCGACCGTAGCTTCACTTTCGAAACCAAGTCGACCCCGGCTTCGGTTCTGCTGAAGAAGGCTGCTGGTCTGACTAGCGGTTCCGCTCGTCCTAACACCGTTAAGGTTGGCACCGTAACTCGTGCTCAGCTGGAAGAAATCGCGAAAACCAAAAACGCGGATCTGACTGCAGCTGATATGGATGCAGCCGTGCGTACCATCGCCGGTTCTGCTCGTAGCATGGGCCTTAACGTGGAGGGTGTGTAATGGCTAAGCTGACCAAGCGCCAAAAGGCTATCGCCGGCAAAATCGAAGCGGGCAAGTCCTACAATTTTGTAGACGCTGCTGCTCTGCTGACCGAGCTGTCGACTGTCAAGTTCAGCGAGTCCGTTGACGTTGCTGTAAACCTGGGTGTTGACCCACGTAAATCTGACCAGGTCGTTCGTAGCGCTACTGTGCTGCCACACGGTACTGGTAAGACTGTTCGTGTAGCTGTCTTCACTCAAGGCCCGGCAGCTGAAGCTGCTCTGGCCGCCGGCGCTGACCGCGTTGGTATGGACGACCTGGCTGCCGAAATGAAAGGCGGCGACCTGAACTACGACGTAGTTATTGCTTCCCCGGACGCAATGCGTGTTGTAGGCCAGTTGGGTCAGATCCTGGGCCCGCGTGGCCTGATGCCTAACCCTAAGGTTGGCACCGTAACGCCAGACGTAGCTACCGCGGTTAAAAACGCCAAGGCTGGTCAGGTTCGTTATCGTACCGACAAAAACGGCATCATTCACACCTCCGTTGGCAAGGTCGGCTTCGACGCCGTCAAGCTGAAGGAGAACGTTGAAGCCCTGATCGCCGATCTGAAGCGTATCAAGCCAGCTTCCTCGAAAGGTATCTACGTCAAGCGCGTTACCCTGAGCACCACCATGGGCCCAGGCCTGGTCATCGACCAAGGCTCGCTGGACGTATAAGACACAAGTTGGCGCAAGCGATTGCGCCAATTGAAAGATTGGGGTCCCTGCCTGGCGGGGGCTATCCAAGACCGTAGGCGACGCAAGTCTTAAACCAACAAGCCTACGCAGATGGTGCTCCCGGTTCCTTACCGAATCAGACACCAAAACGACATCCGGCTCCGGCCAGATGAAACGGTAACAAGCAGGAGTTAAACCCGTGGCAATTAATCTCGAAGACAAGAAGGCCATCGTCGCTGAAGTCAACGAGGCTGCCAAAGCTGCTCTGTCCGCTGTCGTGGCTGATGCCCGTGGTGTGACAGTAGGCGCTATGACCGGACTCCGTAAAGAGGCTCGTGAAGCTGGCGTATACGTACGTGTTGTACGTAACACCCTGCTCAAGCGCGCCGTTGCTGACACTGAATACAGTGTCCTCAACGACGTGTTCACTGGCCCGACTCTGATTGCCTTCTCCAAGGATCATCCAGGCGCTGCTGCCCGTTTGTTCAAAGAGTTCGCTAAGAGTCAGGATAAGTTCGAGATCAAGGCAGCTGCGTTCGAGGGCAAGTTCCTCGCAGCTAACCAAATCGACGTACTGGCAACACTGCCGACCCGCAACGAAGCCATTTCGCAGCTGATGAGCGTGATTCAAGGCGCTACCAGCAAGCTGGCTCGTACTCTGGCTGCAGTTCGCGAGCAAAAAGAAGCTGCCGCAGCCTAAGGCTGAGCAACTTCTCTCGCGTATTTTTGTTTATTTCGATGGCCGCGTAGGCCGTCCCCCAATTCAGGAAATACAGCAATGTCTATCTCCCAAGACGATATCCTCAACGCCGTAGCTGAAATGTCGGTTCTGCAGGTTGTTGAGCTGATCAAAGCTTTCGAAGAAAAATTCGGCGTTTCCGCTGCCGCTGCTTCCGCTGGCCCAGCTGCTGCTGCTGCCGTTGTTGAAGAGCAAACCGAATTCAACGTCATGCTGACCGAAGCTGGCGAGAAGAAAGTAAACGTGATCAAGGCAGTACGTGAACTGACCGGTCTGGGCCTGAAAGAAGCCAAGGCTGTAGTTGACGGCGCTCCTGCCATGGTTCTGGAAGCTGTTGCCAAAGAAGCAGCTGACAAAGCCAAAGCTACTCTGGAAGAAGCAGGCGCTAAAGTCGAGCTGAAGTAAGCATCGACCTTGCGTCTCCAGCCCAAGCGTTAAGCTGAAGGCTGATGGCTGGTGGCTCTTGCCACCGGCCTTTTTCCGTTCTTGGCTGTCGACTCGGTCGCCGCCATTAACGCGCTGTAGCCACCCGATGCGGTGGTGCAAACCATGGGGTTTGCAAGATTTTCTGGCTGCTCCCGTCGGGAGGGCCAAACAAGCAGGTGACCAAGCTGGGGAACGCTGATGGCTTACTCATATACTGAGAAAAAACGTATCCGCAAGGACTTTAGCAAGTTGCCGGACGTCATGGATGTCCCGTACCTTCTGGCTATCCAGCTGGATTCGTATCGTGAATTCTTGCAGGCGGGAGCGACCAAAGATCAGTTCCGCGACGTGGGCCTGCATGCGGCCTTCAAATCCGTTTTCCCGATCATCAGCTACTCCGGCAATGCTGCGCTGGAGTACGTCGGTTATCGCCTGGGCGAACCGGCATTTGATGTCAAAGAATGCGTGTTGCGCGGTGTTACGTACGCCGTACCTTTGCGGGTAAAAGTCCGTCTGATCATTTTCGACAAAGAGTCGTCGAACAAAGCGATCAAGGACATCAAAGAGCAAGAAGTCTACATGGGCGAAATCCCATTGATGACTGAGAACGGTACCTTCGTTATCAACGGTACCGAGCGCGTTATCGTTTCCCAGCTGCACCGTTCCCCGGGCGTGTTCTTCGACCACGACCGCGGCAAGACGCACAGCTCCGGCAAGCTCCTGTACTCCGCGCGGATCATTCCGTACCGCGGTTCGTGGTTGGACTTCGAGTTCGATCCGAAAGACTGCGTGTTCGTGCGTATCGACCGTCGTCGCAAGCTGCCGGCCTCGGTACTGCTGCGCGCGCTCGGCTACACCACTGAGCAAGTCCTGGATGCGTTCTACACCACCAACGTATTCAGCCTGAAGGATGAAACCCTCAAGCTGGAGCTGATCGCTTCGCGTCTGCGTGGTGAAATTGCTGTCCTGGACATTCAGGATGAAAAGGGCAAGGTCATCGTTGAGGCTGGCCGTCGTATCACTGCGCGCCACATCAACCAGATCGAAAAAGCGGGTATCAAAGAGCTGGAAGTTCCCCTGGACTATGTCCTGGGCCGTACTACCGCGAAGGTCATCGTTCACCCGGCTACAGGCGAAATCCTGGCTGAGTGCAACACCGAGCTGAACACCGAGATCCTGGCCAAAATCGCCAAGGCGCAGGTTGTTCGCATCGAGACCCTGTACACCAACGATATCGACTGCGGTCCGTTCGTCTCCGACACCCTGAAGATCGACTCCACCAGCAACCAATTGGAAGCGCTGGTAGAAATCTATCGCATGATGCGTCCTGGCGAGCCACCAACCAAAGACGCTGCAGAAACCCTGTTCAACAACCTGTTCTTCAGCCCTGAGCGCTACGACCTGTCTGCGGTCGGCCGGATGAAGTTCAACCGTCGTATCGGTCGCACCGAGATCGAAGGTTCGGGTGTGCTGTGCAAGGAAGACATCGTTGCGGTCCTGAAGACTCTGGTCGACATCCGTAACGGCAAAGGCATCGTCGATGACATCGACCACCTGGGTAACCGTCGTGTTCGCTGCGTAGGCGAAATGGCCGAGAACCAGTTCCGCGTTGGCCTTGTGCGTGTTGAGCGTGCGGTCAAAGAGCGTCTGTCGATGGCTGAAAGCGAAGGCCTGATGCCGCAAGACCTGATCAACGCCAAGCCAGTGGCTGCGGCGGTGAAAGAGTTCTTCGGTTCCAGCCAGCTCTCGCAGTTCATGGACCAGAACAACCCGCTTTCCGAGATCACCCACAAGCGCCGTGTTTCCGCACTGGGCCCGGGCGGTCTGACCCGTGAGCGTGCTGGCTTTGAAGTGCGTGACGTACACCCGACTCACTACGGTCGTGTATGCCCAATCGAAACGCCGGAAGGCCCGAACATCGGTCTGATCAACTCCCTGGCCGCCTATGCGCGCACCAACCAGTACGGCTTCCTTGAGAGCCCGTACCGTGTGGTGAAAGACGCCCTGGTTACCGACGAGATCGTGTTCCTGTCCGCCATCGAAGAAGCTGATCACGTGATCGCTCAGGCTTCGGCCACGATGAACGACAAGAAGGTCCTGATCGACGAGCTGGTAGCTGTTCGTCACCTGAACGAGTTCACCGTCAAGGCGCCGGAAGACGTCACCTTGATGGACGTATCGCCGAAGCAGGTAGTTTCGGTCGCAGCGTCGCTGATCCCGTTCCTGGAACACGATGACGCCAACCGTGCGTTGATGGGTTCCAACATGCAGCGTCAAGCTGTACCGACCCTGCGTGCCGACAAGCCGCTGGTAGGTACCGGCATGGAGCGTAACGTAGCCCGTGACTCCGGCGTTTGCGTCGTGGCTCGTCGTGGCGGCGTGATCGATTCCGTTGATGCCAGCCGTATCGTGGTTCGTGTTGCTGATGACGAAGTTGAAACCGGTGAAGCCGGTGTCGACATCTACAACCTGACCAAATACACCCGCTCGAACCAGAACACTTGCATCAACCAGCGTCCGCTGGTGCGCAAGGGTGATCGCGTTCAGCGTAGCGACATCATGGCTGACGGTCCGTCCACCGATATGGGTGAATTGGCTCTGGGTCAGAACATGCGCATCGCGTTCATGGCATGGAACGGCTTCAACTTCGAAGACTCCATCTGCCTGTCCGAGCGTGTGGTTCAAGAAGATCGCTTCACCACGATCCACATTCAGGAACTGACCTGTGTGGCGCGTGACACCAAGCTTGGGCCAGAGGAAATCACTGCAGACATCCCGAACGTGGGTGAAGCTGCACTGAACAAGCTGGACGAAGCCGGTATCGTTTACGTAGGTGCTGAGGTGGGTGCGGGCGACATCCTGGTTGGTAAGGTCACTCCGAAAGGCGAGACCCAACTGACTCCGGAAGAGAAGCTGCTGCGTGCCATCTTCGGTGAAAAAGCCAGCGACGTTAAAGACACTTCCCTGCGTGTACCTACCGGTACCAAGGGTACTGTCATCGACGTACAGGTCTTCACCCGTGACGGCGTCGAGCGTGATGCTCGTGCACTGTCCATCGAGAAGACCCAGCTCGACGAGATCCGCAAGGACCTCAACGAAGAGTTCCGTATCGTTGAGGGCGCGACCTTCGAACGTCTGCGTTCCGCCCTGGTAGGCCACAAGGCTGAAGGCGGCGCAGGTCTGAAGAAAGGTCAGGACATCACCGACGAAATCCTCGACGGTCTTGAGCACGGCCAGTGGTTCAAACTGCGCATGGCTGAAGATGCTCTTAATGAGCAGCTCGAGAAGGCCCAGGCCTATATCGTTGATCGTCGCCGTCTGCTGGACGACAAGTTCGAAGACAAGAAGCGCAAACTGCAGCAGGGCGATGACCTGGCTCCAGGCGTGCTGAAAATCGTCAAGGTTTACCTGGCAATCCGTCGCCGCATCCAGCCGGGCGACAAGATGGCCGGTCGTCACGGTAACAAAGGTGTGGTCTCCGTGATCATGCCGGTTGAAGACATGCCGCACGATGCCAATGGCACCCCGGTCGACGTCGTCCTCAACCCGTTGGGCGTACCTTCGCGTATGAACGTTGGTCAGATCCTTGAAACCCACCTTGGCCTCGCGGCCAAAGGTCTGGGCGAGAAGATCAATCGTATGATCGAAGAGCAGCGCAAGGTTGCTGACCTGCGTAAGTTCCTGCACGAGATCTACAACGAGATCGGCGGTCGTAAGGAAGAGCTGGATACCTTCTCCGACCAGGAAATCCTGGATCTGGCGAAGAACCTGCGCGGTGGCGTTCCAATGGCTACCCCGGTGTTCGACGGTGCCAAGGAAAGCGAAATCAAGGCCATGCTGAAACTGGCAGACCTGCCAGAAAGCGGCCAGATGCAGCTGTTCGACGGCCGTACCGGCAACAAGTTCGAGCGCCCGGTTACTGTTGGCTACATGTACATGCTGAAGCTGAACCACTTGGTAGACGACAAGATGCACGCTCGTTCTACCGGTTCGTACAGCCTGGTTACCCAGCAGCCGCTGGGTGGTAAGGCTCAGTTCGGTGGTCAGCGTTTCGGGGAGATGGAGGTCTGGGCACTGGAAGCATACGGTGCTGCTTACACTCTGCAAGAAATGCTCACAGTGAAGTCGGACGATGTGAACGGTCGTACCAAGATGTACAAAAACATCGTGGATGGCGATCACCGTATGGAGCCGGGCATGCCCGAGTCCTTCAACGTGTTGATCAAAGAAATTCGTTCCCTCGGCATCGATATCGATCTGGAAACCGAATAACACGTGACGCGAATCGAGAGCGGGGCTGTTTAGCCCGCTCTCTGCTCCGCCAGGAGGAAAGGCCTTGAAAGACCTACTGAATTTGCTGAAAAACCAGGGTCAAGTCGAAGAGTTCGACGCCATCCGTATTGGATTGGCATCGCCTGAGATGATCCGTTCGTGGTCGTTCGGTGAAGTTAAAAAGCCGGAAACCATCAACTACCGTACGTTCAAACCTGAGCGTGACGGCCTGTTCTGCGCCAAGATCTTTGGCCCGGTAAAGGATTACGAGTGCCTGTGCGGTAAGTACAAGCGCTTGAAGCACCGTGGTGTGATCTGCGAGAAGTGTGGCGTTGAAGTTGCGCTGGCCAAGGTTCGTCGTGAGCGCATGGCGCACATCGAGCTGGCTTCGCCGGTTGCCCATATCTGGTTCCTGAAATCCCTGCCGTCCCGTATCGGCTTGCTGATGGACATGACCCTGCGTGATATCGAACGCGTTCTCTACTTCGAGAGCTATGTCGTTATCGATCCAGGCATGACTACCCTTGAAAAAGGTCAGCTGCTGAACGACGAGCAGTACTTCGAGGCGTTGGAAGAGTTCGGTGATGATTTCGATGCCCGCATGGGTGCCGAAGCTGTCCGCGAACTGCTGCACGCTATCGACCTGGAGCACGAGATTGGTCGTCTGCGCGAAGAAATTCCGCAAACCAACTCCGAAACCAAGATCAAGAAGCTGTCCAAGCGTCTGAAGTTGATGGAAGCCTTCCAGGGTTCCGGCAACCTGCCAGAGTGGATGGTGCTGACCGTTTTGCCGGTTCTGCCGCCAGATCTGCGTCCGCTGGTGCCGTTGGATGGTGGTCGTTTCGCGACTTCCGACCTCAACGACCTGTACCGCCGTGTGATCAACCGTAACAACCGCTTGAAGCGCCTGCTCGATCTGTCCGCTCCGGACATCATCGTGCGCAACGAAAAGCGTATGTTGCAGGAAGCTGTCGATGCCCTGCTCGACAACGGTCGTCGTGGCCGCGCTATCACCGGTTCCAACAAGCGTCCTCTGAAATCCTTGGCTGACATGATCAAGGGTAAGCAAGGTCGTTTCCGTCAGAACTTGCTCGGTAAGCGTGTTGACTACTCTGGTCGTTCGGTAATTACCGTAGGCCCGACCCTGCGTCTGCACCAGTGCGGTCTGCCTAAGAAGATGGCACTTGAACTGTTCAAGCCATTCATCTTCGGCAAGCTGGAAATGCGCGGTCTCGCGACCACCATCAAAGCGGCCAAGAAAATGGTCGAGCGCGAGCTGCCAGAGGTTTGGGACGTTCTCGCTGAAGTGATTCGCGAACACCCTGTTCTCCTCAACCGTGCACCGACCCTTCACCGTCTGGGTATCCAGGCGTTTGAACCGGTACTGATCGAAGGTAAGGCTATCCAGCTGCACCCTCTGGTCTGTGCTGCGTACAACGCCGACTTCGACGGCGACCAAATGGCCGTGCACGTACCGCTGACACTGGAAGCCCAGTTGGAAGCGCGTGCATTGATGATGTCGACCAACAACATTCTGTCGCCAGCCAACGGTGAGCCAATCATCGTTCCGTCGCAGGACGTTGTATTGGGTCTGTACTACATGACCCGTGAGGCGATCAACGCCAAAGGCGAAGGTCGTGTGTTCGCTGACCTGCAGGAAGTTGACCGTGTGTTCCGTGCCGGCGAAGCCGCACTGCACGCCAAGGTCAAGGTGCGCATCAACGAAACGGTCAACGACCGTGATGGCGGCAGCGTGAGCGGCACCCGTATTGTCGACACCACCGTAGGCCGTGCGCTGTTGTACCAGGTTGTGCCAAAAGGCCTGTCGTACGACGTCGTCAACCTGCCGATGAAGAAAAAGGCGATCTCCAAGCTGATCAACCAATGCTATCGCGTGGTTGGTCTGAAAGAGACCGTGATCTTCGCTGACCAGTTGATGTACACCGGTTTTGCCTATTCGACCATTTCCGGCGTTTCCATCGGTGTTAACGACTTCGTTATCCCTGATGAAAAAGCCCGCATCATCAGTGCAGCTACTGATGAAGTGAAAGAGATCGAAAGCCAGTACGCCTCGGGCCTGGTAACACAGGGCGAGAAGTACAACAAAGTGATCGACCTTTGGTCCAAGGCCAACGATGAAGTGTCCAAGGCGATGATGGCCAACCTCTCGAAAGAGAAGGTCATCGACCGTCACGGCGAAGAAGTTGACCAAGAGTCCTTCAACTCGATGTACATGATGGCCGACTCGGGCGCACGGGGTTCTGCTGCGCAGATCCGTCAGCTCGCCGGTATGCGTGGCCTGATGGCCAAGCCGGACGGCTCCATCATCGAAACGCCGATTACTGCGAACTTCCGTGAAGGTTTGAGCGTACTCCAGTACTTCATCTCTACTCACGGTGCTCGGAAAGGTCTGGCGGATACCGCGTTGAAAACCGCTAACTCCGGTTACCTGACGCGTCGTCTGGTAGACGTTGCGCAAGATCTGGTTGTCACCGAGATCGACTGCGGCACCGAGCACGGCCTGCTGATGACTCCGCACATTGAAGGCGGTGACGTTGTAGAGCCGCTGGGTGAGCGCGTACTGGGTCGTGTTATTGCCCGTGACGTATTCAAGCCAGGTACCGAGGAAGTTATCGTTCCTGCCGGCACTCTGGTTGACGAGAAGTGGGTCGAGTTCATCGAACTCAACAGCATCGACGAAGTGATCGTTCGCTCGCCGATCAGCTGCGAAACCCGCTACGGCATTTGCGCCAAGTGCTACGGTCGTGACTTGGCTCGTGGCCACCAGGTGAACATCGGTGAAGCGGTCGGCGTTATTGCCGCCCAGTCCATCGGTGAGCCGGGTACCCAGCTGACCATGCGTACGTTCCACATCGGTGGTGCGGCAAGCCGGACCTCCGCAGCCGACAGCGTTCAGGTGAAGAATGGCGGTACTGTCCGCCTGCACAACCTGAAGCACGTTGAGCGAGTGGATGGTCACCTGGTTGCTGTGTCCCGTTCCGGTGAGCTGGCAATCGCTGATGACTATGGTCGTGAGCGTGAGCGCTACAAGCTGCCGTACGGTGCTGTGATTTCGGTTAAAGAGGGTGACAAGGTCGACGCTGGCGCAATCGTGGCCAAGTGGGATCCGCACACTCACCCAATCGTTACCGAAATGAAAGGTACCGTGACCTACGTGGGCATGGAAGAAGGCATCACGATCAAGCGTCAGACTGACGAATTGACCGGTATGACCAACATTGAAGTACTCGACGCGAAAGATCGTCCAGCTGCCGGTAAGGACATCCGTCCTGCTGTGAAGATGGTCGACGACAACGGCAAGGATCTTTTGCTGCCAGGCACTGACGTAATCGCTCAGTACTTCCTGCCAGCCAACGCCCTGGTCGGTGTAGCGGATGGTGCGAAGATCGCGATCGGTGATGTTATCGCACGTATCCCGCAAGAGACTTCGAAGACCCGTGACATCACCGGTGGTCTGCCGCGTGTTGCCGACTTGTTCGAAGCTCGTCGTCCGAAAGAAGCGTCGATCCTTGCAGAAGTCAGCGGCACCATCGCGTTCGGTAAAGAAACCAAGGGCAAGCGCCGCCTGGTCATTACCCCGAACGACGGTACCGATCCGTACGAAGAGCTGATTCCAAAGTGGCGTCACCTGAACGTGTTCGAAGGCGAACAGGTAAACCGCGGCGAAGTGATCTCCGACGGCCCGAGCGATCCACACGACATCCTGCGTCTGCTGGGTGTGAGTGCGCTGGCCAAGTACATCGTCAACGAGATCCAGGACGTTTACCGCCTGCAAGGCGTGAAGATCAACGATAAGCACATCGAGACCATCCTGCGTCAGATGCTGCGTAAAGTTGAGATCGCTGAATCCGGCGATTCCAGTTTCATCAAGGGCGACCAGATGGAACTGACTCACGTGCTGGTGGAAAACGAGCGTCTGGCTGGCGACGAGAAATTCGTTTCCAAGTTCACTCGCGTACTGCTGGGTATCACCAAGGCGTCGTTGTCCACTGAGTCGTTCATCTCGGCGGCCTCCTTCCAGGAGACCACTCGCGTACTGACCGAAGCAGCGGTAACCGGCAAGCGCGATTACCTGCGCGGCCTGAAAGAGAACGTGGTCGTGGGTCGTCTGATCCCGGCTGGTACCGGTTTGGCTTACCACAGCGAGCGTAAGCGTCGCCGTGATGCTGACAAGCCGTTGCGCGTAAGCGCCAGTGAAGTGGAAGCTGCACTGACCGAAGCACTGAACTCAAGCGGTAACTGAGTTCTGCGGTAAATAAGTCTGGGCCCTGGCAGCCCCATTCGTCGGATCAAGGCAGTTTTGCCCGGGTTCGACGGGAGGGGAGGTCGGGGCCTTGCCTTGACTGGGGGCAAGATCCTCTTTAGACTCTTGTACCCCTAAATTTGGCGGGAATTCGTTCCTGCCATTTTGCTTTTCTTGCAAGACAATAGCGTCGCAAGACAACAGTGGAGCTAGTAGATGGCAACTATCAACCAGCTGGTACGTCAGCCGCGTAAGCGTATCGTCGAGAAATCCGACGTGCCTGCGCTGCAGAACTGCCCGCAACGTCGTGGCGTATGCACCCGTGTGTATACCACCACGCCGAAAAAACCTAACTCGGCACTGCGTAAAGTATGCCGTGTGCGCCTGACCAACGGTTTCGAGGTTTCCTCGTACATCGGCGGTGAAGGCCACAACCTGCAAGAGCACAGCGTGGTACTGATCCGCGGCGGTCGTGTAAAAGACTTGCCAGGTGTTCGTTATCACACCGTACGCGGCTCCTTGGATACTTCCGGCGTTAAAGGTCGTAACCAGGGTCGTTCGAAGTACGGTACCAAGAAGCCTAAGTAGTAGCGGCTTTTTGTAAAACTGAATCATCTTATTTTCTGAGTCGATAAGAGTAAGGTCGGAGGCGTCCCGAAAGGGCACCGATTCCGAGCGAACCTGAAGACCGTTTGAGGGCTTATCCATGCCAAGAAGACGCGTAGCAGCCAAGCGCGAAGTGCTTGACGATCCAAAATACGGAAGCCAAATTCTGGCCAAGTTCATGAACCACGTGATGGAAAGCGGCAAGAAAGCCGTTGCCGAGCGTATCGTTTATGGCGCGCTGGAAAAGGTTAAAGAACGCAAGAACAGCGACCCCCTGGAAATCTTCGAGAAAGCTCTCGACGCCATCGCTCCGCTGGTCGAAGTGAAGTCGCGCCGTGTAGGCGGTGCTACTTACCAGGTTCCGGTCGAAGTTCGTCCGTCCCGTCGTAACGCTCTGGCAATGCGCTGGTTGGTAGACTTCGCCCGTAAGCGCGGCGAGAAGTCTATGGCTCTGCGTTTGGCCGGCGAACTGTTGGACGCTGCTGAAGGTAAAGGTGCTGCTGTTAAGAAGCGTGAAGACGTGCACCGTATGGCTGAAGCTAACAAAGCTTTCTCGCACTACCGCTTCTAATCTTAGCTTCACTAATTTTGCGAGGGCTTTATGGCTCGTACTACTCCGATTAGCCGCTACCGTAACATCGGTATCGTTGCTCACGTGGATGCTGGTAAAACCACCACCACCGAGCGCGTACTGTTTTACACCGGCAAAAGTCACAAAATGGGCGAGGTGCATGATGGCGCCGCGACCACAGACTGGATGGTTCAGGAGCAGGAGCGTGGTATTACCATTACTTCTGCTGCTATTACCGCCTTCTGGAAAGGTTCCGAGAAGCAGTACAAAGATGAGCACCGCTTCAACGTTATCGATACCCCAGGCCACGTAGACTTCACTATTGAAGTTGAACGTTCCCTGCGCGTACTCGACGGCGCTGTCGTTGTGTTCTGCGGTACCTCGGGTGTCGAGCCTCAGTCGGAAACCGTATGGCGTCAAGCCAACAAATACGGCGTTCCACGTCTTGTTTATGTAAACAAGATGGACCGTGCTGGTGCCAACTTCCTGCGCGTGATCGGTCAGATCAAGCAGCGTCTGGGTCACACTCCGGTGCCAATCCAATTGGCTATCGGTTCCGAAGACAACTTCCAGGGTCAGATCGATCTGATCAACATGGAAGCGGTCTACTGGAATGACGCTGACAAGGGTATGGTTCCTGTTCGCAAGCCTATCCCTGCAGAATTGCAGGAACTGGCTGACGAGTGGCGCAACAACATGGTTGAGGCTGCCGCCGAAGCCAGCGAAGAGCTGATGAACAAGTACCTCGAAGGTGAAGAGCTCACCAACGTGGAAATCAAGGCCGCTCTGCGTCAGCGTACTATCGCTGGTGAGATCGTCTTGGCTGTTTGCGGTTCTTCCTTCAAGAACAAGGGTGTTCCCCTGGTTCTCGACGCCGTGATCGACTACCTGCCTGCTCCTACCGACATTCCTGCTATCAAGGGTACCAACCCTGATAATGAGGAAGAAGAGATGGAGCGTCATGCTGACGACAGCGAGCCGTTCTCGGCTCTGGCGTTCAAGATCGCTACCGACCCATTTGTGGGTACTCTGACCTTCGTCCGCGTTTACTCGGGCGTGTTGGCCTCCGGCGACGGCGTGATCAACTCGGTCAAAGGCAAGAAAGAGCGTGTGGGTCGTATGGTGCAAATGCACGCAAACGCCCGTGAAGAGATCAAGGAAGTGCGCGCTGGTGACATCGCGGCCTTGATCGGCATGAAGGACGTCACCACTGGTGAGACTTTGTGCGACGCTGCCAAGCCAATCATCCTGGTTCGCATGGACTTCCCGGAGCCGGTTATTTCGGTTGCCGTAGAGCCTAAGACCAAGGATGACCAGGAAAAAATGGGTATCGCTCTGGGCAAGCTTGCTCAGGAAGATCCATCTTTCCGCGTCAAAACTGATGAAGAGACTGGTCAAACGATCATCTCTGGCATGGGCGAGTTGCACCTGGACATCCTGGTTGACCGGATGCGCCGTGAGTTCAACGTCGAAGCCAACATCGGTAAGCCTCAGGTTTCCTATCGTGAGCGCATCACGAAAAACTGTGAAATCGAAGGCAAGTTCGTTCGTCAGTCCGGCGGTCGTGGTCAGTTCGGTCACTGCTGGATCCGTTTTGCTCCTGCTGACGAAGGTCAGGAAGGTCTGCAATTCGTGAACGAAGTAGTGGGTGGTGTTGTTCCTAAGGAATACATCCCTGCTATCCAGAAGGGTATCGAAGAGCAGATGAAGAACGGTGTTGTTGCCGGCTATCCGCTGATCGGCCTGAAAGCAACCGTTTTTGACGGTTCTTACCACGACGTCGACTCCAACGAGATGGCGTTTAAGGTGGCTGCTTCCATGGCAACCAAGCAACTGGCCCAGAAGGGCGGTGGTGAGTTGCTTGAGCCAATCATGGCGGTAGAAGTTGTTACACCTGAAGACTATATGGGTGATGTCATGGGCGACCTTAACCGTCGTCGCGGCATGATCTTGGGTATGGAAGACACGGTTTCCGGCAAAGTGATTCGCGCCGAGGTTCCGTTGGGTGAGATGTTCGGTTATGCGACCGACGTTCGCTCCATGTCCCAGGGTCGCGCAAGCTACTCTATGGAATTCAAAAAATACAACACAGCTCCGGCGCACATCGCTGAAACTGTATCCAAAAAACAAGGCTGATTCAGTCCTTTAGGCAAGGAGTTAATTGTCGTGGCTAAAGAAAAATTTGATCGTTCCCTACCGCACGTCAACGTTGGCACTATCGGTCACGTTGACCACGGTAAAACCACTCTGACCGCAGCTCTGACTCGCGTCTGCTCCGAGGTTTTCGGTTCTGCAGTCGTTGATTTCGATAAAATCGACAGCGCTCCAGAAGAAAAAGCTCGTGGTATCACCATCAACACCGCGCACGTCGAGTACAACTCGAAGATCCGTCACTACGCTCACGTTGACTGCCCAGGTCACGCTGACTATGTGAAGAACATGATCACTGGTGCTGCCCAGATGGACGGCGCGATCCTGGTTTGCTCGGCCGCTGATGGTCCGATGCCACAAACCCGTGAGCACATCCTGCTGTCCCGTCAGGTAGGCGTTCCGTACATCGTGGTTTTCCTGAACAAGGCTGACCTGGTAGACGACGCTGAGCTGCTGGAACTGGTTGAGATGGAAGTGCGCGATCTGCTGAGCACTTACGACTTCCCAGGCGACGACACTCCGATCATCATCGGTTCTGCTCGTATGGCGCTGGAAGGCAAAGACGATAACGAAATGGGCACCACTGCCGTTCGTAAACTGGTTGAAACCCTGGACAGCTACATCCCAGAACCAGTTCGTCTGACTGACAAGCCGTTCCTGATGCCAATCGAAGACGTATTCTCGATCTCCGGTCGTGGTACTGTTGTGACTGGTCGTATCGAGCGCGGTATCGTTCGCGTTCAAGATGCGCTGGAAATCGTTGGTCTGCGTGACACTACCAACACTGTCTGCACTGGTGTTGAAATGTTCCGCAAGCTGCTCGACGAAGGTCGTGCTGGCGAGAACTGCGGCGTTCTGCTGCGTGGTACCAAGCGTGACGACGTTGAGCGTGGCCAGGTTCTGGTTAAGCCAGGTTCGGTTAAGCCGCACACCAAGTTCACCGCAGAAGTTTACGTTCTGAGCAAGGAAGAAGGCGGTCGTCACACTCCGTTCTTCAAAGGCTACCGTCCACAGTTCTACTTCCGTACTACTGACGTGACTGGTAACTGCCAGCTGCCAGAAGGCGTTGAAATGGTAATGCCAGGCGATAACATCCAAATGGAAGTTACCCTGATCAAGACCATCGCAATGGAAGACGGTCTGCGCTTCGCTATCCGTGAAGGCGGCCGTACCGTTGGTGCTGGTGTTGTAGCTAAAATCATCGAGTAAACGTCTCTTCTGAGATAGTTTCGATGCTTTGAAAAGCCCCCGCTCAGCGGGGGCTTTTTTATTGGGTTGACACCTATCTAGGGCGTCTATAGAATTGCGCCTCCTTTTAACGGGCGTATTGCGCTCGCTGGGAATAGCAGCCGGAGTCTGAAATCCAATGCAAAATCAGCAAATCCGTATCAGGTTGAAGGCTTTTGACCATCGCCTGATCGACCAATCCACCCAGGAAATCGTGGAAACCGCGAAACGTACTGGTGCTCAAGTGCGTGGTCCAATTCCACTGCCTACCCGTAAAGAGCGGTTCACCGTTCTGGTCTCCCCGCACGTCAACAAAGACGCGCGTGACCAGTACGAGATCCGTACTCATAAGCGCGTACTGGACATCGTCCAGCCAACGGATAAAACCGTTGATGCTCTTATGAAGCTCGATCTGGCGGCCGGTGTGGAAGTACAGATCAGCCTCGGCTAAGACTTGGGTCTTAGTCGTGTAACGCTCTGAAATGGGCGGCCATAGCGGGTGAAAGCCCCGTACACTCATGAGGTTTACAACATGACTATTGGTGTAGTCGGTCGTAAATGCGGTATGACCCGTATTTTCACCGAAGAAGGTGTCTCCATTCCGGTTACGGTCATTGAGATCGAGCCGAATCGCGTCACCCAGTTCAAAACTGAAGAAACCGATGGCTATCGTGCAGTGCAAGTCACTGTCGGCGAGCGTCGCGCTTCGCGTGTGACTGCTGCTCAAGCAGGTCACTTCGCTAAAGCAAACGTTGCAGCTGGTCGTACTGTCATGGAGTTCCGTCTTGAAGAAGGCGACTACCAGGCTGGCGATCTGATCAACGCTGAAATCTTCGCCGCTGGTCAACTGGTTGATGTAACCGGTCAGTCCAAGGGTAAAGGCTTCCAGGGTACGATCAAGCGTTGGAATTTCCGTGGTCAAGACAACACTCACGGTAACTCCGTTTCCCACCGCGTCCCGGGCTCTATTGGCCAGTGCCAGACTCCTGGTCGTGTATTCAAGGGCAAAAAAATGTCCGGTCATATGGGCGCTGAGCGCGTGACCGTGCAGTCCCTCGAAGTAGTGCGCGTCGACGCTGAACGCAATCTGTTGTTGGTCAAGGGTGCTGTTCCTGGCGCTACTGGCGGCAACCTGGTTGTACGTCCAGCGGCCAAGGCTCGCGGTTAAGGGGAAGCTGACATGCAATTAAATGTAAATGACGCTCAAGCGATCGAAGTTTCCGAACTGACATTTGGCGGCGAATTCAACGAGACGCTGGTTCACCAAGCAGTCGTGGCCTACATGGCCGGCGGCCGTCAAGGTAGCAAGCAGCAAAAGACCCGTTCCGACGTTCGTGGTGGCGGTAAGCGCCCTTGGCGTCAGAAAGGTACTGGCCGTGCTCGTGCCGGTACTATCCGTAGCCCAATCTGGCGCGGCGGCGGTACCACTTTCGCAGCTCGTCCGCAGGATCACTCTCAGAAGCTCAACAAGAAGATGTATCGCGCAGCACTGCGCTCCATCCTTGCTGAACTCGTGCGTACTGATCGCCTGGTCGTGGTTCAGGACTTCGCTGTTGAAAGTCCAAAAACCAAAGATCTGCTGGGCAAACTGAACAACATGAGCCTGACCGACGTTTTGATCGTGTCTGAAGCTGTTGATCAGAACCTGTACCTGGCTGCTCGTAACCTGCCACACGTTGATGTACGTGACGTGCAAGGTTCCGATCCAGTTAGTCTGATCGCATACGACAAGGTGTTGATCACCGTGTCGGCCGTGAAGAAATTCGAGGAGCTGCTGGGATGAACCAGGAACGCGTATTTAAAGTTCTGCTTGGCCCGCACGTTTCCGAAAAGGCTACGGTTCTGGCTGACAAGAAAGGCCAGTTCGTTTTCAAGGTTGCAACTGACGCAACCAAGCTGGAAATCAAGAAGGCCGTCGAAAGCCTGTTCAGCGTGAAAGTTGAGCGTGTTACTACCCTGAATGTTCTGGGTAAGAGCAAGCGCACTGCTCGCGGTCTGGGCAAGCGTAATGACTGGAAGAAGGCAGTTATCTCCCTTCAGCCAGGCCAAGATCTCGATTTCAGCAGCAGTGCTGAGTAAGGAAGGGGTGCATCATGGCAATCGTTAAATGCAAACCGACTTCCCCTGGCCGCCGTTTTGTGGTCAAGGTGGTCAACCAGGAGCTGCATAAAGGCGCTCCTCACGCACCGCTGCTCGAGAAGAAATCGAAGACTGGTGGTCGTAACAACAATGGTCGTATTACCACTCGTCACATTGGTGGTGGCCATAAGCAGCATTATCGTCTGGTCGATTTCCGTCGCAACGACAAAGATGGCATCGCTGCCACTGTCGAGCGTATCGAATACGATCCAAACCGTACTGCTCACATCGCTCTGCTGCTGTACGCAGATGGCGAGCGTCGCTACATCATCGCGCCTAAAGGCGTGAGTGCTGGCGACCAGCTGATCGCAGGTGCCCTGGCACCGATCAAGCCGGGCAACGCTCTGCAGCTGCGTAACATTCCAGTTGGTAGCACCGTGCACGGCATCGAATTGAAGCCAGGTAAAGGCGCGCAAATCGCTCGTTCCGCTGGTGCTTCGGCTCAGCTGATCGCTCGTGAAGGTGTCTACGTGACCCTGCGTCTGCGTTCTGGTGAGATGCGTAAAGTGCTGGCTGAATGCCGCGCGACCCTGGGTGAAGTCTCGAACTCCGAGCACAGCCTGCGTTCGCTGGGTAAAGCTGGTGCCAAACGCTGGCGTGGCGTTCGCCCAACCGTTCGTGGTGTTGCCATGAACCCGGTTGACCACCCACACGGTGGTGGTGAAGGTCGTACCTCTGGTGGTCGTCATCCGGTATCGCCATGGGGCTTCCCGACTAAGGGCGCGAAGACTCGTGGTAATAAGCGTACCGACAAAATGATCGTCCGTCGTCGCAAGTAAATAGAGGGATACGACAGTGCCACGTTCTCTGAAAAAAGGTCCTTTTATTGATCTTCACCTACTGAAGAAGATCGAAGTGGCGGCGGAAAAGAACGATCGCAAACCAGTTAAGACCTGGTCGCGTCGTTCGATGATCCTGCCACAAATGGTCGGTCTGACCATCGCTGTACACAACGGTCGTCTGCACGTCCCAGTTCTCGTTAACGAAGACATGGTCGGCCACAAACTAGGCGAGTTTGCCGGTACCCGCACTTATCGTGGGCACGTGGCAGACAAGAAAGCCAAGCGTTAAGGGGTAAGGAAATGGAAGTAGCCGCTAAGTTGTCGGGCGCTCGAATCTCCGCCCAGAAAGCCCGCTTGGTCGCCGACCAGATCCGCGGGAAGAAGGTGGGCGAAGCGCTCAACCTGTTGGCTTTCAGCAGTAAGAAAGCCGCCGAGATCATGAAGAAAGTGCTGGAGTCGGCCGTAGCCAACGCCGAGCATAACGAAGGCGCAGACGTTGATGACCTGAAGGTCAGCACCGTTTTCGTCAACGAAGGGCGTTCGCTGAAGCGCATCATGCCACGTGCCAAAGGCCGTGCTGATCGCATCGTCAAGCGGTCTTGCCATATCACTGTCAAGGTTGCTGACAAGTAACGGAGTCGAAGAGATGGGTCAGAAAGTACATCCCATTGGCATTCGCCTGGGAATCGTCAAGGAGCACACCTCCGTCTGGTACGCAGACGGTCGGACTTATGCGGACTATTTGTTCGCTGATCTGAAGGTGCGTGAGTATCTCCAAGACAAACTAAAAAGCGCGTCCGTAAGCCGTATCGATATCCATCGTCCGGCGCAAACTGCACGTATCACCATCCACACCGCTCGTCCAGGTATCGTTATCGGGAAGAAAGGTGAAGATGTTGAGAAACTGCGTCAGGACCTGACCAAGCAAATGGGTGTGCCTGTGCACATCAATATCGAAGAGATCCGCAAGCCGGAGCTCGACGGTATGCTGGTTGCGCAGAGCGTAGCTCAGCAGCTGGAGCGTCGCGTAATGTTCCGTCGCGCTATGAAGCGCGCCGTACAGAACGCCATGCGCATTGGTGCCAAAGGCATCAAAATCCAAGTGAGCGGTCGTCTCGGCGGTGCTGAAATCGCACGTACTGAATGGTATCGCGAAGGTCGTGTGCCACTGCACACCCTGCGTGCCGACATCGACTATGCCAACTACGAAGCTCACACCACTTACGGTGTGATCGGTGTAAAGGTTTGGATCTTCAAAGGCGAAGTAATTGGTGGTCGCCAAGAAGAACTGAAACCACAAGCACCAGCGCCTCGTAAAAAAGCTGCTAAGTAAGGGGTACGCCAAATGTTGCAACCAAAGCGTACGAAGTTCCGCAAGCAGATGACAGGCCACAACCGTGGTCTGGCTCAGCGCGGTAGCAAAGTCAGCTTCGGCGAGTTCGCGCTGAAGTCTGTAGCTCGTGGTCGTCTCACCGCTCGTCAGATCGAGTCAGCGCGTCGTGCACTGACCCGTCACGTTAAACGTGGCGGCAAGATCTGGATCCGTGTATTCCCGGACAAGCCGATCTCCAAAAAGCCTCTCGAGGTTCGGATGGGTAAAGGTAAGGGTAACGTGGAATACTGGGTAGCCCAGATTCAGCCAGGCAAAGTCCTGTATGAAATCGAGGGTGTAACTGAAGAGCTGGCGCGTGAGGCTTTTGCCCTGGCTGCTGCAAAGCTGCCGCTCGCCACCGCCTTTGTTAAACGGACGGTGATGTGATGAAAGCGAATGAACTTCGTGAAAAATCCGCACAGCAGCTGAACGAGCAACTGCTCGGCCTGCTGCGCGACCAGTTCAATCTGCGCATGCAGAAAGCAACTGGCCAGTTGGGGCAGTCTCATCTGCTCTCGCAAGTTAAGCGTGACATCGCTCGCGTGAAGACTGTGCTCAACCAGCAGGCAGGTAAGTGATCATGGCTGAAGCCGAAAAGACTGTCCGTACGCTGACTGGCCGTGTTGTCAGCGACAAGATGGACAAAACCATCACCGTTTTGATCGAGCGTCGCGTTAAGCACCCGATCTACGGTAAATATGTTAAGCGTTCGACTAAGCTGCACGCGCACGACGAAACCAATCAGTGCCACATCGGCGACAAAGTCACTATTCGTGAAACTCGTCCGCTGGCCAAGACCAAGTCTTGGGCATTGGTTGATGTTCTCGAACGCGCTGTGGAAGTCTAAGGACTAGGGGTCGGAGAAATTATATGATTCAGACTCAATCCATGCTCGATGTGGCCGATAACAGCGGCGCTCGCCGTGTTATGTGCATCAAGGTGCTGGGTGGCTCCCATCGTCGTTACGCTGGTATCGGTGACATCATCAAGGTTACCGTCAAGGAAGCAATTCCTCGCGGTAAAGTGAAAAAAGGCCAAGTGATGACTGCTGTTGTAGTCCGCACTCGTCACGGCGTACGTCGTGCAGATGGCTCCATTATCCGCTTTGATGGCAACGCTGCTGTTCTTCTGAACAACAAGCAAGAGCCGATCGGCACCCGTATCTTTGGGCCAGTGACCCGTGAACTTCGTACTGAGAAGTTCATGAAGATCGTCTCGCTCGCCCCAGAAGTGCTGTAAGGAGATCCGACATGCAAAAGATTCGTCGTGACGACGAGATCATCGTGATCGCCGGCAAAGACAAAGGTAAGCGCGGTAAGGTGCTTAAGGTTCTCGCTAATAACCGTCTGGTTATCGGTGGTCTGAACCTGGTCAAGCGTCATACCAAGCCTAACCCGATGTCGGGCGTGCAGGGCGGTATCGTCGAGAAAGAAGCTCCGCTGGACGCTTCTAACGTCGCCATCTTCAACGGCGAAACCAACAAGGCTGACCGCGTTGGTTTCAAAGTAGAAGACGGTAAGAAAATTCGTGTCTTCAAGTCGACCCAAAAAGCGGTTGATGCTTGAACACTGCTAGGTAGATTAGACCATGGCACGACTACAAGAGATTTACCGGAAGGAAATCGCCCCTAAGCTTAAGGAAGAACTTAAGCTTGGGAACGTGATGGAAGTTCCGCGCGTTACCAAAATCACCCTGAACATGGGTCTGGGCGAAGCGATCGGTGACAAAAAAGTCATCGAGCACGCTGTTGCTGACCTGGAAAAGATCACCGGCCAGAAAGTCGTTGTGACCTACGCTCGCAAATCCATCGCTGGCTTTAAAGTCCGTGAAGGTTGGCCGATCGGCGTCAAAGTGACTCTGCGCCGTGAGCGTATGTACGAATTCCTGGATCGTCTGCTGTCGATCTCCCTGCCTCGGGTTCGCGACTTCCGCGGCCTGAATGCCAAGTCCTTCGATGGTCGTGGTAACTACAGCATGGGCGTGAAAGAGCAGATCATCTTCCCGGAAATCGACTACGACAAGATCGATGCTCTCCGCGGTCTGGACATCACCCTGACCACCACTGCCAAGAACGATGATGAAGGTCGCGCCCTGTTGCGTGCTTTCAAATTCCCGTTCCGCAACTGATTGGAGTAGGACCATGGCCAAGATGAGCATGAAAAACCGCGAGCTGAAGCGTCAGCTCACGGTTGCCAAGTACGCCAAGAAGCGTGCAGCACTGAAAGCAATCATCGTTGATCTGAACGCAAGTCCAGAAGCGCGTTGGGAAGCTACAGTTGCTCTGCAGAAGCAGCCACGTGACGCAAGCGCTTCGCGCATGCGTAACCGCTGCCGCCTGACCGGTCGTCCACACGGCGTTTACCGCAAGTTCGGCCTCGGCCGTAACAAACTGCGTGAAGCGGCAATGCGTGGTGACGTACCAGGTCTGGTTAAAGCCAGCTGGTAAGTACTTTCAGCGTCCAGGTGGTCTGAATCGAAAGATACTGACCGCCGGTGACCTTGAATCTGGAACAAGCCCCTTTTGGGGCTTGTTTCATTTCCGGAGTGTGTCTAAAATACGCGGCTCGCCTGAGCCCGTGTTTTTTACCCGGAAGTTCTCAGCGACATATGTAGCCGCAAGGCTAATTTTTTTGTATTAGGAGCGTCTAGCCCATGAGTATGCAGGACCCGTTAGCGGACATGCTAACTCGTATCCGTAATGCCCAGATGGCTGAAAAGTCCGTCGTAAGCATGCCGTCTTCCAAGTTGAAGGTTGCTGTTGCCAAAGTCCTGAAAGACGAAGGCTACATTGCGGGTTATCAGATCAGCAGCGAAATCAAACCACTGCTGTCCATCGAGCTGAAGTACTTCGAAGGCCGTTCGGTCATCGAGGAAGTGAAGCGCGTTAGCCGTCCAGGCCTGCGTCAGTACAAGTCCGCTGAAGATCTGCCGAAAGTTCGTGGCGGTCTGGGCGTGTCTATCGTCTCCACCAACAAAGGTGTGATGACGGATCGTGCTGCGCGCGCTGCCGGTGTCGGCGGCGAAGTTCTTTGCACTGTGTTCTAAGGGGGGATAAGCATGTCTCGCGTCGCTAAGAACCCCGTTAAGCTGCCAGCCGGTGTCGAAGTCAAATTCGCAGGCCAACAGCTTTCGGTGAAGGGTGCCAAGGGCACTCTTGAACTGAATATCCATTCGTCCGTTGAGATCGTTGAAGAAGCTGGTGAGCTGCGTTTCGCTGCTCGCAATGGCGATCAACAAACTCGCGCAATGGCTGGTACCACGCGTGCGTTGGTAAACAACATGGTCCAAGGCGTAAGCCAAGGCTTCGAGCGTAAGCTCCAGCTGGTCGGTGTTGGTTACAAAGCGCAAGCAAAAGGCACGGTTTTGAACCTGGCCCTTGGCTTCTCGCACCCAGTGGATTACGAACTGCCGGAAGGCATCACCGCTGAGACTCCTAGCCAGACCGATATCCTGATCAAGGGCATCGATAAGCAACTGGTAGGTCAAGTGGCTGCTGAGATCCGCGACTTCCGTCCACCAGAGCCGTACAAAGGCAAAGGTGTGCGCTACGCGGACGAAGTCGTCCGTCGTAAAGAAGCCAAGAAGAAGTAGGGCATAGCAAATGACCGACAAAAAAGTTACTCGACTGCGTCGCGCTCGCAAAGCACGCCTGAAAATGCACGAACTCGAAGTCGTGCGTCTCTGCGTGTTCCGCTCGTCGCAGCACATCTACGCCCAGGTCATCTCGGCCGACGGCAACAAAGTCCTGGCCAGCGCCTCGACTTTGGATAAAGAACTGCGTGATGGTGCCACTGGCAACATCGACGCGGCCACAAAGGTTGGCCAGCTGGTCGCTACGCGTGCTAAGGCCGCTGGCGTCTCGCAAGTGGCTTTCGACCGCTCTGGCTTCAAGTACCACGGCCGCGTTAAAGCGCTGGCTGATGCTGCTCGTGAAGCTGGGCTGGAGTTCTAAGTTATGTCAAATAACGACCAAAAGCGCGACGAAGGCTACATTGAGAAGCTGGTTCAAGTTAACCGCGTAGCCAAAACCGTTAAAGGCGGCCGTATCTTCACTTTCACCGCGTTGACCGTGGTGGGTGATGGTAAAGGGCGTGTTGGCTTCGGCCGTGGCAAGTCACGTGAAGTGCCTGCTGCGATCCAGAAGGCAATGGAAGCTGCTCGTCGCAACATGATCCAAGTTGATCTGAACGGCACCACGCTGCAGTACGCAATGAAGTCCGCTCACGGCGCTTCGAAGGTGTACATGCAGCCTGCTTCTGAAGGTACCGGTATCATCGCTGGCGGCGCTATGCGTGCTGTCCTCGAGGTTGCTGGCGTTCAGAACGTTCTGGCCAAGTGCTATGGCTCGACTAACCCGGTAAACGTGGTTCACGCCACTTTCAAGGGTTTGAAAGCTATGCAATCTCCTGAATCCATTGCCGCCAAGCGTGGCAAAAGCGTCAAGGAGATCTTCTGATCATGGCTACCGTTAAAGTAACGCTGATCAAAAGCATGACCGGCCGCATCCCTAACCACAAATTGTGCGTTAAGGGTTTGGGTCTGCGTCGCATCGGTCACACTGTAGAAGTCCAGGATACTCCCGAGAATCGCGGGATGATCAACAAGGCTTACTACATGCTGCGTGTCGAGGGTTAATCGATGAAACTCAATGATCTGAGTCCAGCGCCGGGTTCCCGTCGCGAAAAGCATCGTCCGGGCCGTGGTATCGGTAGCGGTTTGGGTAAGACTGGTGGCCGTGGCCACAAAGGTCAAACCTCCCGCTCCGGTGGCACCATTGCTCCAGGCTTTGAAGGCGGTCAACAGCCGCTGCATCGTCGCCTGCCTAAGTTCGGCTTCGTTTCCCTGAAGGCCATGGACCGCGCAGAAGTGCGTCTGTCCGAGCTGGCTAAAGTGGAAGGCGACATCGTTACTGTGCAGACCCTGAAAGATGCCAACGTGATCAACGTCAACGTACAGCGTGTGAAAATCATGCTGTCCGGTGAAGTGACTCGCGCTGTCACTATCGGCAAGGGAATCGGCGCCACCAAAGGTGCGCGTTCGGCTATCGAAGCAGCTGGCGGCAAGTTCGAGGAATAAATGGCTAAGCAAGGTGCTCTCTCAGCGCTCGGCAAAGGCGGTATGTCTGAACTTTGGGCTCGTCTGCGTTTTCTGTTCCTGGCGATTATCGTCTACCGAATAGGCGCACACATCCCGGTTCCAGGTATCAACCCGGACCGACTCGCAGACCTGTTTCGACAGAATGAGGGGACCATTCTTAGCTTGTTCAACATGTTTTCTGGCGGTGCGCTGGAACGGATGAGCATTTTTGCACTGGGGATCATGCCGTACATCTCGGCATCGATCATCATGCAACTGATGACCGCCGTCAGCCCGCAGCTGGAGCAGTTGAAGAAGGAAGGTGAAGCTGGCCGTCGCAAGATTAGCCAGTACACCCGCTACGGCACTGTCATCCTCGCCCTGGTCCAAGCTATCGGCATGTCCGTTGGCCTGGCTGGGCAGGGTGTTGCGTTCACTGGTGACTTTGGCTTCCATTTCGTCGCGGTATCCACGTTTGTGGCTGGTGCGATGTTCATGATGTGGCTGGGTGAGCAGATTACTGAGCGTGGTGTTGGTAACGGTATCTCGATGTTGATTTTCGCAGGTATCGTCGCCGGTCTTCCGAGAGCAATCGGGCAGTCTTTCGAGTCTGCACGTCAGGGTGATATCAATATCTTCGCCCTGGTTGCCATCGGTTTGCTGGCAGTAGCGATTATCGGTTTTGTGGTGTTCATTGAGCGTGGCCAGCGTCGTATTGCTGTTCACTACGCCAAGCGTCAGCAGGGCCGTAAGGTTTTTGCTGCGCAGACCAGCCACTTGCCGCTGAAAGTGAATATGGCCGGTGTTATTCCGGCAATTTTCGCGAGCAGCATTTTGCTGTTTCCGGCTTCGTTGGGTACCTGGTTTGGTCAGTCTGAAAATATGGGCTGGCTGCAGGACCTCTCTCAGTCGATCGCTCCTGGTCAGCCGTTGAATATTCTGCTGTTTAGTGCAGGGATTATTTTCTTCTGCTTCTTCTATACGGCGTTGATGTTCAATCCGAAAGACGTAGCGGAAAACCTGAAGAAGTCCGGTGCCTTTATTCCGGGTATTCGTCCAGGTGAGCAGTCGGCACGCTACATTGATGGCGTTCTGACTCGTTTGACCCTGTTCGGTGCTCTATATATGACGGCCGTGTGCTTGTTGCCCCAGTTCCTGGTGGTTGCAGCAAACGTTCCGTTCTACCTTGGCGGGACCTCGTTGCTGATCGTGGTCGTGGTTGTGATGGACTTCATGTCCCAAGTACAATCGCACCTCGTTTCGCACCAGTACGAATCCCTGATGAAGAAAGCCAACCTGAAGGGTTACGGCAGCGGCATGTTGCGCTGAGTACCCATAAGGTTCGAGGAGTTGGTGATGAAAGTTCGTGCATCGGTGAAAAAGCTGTGCCGTAACTGCAAGATTATTCGCCGCGAAGGTGTTGTTCGAGTAATTTGCAGCGCGGAACCGCGTCACAAACAGCGCCAAGGCTGAGTGTGATCCGCTTGAAGCCCGGCAGCTAGTGCGCTGCCGGGTTGATTATTTGTTATTACAGCGATATTATCTCGCGCCCTATTTCTTGGCTTCCGGGGCGTAGGTAGCTGTCAATTGGAGTCCCACTGAATGGCCCGTATTGCAGGCGTTAACATTCCAGATAACAAGCACACTGTTATCTCGCTGACCTACATCTATGGTGTTGGTCGCACTACTGCGCAGAAAATTTGCGCGGTTGCTGGGGTAAACCCAGCCGCTAAGATCAAGGATCTGAGCGACGAGCAGATTGAATTGCTGCGTGGCGAAGTGGCGAAGTTCACCACTGAAGGTGACCTGCGTCGCGAAATCAACATGAAAATCAAGCGTTTGATGGACCTCGGTTGCTATCGCGGTCTGCGTCATCGTCGTGGTCTTCCAGTGCGCGGTCAGCGTACCAAGACTAACGCGCGTACCCGTAAAGGTCCGCGTAAGCCGATCCGCAAGTAATCGCCCCAGCGAATCGACAGGAAAATTATCATGGCAAAACCTGCTGCTCGTCCTCGTAAAAAAGTTAAAAAGACAGTGGTTGATGGCATCGCCCACATCCATGCATCTTTTAACAACACCATCGTGACCATCACCGACCGTCAAGGTAACGCGCTTTCTTGGGCTACCTCCGGTGGTTCGGGTTTCCGCGGTTCCCGCAAGTCCACGCCGTTTGCTGCTCAAGTAGCTGCTGAACGTGCTGGTCAAGCTGCGCTGGAATATGGCCTGAAAAACCTCGACGTTAACGTCAAAGGTCCAGGTCCAGGTCGTGAGTCTGCTGTCCGTGCTTTGAACGGCTGTGGCTATAAGATCGCCAGCATCACCGACGTGACGCCAATCCCGCACAACGGGTGCCGTCCGCCGAAGAAGCGCCGCGTGTAATCCAGGAGATTGTAAAGAATGGCTCGTTACATTGGTCCAAAATGCAAACTCGCTCGTCGCGAAGGCACCGATCTCTTCCTGAAGAGCGGCGTGCGCGCGATCGAATCGAAGTGCAACATTGAAGCAGCACCTGGTATCCACGGCCAACGCCGCGGTCGCCAGTCCGATTACGGCACCCAACTGCGTGAAAAGCAGAAGGTCCGTCGTATCTACGGCGTTCTCGAGCGTCAGTTCAGCGGCTACTACAAAGAAGCTGCTGGCAAGAAAGGTGCAACCGGTGAAAACCTGCTGCAACTGCTCGAATGCCGTCTGGACAACGTTGTATACCGTATGGGCTTTGGTTCGACTCGTGCCGAATCCCGTCAGCTGGTATCGCACAAGTCGATCAGCGTTAACGGTCAGACCGTAAACGTTCCGTCCTACCAGGTTCGTGCTGGTGACGTGGTCGCAGTTCGCGAGAAAGCAAAAAACCAACTTCGCATTGTCCAAGCTCTCGATCTGTGTGCCCAACGTGGCCGCGTAGAATGGGTAGAAGTAGACACTGAGAAGAAGTCGGGCGTTTTCAAGAACGTTCCTGCTCGCAGTGATCTGTCCGCCGACATCAACGAAAGCCTGATTGTCGAGCTCTACTCCAAGTAAGGGCTAGAAAATAGGTGCATCCATGCAGATTTCGGTAAATGAGTTCCTGACACCCCGCCACATTGATGTGCAGGTTGTCAGTCCAACCCGCGCCAAGATCACTCTCGAGCCTCTCGAGCGTGGTTTTGGCCACACCCTGGGCAACGCGCTGCGCCGCATCCTGTTGTCCTCAATGCCCGGCTGTGCAGTAGTCGAGGCCGAGATTGACGGTGTGCTCCACGAGTACAGCGCCATCGAAGGTGTACAGGAAGACGTAATTGAAATCCTGTTGAACCTTAAAGGTCTGGCTATCAAGCTGCACGGCCGTGACGAAGTTACGCTGACCTTGTCGAAGAAGGGTTCGGGGGTGGTTACCGCTGCCGATATTCAGCTGGATCATGATGTCGAGATCGTTAACCCCGATCACGTAATCGCTAACCTGGCGTCTAACGGCGCCCTGAACATGAAGCTCACCGTAGCTCGTGGTCGTGGTTATGAACCGGCCGACTCGCGTCAGAGCGATGAAGACGAAAGCCGCAGCATTGGTCGCTTGCAGCTTGACTCTTCGTTCAGCCCGGTTCGCCGTATCGCATACGTGGTGGAAAACGCCCGTGTCGAGCAGCGTACTAACCTGGACAAGCTGGTTATTGATCTGGAAACCAACGGTACTCTGGATCCTGAAGAGGCTATCCGCCGCGCTGCAACCATTCTGCAACAGCAGTTGGCTGCGTTCGTCGACCTCAAAGGTGACAGCGAACCAGTGGTAATCGAGCAGGAAGACGAGATCGATCCGATCCTGCTTCGCCCGGTTGACGATCTGGAACTGACTGTACGTTCGGCTAACTGCCTTAAGGCGGAAAACATTTACTACATCGGCGACCTGATTCAGCGTACCGAAGTAGAACTGTTGAAGACTCCGAACCTGGGCAAGAAATCCTTGACTGAAATCAAGGACGTTCTGGCCTCCCGCGGTCTGTCCCTCGGCATGCGCCTCGACAACTGGCCGCCTGCAAGTCTTAAGAAGGACGACAAGGCGACTGCCTGATCGTCGTAATCACCGAACGTGAGTTTGGTAAGGAATGAACCATGCGTCATCGTAAAAGTGGTCGTCACCTGAGCCGTACCAGCTCGCACCGCAAGGCCATGTTTCAAAACATGGCGGTGTCGCTGTTCGAGCACGAGCTGATCAAAACTACACTGCCGAAAGCTAAAGAACTGCGTCGCGTTGCTGAGCCGCTGATCACTTTGGCCAAGACAGACAGCCTGGCTAACCGCCGTCTGGCTTTCGACCGTACTCGTTCGAAAGCTATCGTTGGTAAGCTCTTCAACGACCTGGGCAAGCGTTACGCTACCCGTGAGGGTGGCTACCTGCGCATCCTCAAGTGCGGTTTCCGCGCTGGCGACAACGCGCCTATGGCGTACGTCGAGTTGGTTGATCGTGCTACTGCCGGCGAAGCTGTAAGCGCCGAGTAAGACGACAAGCTGTAACGAAGAACCGGGCCTAGTGCCCGGTTTTTTGTGCGCGTAACAAAAGCGCGATGTGTACAAGCTTCCTCAGACAGCGCTCAGCACTATGTGCGCGGGGGTATTGTTAGTTATTCTCTATTGAAGCTTACGATTTAATGAATTTGTAGGTGTCATGTTGATGGTCAATACTCCCTCCAAGCCGATTAGCCGGCAGTTCCAAGTCCGACCTGAGGAAAATTGAGCATGAGCCAGAATAAAATCCTTACCACCGCCAGCGGCGCTCCCGTTGCGGATAACCAGAATTCCCGTTCAGCCGGCCCGCGCGGCCCGCTGCTTCTTGACGATTTTCACCTGATCGAGAAACTTGCCCATTTCAACCGTGAAAACATCCCTGAGCGTCGTGTACACGCCAAAGGGTCGGGTGCCTACGGTACTTTTACGGTCACCCGGGACATCACCCAGTACACCAGCGCCAAATTGTTCGAGTCCGTTGGTAAGCAAACTCCAACGTTCCTGCGTTTCTCTACTGTGGGCGGTGAGCGTGGTTCCGCAGACACCGAGCGCGATCCCCGTGGTTTTGCCTTGAAGTTCTACACCGAAGAAGGTAATTGGGACATCGTGGGTAACAACACACCGGTGTTCTTCATACGCGATCCGCTGAAATTCCCCGATTTCATCCACACTCAGAAGCGGTTACCGCAAAGCAACCTGAAAAGCGCGCAAATGATGTGGGACTTCTGGTCGCACTCTCCAGAGGCGCTGCACCAGGTCACCATTCTGTTTTCGGACCGTGGTATTCCCGATGGCTACCGTCATATGCACGGCTTTGGCAGCCACACCTACAGCTTGATTAACGCCCGCGGTGAGCGGCACTGGGTGAAGTGGCACTACAAAACCAAGCAAGGCATCAAGAACCTGGCGCCGGCTGAGGCGGCCCGCCTGGCCGGTACTGATCCTGATTACGCCCAGCGTGATCTGTTTGGTGCGATCGAGCGCGGTGACTTCCCGAAATGGCGGGTCTGCATCCAGATCATGACCGAGGCCCAGGCGAACGCCCATTACGAGAATCCGTTTGATGTGACCAAAACCTGGTCGCAGAAAGAATTCCCGTTGATTGAAGTGGGTGAGCTGGAACTTAACCGCAATCCGCAGAACTACTTCGCTGAAGTAGAGCAGGCTGCATTTGGCCCAAGCAACATGGTTCCAGGCGTTGGCCTGTCGCCAGACCGTATGCTCCAAGGTCGGGTTTTCGCTTACGCAGATGCTCACCGCTACCGTGTGGGTACCAACCACCAGCAATTGCCGGTGAATGCTCCGCGCAGCCCGGTCAACAGCTACCAGCGTGATGGCTCGATGGCATTTGGCAGCAATGGTGGTGCGACTCCGAACTACGAACCGAACAGCTACGCCGAAGCTCCGAAGCAAGCGCCACAGTACGCCGAGCCTGCATTGCCCTTGAGCGGTGCGGCTGATCGTTACGATCACCGTGAAGATACCGACTACTACAGCCACGCAGGTGCGCTGTTCCGCCTGATGAATGATGAGCAGAAAGCACTGCTCACCAATAACATCGCCGGCGCAATGAGCGGTGTCTCCAGTGATGTGGTCCAGCGTCAACTGCAGCACTTCTATAAGGCAGATCCTGCTTATGGAGACGCAATCGCAAAGGCACTGGGTGTATCGCTTAACTGACTCTAAACGATAAGCAGAACCGCCCTCATTTGGGCGGTTTTTGCGTTATTTCAGCTACTTTTCTGCGGAAATCTTCACTTTTCTGCCGTTAGTCCCGTGACCTCCGAGTCAGCATGGTTCAAACTACAGACTTTCAAGCAGGGAGATGTAGGGCGATGCAAGGTCACCCCGACGTAATCGATTACCTCAACACGTTGCTGACGGGCGAACTGGCAGCTCGTGATCAATATTTCATCCACTCGCGCATGTACGAAGACTGGGGTTTTACCGAACTCTACGAGCGTATCAACCACGAAATGGAAGAAGAGGCACAGCACGCCGATGCACTGATGCGTCGTATCCTGATGCTCGAAGGTACGCCACGTATGCGTCCCGACGATCTGGATGTGGGTACCAGCGTACCTGACATGCTTGCAGCCGATCTTCGTCTTGAATACAAGGTGCGTGCCGCTCTCTGCAAGGGCATCGAGCTCTGCGAACAGCACAGCGACTTCGTCACGCGGGAAATCCTGCGCGTGCAGTTGAACGATACCGAAGAAGATCACACCTACTGGCTGGAAAAGCAGTTGGGCTTGATCAAGCTGATTGGCCTGGAAAACTACCTGCAATCGCAGTTCTGATTTCCTACAAAAAAGCCCCTGTCACCTCAGCAGTGACAGGGGCTTTTTATTGAGCCTGATAAATCAGGCCCGGTCGCGCGCCAGCAATGGTTTCAAGTAGTAACCCGTATGCGATTGTGGCATCTCGGAGACCTGCTCCGGCGTACCCACCGCAATGATCTGGCCGCCCTTGGATCCGCCTTCCGGCCCTAGATCCACCAGCCAGTCGGCCGTCTTGATCACATCCAGGTTGTGCTCGATCACCACCACGGTGTTGCCGTGATCACGCAAGCGGTGCAACACATCCAGCAATTGCTGAATATCAGCAAAGTGCAGGCCGGTTGTCGGTTCGTCCAGGATATACAAGGTCTTGCCCGTATCGCGTTTGGACAGCTCGCGAGACAGCTTCACCCGCTGCGCCTCACCACCGGACAGCGTGGTCGCCGACTGCCCCAGCTTGATATATGACAGGCCCACATCCATCAGCGTCTGCAGCTTGCGCGCAAGCGCCGGAACCGCATCAAAGAACACCCGCGCTTCTTCGATGGTCATCTCCAGGGTTTCGTGGATGCTCTTGCCCTTGTACTTGATCTCCAGGGTTTCGCGGTTGTAGCGCTTGCTCTTGCACACATCGCACGGCACGTAGATGTCCGGGAGGAAGTGCATTTCCACCTTGATCAGGCCATCGCCCTGGCACGCTTCGCAGCGACCGCCCTTGACGTTGAACGAGAAGCGGCCTGGCCCGTAGCCCCGTGAACGGGATTCCGGCACGCCAGCAAACAGCTCACGAATAGGCGTGAACAGCCCGGTGTAGGTCGCCGGGTTGGAGCGCGGTGTGCGGCCAATCGGGCTTTGGTCGATATCGACCACCTTGTCCAGGTGTTCCAGGCCCTTGATGCTGTCGTGCGCGGCGGCTTCCAGGGTGGTGGCGCCGTTCAAGGCGGTGGCACTCAAGGGGAACAGCGTGTTGTTGATCAGCGTCGACTTGCCTGAGCCGGAAACACCGGTCACGCAGGTCAGCAGGCCCAGTGGTATTTCCAGGTCAACATTGCGCAAGTTGTTGCCACGCGCGCCCTTGAGGTGCAATGCCATCTTCTTGTTGCGCGGTGTACGCTTGGCTGGCACTGCGATCTTCACGCGGCCGGACAGGTACTTGCCGGTCAACGAGTCGGGATGCGCCATTACCTCGGCAGGCGTGCCCTCGGCGACAATATGTCCTCCATGTACGCCGGCGCCTGGGCCAATATCCACCACATAGTCCGCCAGGCGAATCGCGTCTTCATCGTGCTCGACCACGATCACCGTATTGCCGATATCCCGCAGGTGCTTCAGCGTGCCCAGCAGGCGATCGTTATCCCGCTGGTGCAGGCCAATCGAAGGCTCATCGAGGATGTACAACACCCCCACCAGGCCGGCACCAATCTGGCTGGCCAGGCGAATTCGCTGCGCTTCACCACCGGACAACGTATCCGCGCTGCGATCCAGCGACAGATAGTCCAGGCCAACGTTAACCAGGAACTGCAAGCGCTCGCGGATCTCCTTGAGGATCTTGTCGGCAATTTCCCCACGGCGTCCGGTGAGCTGCAGTACACCAAAGTATTCACAGGCATCGCCGATCGGCAGGTTGGTCACCGCCGGCAACGTCTTCTCACCCACCCATACATGCCGCGCCTCACGGCGCAGGCGAGTGCCCCGGCAATCCGGGCACGGTTGGGTGCTGAGGAATTTTGCCAGCTCCTCGCGCACACTCGCCGATTCAGTCTCGCGGTAGCGCCGCTCCAGGTTCGGCACGATGCCTTCGAACGGGTGGGAGCGCTTGACGATGTCGCCACGGTCGTTCAAGTACTTGAAGTCGACGTTCTGCGAGCCGCTGCCATTAAGGATGACTTTCTGCTGGTCTGCTGGCAGTTGGTTGAAAGGTACTTCAAGGCTGAACTTGTAATGGGCCGCCAACGACCCGAGCATCTGGAAGTAGTAGACGTTACGCCTGTCCCAGCCGCGTATCGCGCCCTCCGCCAATGTCAGGTCGCCGTTGACCAGGCGCTTGATGTCGAAGAATTGCTTCACGCCCAGGCCATCGCAGGTCGGGCAGGCACCGGCCGGGTTGTTGAAGGAGAACAGCTTGGGCTCCAGCTCGCTGATGGCGTGGCCACAGATCGGGCAGGCAAAGCGCGCGGAGAAGATGATCTCTTCACCCGGCTCGTCATCCATCGGCGCCACCAGGGCAATGCCATCCGCCAGCTTCAACGCGGTCTCGAACGATTCCGCCAGACGCTGCTGCAGGTCGGACCGCACCTTGAAGCGATCGACCACGACATCAATCGAGTGCTTCTTCTGCTTGTCGAGTTTCGGCGCTTCGTCCAGCTCATACAGCTTGCCGTTGATACGCGCACGTACGAAACCTTGAGCACGCAGCTCTTCGAATACAGAGAGGTGTTCGCCCTTGCGCTCGCGAATCACCGGCGCCAGCAGCATCAGCTTGGCACCTTCCGGTTGGGCCAGCACCAGGTCGACCATCTGGCTGACGGTCTGGGCCTCCAGCGGAATGTCGTGGTCCGGGCAGCGCGGGATGCCTACCCGCGCGTACAGCAGGCGCAGGTAGTCGTAGATTTCGGTGATGGTGCCCACGGTGGAACGCGGGTTGTGGGAGGTCGACTTCTGCTCAATGGAAATCGCCGGCGACAGGCCTTCAATGGTGTCGACGTCCGGCTTTTCCATCATCGACAGGAACTGCCGGGCATAGGCCGACAGCGATTCCACATAGCGACGCTGACCTTCGGCATACAGCGTGTCGAACGCCAGGGACGATTTGCCGGAGCCGGACAAGCCGGTGATGACGATCAGTTTGTCCCGGGGCAGGGTCAGGTCGATGTTCTTCAGGTTGTGGGTTCTAGCCCCACGAATCAGGATCTTGTCCAAGATGGCCTCGCACGGCGGGCGTAAATAATGCAGGAGTATACGGCTAAAGACTGGATGAATATACACTGTCAAAGTGCCGGGTGCAGCCTTACATGAAAGCTGCGCGGCAAAGCGCCGCATATACCCTCTCACTCGATGGGACTGGTAGAATCGCCGCCGGTTCACACGAGGTTTTTCCATGCACGATCCCCACAGCGAACGCATGAGTAGCGGCGAGACCCGAGCAGCAAGCGGTCTGGCCCTGGTGTTCGCGTTCCGTATGCTTGGCATGTTCATGGTGTTGCCGGTACTGGCGACCTATGGAATGGATCTGGCAGGCGCGACCCCCGCACTGATCGGCCTGGCGATTGGCGCCTATGGCTTGACCCAGGCGATTTTTCAGATTCCGTTCGGAATCATTTCCGACCGTATTGGCCGGCGTCCGGTGATTTACCTCGGGCTGATTGTCTTCGCCCTCGGCAGCGTGCTCGCGGCACAATCCGATTCGATCTGGGGCGTGATCGCCGGACGCATCCTGCAAGGTGCCGGGGCGATTTCCGCTGCGGTCATGGCGCTGCTGTCCGACCTGACCCGTGAGCAACACCGCACGAAGGCCATGGCCATGATCGGCATGACCATCGGTCTGTCGTTCGCCGTGGCCATGGTCGTGGGCCCGTTGCTGACGCGCGCCTTTGGCTTGCACGGCCTGTTCCTTGCCACCGGCGGCATGGCGTTGTTCGGGATCGTGATCGTGGCCTTCATGGTGCCGCGCTCCACCGGCACGTTGCAGCACCGTGAGTCGGGCGTCGCACGCAAGGCCCTGTTGCCGACGCTCAAGCACCCGGATCTGTTGCGCCTGGATTTAGGTATCTTCGTATTACACGCAATGCTGATGTGCAGCTTCGTGGCCTTGCCCCTGGCGCTGGTGGAAAAAGCCGGGCTGCCCAAGGAACAGCACTGGTGGGTCTACCTCACGGCACTGCTGATTTCGTTCTTCGCCATGATCCCGTTCATTATCTATGGCGAGAAGAAACGCAAAATGAAACGAGTTTTGCTCGGCGCCGTCGCGACATTGATGCTCACTGAACTATTCTTCTGGCAGTTCGGCGACAGCCTACGGGCGCTGGTCATCGGTACGGTGGTGTTCTTCACCGCGTTCAACTTGCTGGAAGCTTCGTTGCCTTCGCTGATCAGTAAAGTTTCACCGGCCGGTGGCAAGGGCACGGCAATGGGGGTGTATTCCACCAGCCAGTTCCTGGGTTCGGCGTTGGGCGGCATCATGGGCGGCTGGATGTTCCAGCATGGCGGTTTGTCGGTTGTGTTCCTTGGATGCGCCGGGCTGGCTGCACTTTGGTTGGCCTTTGCTGTTACCATGCGCGAACCTCCCTACGTCACAAGCCTGCGTTTGCCGCTATCGCCTGAGGCGATCCGTGAAAGCGGCCTGGTAGAGCGCCTGAAGGCCGTCGTAGGGGTAACGGATGCTGTCGTGGTCGCGGAAGAGGCGGCCATTTACATCAAATTGGACACCGAATTATTGGATCGCGCGACGCTCGAGCAACTGGTCAACCCAGTGCCGACAGCGCGCCCAGCATAGGAGAACGTTATGGCCCGTGGGGTTAACAAAGTCATATTGGTCGGTACATGCGGCCAGGATCCCGAAGTTCGCTACTTGCCTAACGGTAACGCAGTGACCAACCTGAGTCTGGCGACCAGCGAACAGTGGACCGACAAGCAGACCGGCCAGAAGGTCGAGAAAACCGAATGGCACCGTGTGTCGATGTTCGGCAAGGTGGCAGAGATCGCCGGTGAATACCTGCGCAAAGGTTCGCAGGTCTACATCGAAGGCAAGCTGCAAACCCGCGAGTGGGAAAAAGACGGCATCAAGCGTTACACCACTGAAATCGTGGTCGACATGCAAGGCACCATGCAACTGCTGGGCGGTCGTCCACAGGGTGACCAACAAGGCCAGGGCGGTATGTCCAACTCGGCACCGCGTCCACAGCAGTCGCGTCCGCAGCCAAGCCAGCAGCCACAGCGTGAGTCGCGTCCAGCGCCGCAACAGGCCGCTCCGCAGCCAGCTCCGGATTTCGACAGCTTTGATGACGATATTCCGTTCTAGGATATCGCTCGGCGCAATCCGTATAGCTTTCCCAAAAAGCCCCGTGAGCCCTGCTCTCGGGGCTTTTTTGTAATTTCGTGATGCATGAAGCTGCACCCGCAACGGATTAAATGATGGGATGGACGATCGCCGGCCCCGACATTTGTCCTCAGGGGCCACTCGATTTAGGCTGTAACCCACTTCCACAGAACAAGGAGAGCCGCGATGACCTGGTCTGCCAAGCAATACACGATGTTTGAACAACAACGCACTCGTCCGGTACGTGACCTGGTCGCGGCCATTCCGAATACCGCGGTGCACACAGCGGTGGACCTGGGTTGCGGCCCCGGCAACTCCACCCAGGTATTGGCCGAGCGTTTCCCGCAGGCGCAGGTGACGGGCCTGGACAGTTCCGAGGATATGCTGGTCGACGCCCGCAAGCGCCTGCCCGCGCTGAACTTTGAGCTGGCGGACATCGGTGCCTGGAGTCCGTCGCAGCCATTCGACGTGATCCTTGCCAACGCCTCGCTGCAATGGCTGCCAAACCACGCCACGCTCTATCCGCATCTGGTCGACCAGTTGACGCCTGGCGGCACGCTCGCCGTACAAACCCCGGACAACCTCAATGAACCCGCCCACCGGCTGGCGCGCGAAGTGGCGGCAGATGGCCCATGGGCGGCAAAGATCGGCGCGTTCCAACACAATGAGCGCCACTCGGTGAGCTACTACTACGAGTTGCTGAGCCAACACTGCAGTACCGTGGATGTGTGGCACACCACGTACCAGCACCCGCTGTCGGATCATGCCGCTGTGGTGGAGTGGTTCAAGGGCTCGGGCTTGCGACCCTTTCTCGCGCCACTGACCGATAGCGAAAAAGCCGCTTTCCTACAGGAATACCAGGCGCGGATTACACAGGCTTATCCAGCACTAGGCGATGGCACTGTATTACTGCCCTTCCCGCGCCTGTTTATCATCGCGACCCGCTGACGGCACAGAAGCAAGCAGCGCTTACGCCGCTGCTGCTTGCGCCTTCAAATACTCATCCGCCGACACCACGCCTGCGTAGCCAAATGCCAACGACGCCATATATGCGCCATGCACCTGCGCCGCCGGAATCACCTGCCCATTGAACTCCAGATCGCGGGTGGCGCATGCGTCATGAATCACCGTGACCTTGTAGCCCAGGTCCGCTGCGGCCCGCACCACCGCATCGATGCACATATGGCTCATGCTGCCGACCACCACCAGTTCGGTGATGCTGCGCTGTTCCAGCAGGGCGCGTAGAGGGGTTTCGCGGAACGCATTGACGAAATGTTTAAGCACCACCGGCTCGCTGCCCTCGTTCAGCACCTTGGGATGCAAATAGGCACCCTCAGAGTTCGGCGTGAAAAACGGTGCATCCTCGGACGTGAACTCATGGCGCACATGAATCACTGCCTCCCCGTTCTGGCGAAACGCCTGGAGCACCTGCGCAGCCTTGTCCGCGGCGGCTTCCACGCCATCGAGCGGCCACTTGCCTTGAGGGAAGTAGTCGTTCTGGATATCGATTAGGATGAGCGCTTGTTTGGCCATGGGTATTGCCTCGTGATGGGTTGATGGGGCCAGTATGTTAGCTGGCGCCGGGGCGGGGGATTGGCTGCACCGACAATAACAGGGGGAAAACTGACAATGGCGGTTGTTGAGCTGGGCGTGTTGATCTACCACGGTGCGCAGTTGGCAGCGGTGCATGGGCTGACCGATCTGTTTGGTGTCGCCAACCGGATCGCCGCCGAGCATCAATCCGCACAGCTGCCGTTGCTGCGCGTGAGCCACTGGCTGGTGGATGGCGATGGTATACCCACGCGGGTATTCGACAGCCACCCAGGGCCTGAGCAACCGATGATGGCGGTGCTGGTGCCGCCTTCAATCGGCGAGTTCACCGAAGACCAGGCGCCGCCTGCACTGCTCGAGTGGATTCGCCAGCAACACGCTGCGGGCACCGTGCTCGGTGGCGTGTGCATCGGTTCGATCCTGCTGGCGCGCAGCGGTCTGTTGGACGGGCGCAGCGCCACCACCCATTGGTCCTCAGCCAAATCCTTCGCGACCCGTTATCCGGCCGTACGCCTTGAGGCGGATAAACCGATCGTCGATGACGGCGACCTGATCACCACCGCCGGGCTGATGGCCTGGTCCGAGCTGGGCCTGCGCCTGGTCGACCGCCTGATGGGCCCCAGCGTCGCCGCCGCTACCGCGCGTTTCCTGGTGATCGAGCACAGCGACAGTGCCAGCCAGTGCGGCAGCAACTTTGTGCCGATCCTCAGCCATGGCGATGTGGCCATCCTCAAGGTCCAGCATTGGTTGCAAGCCAGTGGCGCGGTGGATGTGTCCGTGGCCGCCATGGCGCAAGAGGCGGGGCTGGAAGAGCGCACGTTCCTACGGCGTTTTCGCAGCGCCACGGGGTTGAAACCCACCGAATACTGCCAGCATTTGCGCGTCGGCAAAGCGCGGCAAATGCTGGAGTTCACCACCGCCACCATCGACCATATCGCCTGGACCGTGGGGTATCAGGACCCTGGTGCGTTTCGCGCCACCTTCAAGAAAATCACCGGTTTGGCACCCAGTGATTACCGCAGCCGTTTTGGCGTGTGAATCGTGCAGAACGCCCCACGGTCAGGGTGGTGTCGTGCAGAATAATACAGGCCAACTGCTATCGCTTTTTGCGCAAGCGATTGATTTCAAAGCCATCACTTTTGAACCTGCGTTGGCCTGATCCCTGCAACCTTCCACCCACACACATGGCGGGATGGCCAAGGGGGATGCATGACCCCGACTCAACGCAAGAAATGGGTAGTTGCTCACTCCACGCGAGAGGGCGCTCCCCGGCATGAAGTCGAAACCAACCGAGCCCTTGCGCGGTGGCTGGCGCAAATCCTTGGGCTCAAGTACGGCGGTGATTACGATCCACGCAAACACGCCGGCCGTGAACGCTACCTGCTTCCCACGCAAACACTGATTGGCCCTGCACAGGCGCTGGCCCTTGATATCAAGGGTCCCGAAGACCTGTGGGGCGGTTATGTGGAGCATGATTTCATCGGCACCAAAGCCATCAGTCACGGCCTGCTGGGCCCGGACGCCGCAGCTCCCGAAGGCTGGTCGCCCTTGTTCTGCGAGCGCGTGCGCGACGTTGTGCTGGACGGCCTGAGCGTATTTGCGCTCAACGATGCACGGGAAGCCGCCAAACGCCTGCTCTACAGCGGGCCGATCCGCCTGAAGCCGGTGCATGCCTGCGCCGGGCGCGGCCAAGAGGTTATCCACAGCCTGGATGAGTTCGAGGCCGTGCTGGCGCGCCCCGAAGCGGCCCGGATGTTCAGCGAAGGCGTCGTGCTGGAACAAGACCTGCACGATGTGGTCACCCATAGTGTGGGCCAGAGTTTTATCGGCGATCACGTCATCAGCTACTGCGGCGAGCAATACCTGACCCAGGACGGACAGGGCGAGGAGGTCTACGGTGGCTCCAACCTGCTGGTGGTGCCTGGCGGTTATGACGATTTGCTCAAGCTCGAGCTGCCCGGCGACGTGCGCCAAGCCATCGAGCAAGCCCAGGTCTTCGACGCGGCCGCTGACGAAGCTTACCCAGGTTTCTACGCGTCCCGGCGCAACTACGACATCGCCCAGGGTCTGGACAGCGACGGCCAGCGGCGCAGTGGTGTGCTTGAACAATCCTGGCGCATGGGTGGCGCCAGCAGCGCGGAAGTCGCGGCGCTGCAGAGCTTTATCAACCACCCGGGCCTCAAGGCCATTCAGGTGTCTTCGGTAGAAACCTACGTGGACCAGGCGCTGCCCGCGGATGCTATCGAGGTGTACCGAGGCCCGGCGGAAAACAGCGACTTTCTTCTCAAGTACGTGACGGTTAAATCTTATGACGGCTAGAAGCGAAAGCATTGCGATCGACATCGACGACGAACAGATGAGCGGCACGTTCCTCAGCCCCAAATCGAAGGTGCCGGGGGTGTTATTCGTGCACGGCTGGGGCGGTAGCCAGGAGCGCGACCTGGAGCGCGCCAAAGGTATCGCCGGCCTGGGATGCGTGTGCCTGACGTTCGATCTGCGTGGCCACGCGGGCACAGGTATCCCGTTGTCCCGCGTCACCCGGGAAGACAACCTGCGCGATCTGCTGGCGGCCTACGACCGACTGCTCTCGCACCCGGCCATCGACACCTCGGCGGTGGCGGTGGTGGGCACCAGCTATGGCGGCTACCTGGCGGCGATTCTCACCTCATTGCGCCCGGTGCGCTGGCTGGCGCTGCGCGTGCCGGCGCTGTACCGCGACCAGGAATGGCTCAAGCCCAAGCGTGACCTCGATAAGGCCGACCTGATGGATTACCGCAGCACGCTGGTGCATGCCGAAACCAACCGCGCGCTGCAGGCCTGTGCGCAATTTACCGGTGATGTGCTGATTGTCGAATCGGAAACCGACGACCATGTGCCCCACGCCACCATCATGAGCTACCGCGCGGCGTGCCAGCACACGCACTCCCTGACGCACCGCATCATCGATGGTGCCGACCACTCCCTGAGCGATCCAGTGTCACAACAGGCCTACACCTCGATCCTGGTGGACTGGATCACCGAGATGGTGGTGGGCGAGCGGTTGAGCATCATCCAGTCCCAGTAACGCGATCATGCCGGTGTTTTCTTCACCCGTAATGCCTTGGCTTTGGCCTCGACACCGAGGTACATCACCAGAGCGATCAGCAGCGGCAGGATAAAGTAGATGGCGCGATAGGCGATCAGCCCGGCCAGCAAACTGCCGCGCGACGCTTCATGTTGCAGCAGTGCGATAAACACCGCTTCCAGTACCCCGAGCCCGGCGGGGATATGGGTGATGACACCGGCGATCGCGCTGATCAACAGCACGCCCAGCACCAGCGGGTAGTCCAGCTTGGCGGGCAACAAGGTGAAAATCACCGCGGCCATCAGCGACCAGTTCAACGCGCCCAATGCCAACTGCAGGCACGCCATGCGCAGCGACGGCAGGTTGATCTCGATGCCGCGAATCGACCATGCACGCTTTGTCGAGAATTGGCACGCCGCCAGATAGCCCAGGCTGGCCAGCACCAACAGCACACCCACGCCCTGCAGGGCGCCGCTGCTGAGCTTCCAGCCCGGCGGCATGGTCACCAGGCCGCTGCTGAACACCACCCCGGCCAATGCCATATAGCCGAACCAATTGGTGGCCAGGCTCAGCCCGAGAATCTTGGCGATATTGCCGGTGCTCACCCCCAGCCGCGAATACAGCCGATAGCGCATGGCGATTCCGCCGACCCAGGCACTCAGGTTCAGATTGAACGCATAGCTGATGATGCCGACCGGCAGGATCTGCTTCCAGCGCAGCGGTTGGCGAATGTAGGTGCGGCCGATCAAGTCGAAGCAGGCGTAGACGATAAAGCTGCACAACGTCAGCGTGCCCGCGATCAGCAGGGTGCGCAGCTTGAAATCGCCCAGGGTCTGAAACACTTCGCTCCAGTCGATACGCCTTGCGAGCAGGGTGAACAGCACGATCAGCAACAGGAAGAACGCCACGGTCAGCGGTTTCTTCCAGCGCTTGAAGCGTGAATCGCTGGCTTCAGATGTCATGGGTGCGAGCCTCGAAGGGTTTCAACCGTGGCTTGTGCGCCGGCAACCAGCCGGTCAGCGCGGGAAAGTGGCGCATCACATGGAACACCAGGAAACCGACGGTCAGTCGCCATAGCCACAGGCGCGGCTTGCGGTTTTCCGGCATGGTCTGGCAATGCTCCTTGGCGAGTGCGTCCAGGCGTTCGTACAGTTGCTGATTGAACGCCCGGTCACGAATCAGCACGTTGGCCTCCAGGTTCAGCGACAGGCTCAACGGGTCGAGGTTGCTCGAACCCACGGTGCTCCACTCGTCATCCACCAGCGCCACCTTGCCGTGCAGCGGGCGCTGGCAATATTCATGAATCACCACGCCATCCTTGAGCAAGTAGTCGTAGAGCATGCGCGCGGCCAGCTTGGCCAGCAGCACATCGGGCTGGCCCTGCATGATCAATTGCACCTTCACGCCACGGCGCGCCGCATTGCGGATCTCGCGCAGCAGGCGGTAACCGGGGAAGAAGTAGGCATTGGCAATCACCGCGCGTTCCCGGGCTTTGCTCAAGGCATGGATGTAGGCCTCTTCAATGTCGTCGCGGTGTTGCAGATTGTCGCGGTAAATCAGGCGCACCAGGCCGTCGCCTGTATCGGTCGGCCAAGGCGATGGCCGTTGCTGGCGCCGTCGCCAACCGCGCCGCGTGCGCACCTGGCGACCGCTTTGGGCGAGGGCGAAATGATGCAGGTCGGCCACCGCCGGGCCTATCACCTGCACCGCGTAATCCTGCTTGGCATCGGGGCCGAAATCCCCCAGGTGATCGGCAGAAAAATTGATCCCGCCGATAAACGCCACGGCGGCATCCACCACCACGATCTTGCGGTGCAGGCGGCGAAACCAGTTGGTGCGAATACCCAGGGTCTTGGACGCCGGATCAAACATCTGCACGGCCACCCCGGCCTGGGCCAATTCGCCGAGAAAAGCGCGGCTCAGTTCGCCGCAGCCAAAGCCATCCAGGCTGACCACCACCTTGACACCACGCTGCGCCGCGTCGATCAAGATGCGTTGCAGCTCATGGCCGACCTTGTCTTCGAAGAGGATAAAGGTCTCCAGCAGGATTTCCCGCTGTGCCCCGCGCAAGGCGTCGAACACTTTGGGAAAGTACGCCTCGCCGTTCTCCAGCAACGCGAGCCGGTTGTCAGGCTGCCAGCCGTAATCGAGGTCGCGGGCCTTGGCTTCATCCGGCGGCTGGTCGGTAGCAATGTGCTCAACGGCAATGTTCATAGTTCAATCTCCACCGACAGGGGCACGTGGTCTGACAGATGGGACCAGGGGCGGGTGGTCAGCACCTTGGGGTTATGAATCTTTAGATTGCGCACATAGATGCGGTCCAGTGCCAGCAGCGGCAAGCGCGCCGGGAAGGTGCGTGCGAGTTTGCCGTGGGCCTGCATGAAGACTTCCTGCAGGCCGCTCTGGCTGAGGTCGGCGCGTTGGCGCCAGTCATTGAAATCGCCGGCCACCACCAACGGCGCATCCGCCGGGATCTCGCTGATACGCTGCTCCAACAAGCGCAATTGCTGCTGGCGATGCACCTCGCGCAGGCCCAGGTGGATGCAGATCGCATGCACTTCCTGTCCGGTGCCAGGCAAGCGCAGCACGCAATGCAACAGGCCACGGTTTTCATGGCCGCTTTGGGAGATATCGAGGTTGTCGTAGCGCACGATCTGGAATTTCGACAGCAACGCATTGCCATGGTCGCCATGGGGGTAGACCGCGTTGCGCCCGTAGGCGAACTGCGGCCAGATGCTGTCGGCGAGGAACTCGTACTGCGGCATGTTCGGCCAGTCGCTGTAGCGCTGGGGATGGCGCTCGTGGGTGCCGTGGATTTCCTGCAGGAACACCATATCAGCGCCCACACTGCGCACTGCTTCGCGCAGTTCCGGCAGGATGAAACGTCGGTTCAAGGCGGTGAAGCCCTTGTGGATATTGACCGTCAGCACTGTGAAGTGGGTGATGGCGACGGTGGGTGTAATGGGGACCCATTCCGGATGCGTCATGGCAACACCCCCGGTTCAGGCAACTTGCCGGGTTCGGTGCAAAGCTGCCTGTCCAGCCCGAAACGCTGCAGCAAGTGGCGTGCATCGAAGGGCGCACGCACTTTGATGTCATTGTCGAAAAAGCAAAACACATCCCGCTGTTTGCGGGCGCGCGGTTTGTGCTGCGGGGCGGCCAGGTGCGCATCGGCCGGTTGCTTGCCGTGGGCCCAACGTTCGATGCGATCGCCCCAGCGCTTGAGGGCTTCATCGGTATAACCGCTGGCGTACAGCTGCTGGTCGCCGTGCAAACGCAAGTACATGAAGTTGGCGGTAACATCTTCGAGATACGGCCACTTGCCGGCGGTGTCTGCCACCACCAGCGCCACGCCGTGCTTTTCCAGCATCTGCACAAACTCCGGCACCGCAAAACTGTTATGACGAATCTCCACCGCGTGGCGCAGGGCGCGCTTGCCGTGGGCCTGCAGGCTGGCCTTGCCGTTCAGGTGCGGCTCATGCTGGTGGGCGAGGGTGGCGGCCTGCCGGGTGTCGGTGGGCAATTCGGCGAGGAAGGCTTCGAACAGCAGCGGATCGAATTTAAAGCTGGGCGGAAACTGCCACAGGATCGGGCCGAGTTTGTCTTTCAGCTCCAGCACACCGGAGGCGAAGAAGTTCGCCATCGGCTTGTGCACATCCTGCAGGCGCAGGATATGCGTGATGTAGCGCGGTGCCTTGACACTGAACATGAAGTCTTCAGGCGTCTGGGCATACCACTCGGCGTAACGCTTGGGAGTTTGCAGCGCGTAGAACGAACCGTTGATCTCGATGCTGTTGACGGCGCGTGACGCAAACTGCAGCTCGCGTTTCTGGGTCAGCCCCTCGGGGTAGAAATCCCCCCGCCAAGGCGTGTAGCGCCAGCCGGAAATGCCGATATGAATCGCCGCCATGGTTACTCCCGTCGATGTGGGTCGATTGACCTCCGTTTTGGGATGACCGTGCAATTTGCGCGAAAGTTTCCACCGTCCTACAGACGGTGCAGGTTCAAAACTGTGCCAAGGGCCACCACGCCTCACCCCGGCATGCAGGCCGCATTTGATAGTTGCCCAAGCGGCAAAGATGCTGAAACAGGGGAACGATCAGTGCTCAAATCCGTCAGTTCCTTACAGACCCTTCTGAAGGAGCCCGGTGTTTTGCTGAATCTAAAGACTGCATTACTGCTCGGCGCGCTGCTGTTCTGCGGCAGCGGCGCACTGTACGCCGCGGCCACCGCGCCGGAGCCCGAGGCGCCGGCAAAGCCGGAGTTGCTGGTGGAGGGTGGATTGCTCGGTGCCATCAGTTCCAGCATCGATGATGTGCAGAACAAGCTCGACCTCAATCAGAACCTTGTTGATGCCTGGCGTTTACGCGCGGATCGCGCGGCGGATGAAGTCGGCCGGTTGGTTGACCAGACGTCGGAGCGTTCGCCGTGGAGCGTGGCCGGCGACTTCCTGCTGCTGTCCAGTGTGTGGATTGGCGCCTTCGCGCTGTTGACGTTGCTGGGGCGCTTTATCGTGCGGCGCTTGAACCGGCGCCCGTTCGTCGAACGCCGCGGGCGCCTGCAAGGCGTACTGGGTTATGTGGTGCCCTACACAATCCCGGCGCTGATCTGCCTGCCGCTGACACTCTATGTCAGTCACTTCCTGCCCACGTCCATAGGCCGCGCCCTGGCGCTGTGCTTTGCCTATGCGACCAGCAGCGGCATCTTCTCCACGTCGATGCTGCTGTGCGTGATAGTGATGTTCAACGTCGGCCATAAGCGGCCGGCGGTGCAGATCATTCGCGACTACTGCCCCAAGCCGCTGTTTCTGATCGGCTTCCTCGCCGCCCTCAGCGACGCCCTGACCAGTCCACAGATCGCCCGCCAGCTCGGCGGCAATATCACCAGCAGTATCGCGGTGTTTACCGGCCTGTTCGCGGCGGTGATCTTTGGCGTGCTGGTGGTGCGCCTGCGCCGCCCGGTGGCCCACCTGATCCGTAACCGCCCGCTGGCCCAGCGCCTGAAACACCCGGCGTTGCAGCAGTCGCTGCGGGTATTTTCCGGCCTTTGGTACTGGCCCATCCTGTTGATGGTGCTGGTCTCGGCGATCAACCTGATCGGCGCCGGCGACGACAACCAGAAAGCCCTGCGCTGCGCGCTGTTCACCACGATTCTGTTGATCGGCACGGTCTTCCTGAGCACGGTGCTGCAACACCTGTTCAAGTCCCGCAGCCAGGTGGCGATCCAGCGCAGCAGTGCCTACAAGGAGCGTTTCCTCAGCCTCTTGCACGCGATCCTGCGTATCGTCATGGCCATCGCCTTTATCGAAATCCTCGGGCGCATCTGGGGCGTATCGCTGTTCGAATTTGCCCAGCGCAACTCGGTGGGCCGTGCGATCAGCGACTCCCTCAGCAGCATCGGCCTGATCCTGTTGATGACCTGGCTGTTCTGGGTCGTACTCGACACGGCGATCCAGGAAGCGCTGAAACCGCCGGTGAACAAACGCTCCAATCGCCAGCCCAGCACAAGGGTGAAGACCATCCTGCCGCTGCTGCGCAATGCGATCAAAATCATCCTGGTGGTGATCTGCGCAATCACCACCATGGCCAACCTCGGCATCAACGTCGCGCCGTTGCTGGCGGGGGCCGGTGTGGTCGGCCTGGCGATTGGTTTCGGCTCCCAGCAATTGGTGCAGGACGTGATCACCGGCCTGTTCATCATCATCGAAGACACCTTGTCCATCGGCGACTGGGTGGTGCTTGATTCCGGCCACGCCGGCACCGTCGAAGGCCTGACCATCCGCACCCTGCGCCTGCGCGATGGCAAGGGGTTCGTGCATTCGGTGCCGTTCGGGCAGATCAAGGCGGTCACCAACCAGTCGCGGCAATTTGCCTATGCGTTCTTCTCGGTGCAGTTCACCTACGACACCGATGTGGACAAGGCCGTGGAGCTGATCCGCGAGGCCGGGCAGTCTATCCGCGACGATGTGTTCCTCAAGTACAACCTGCAAGGGCCGCTGGAGGTGTTTGGCGTCGACAAGATGGACCTCAATGGCGTGGTGCTCACGGCGCAGTTTCGTACTGTGTCGGGTGGGCAATACGCGGTGAGCCGTGCGTTCAACCAGCGTTTGAAAAAGCTTGTGGATAACTGTGATGCGGTGCACTTCGCGCAGACTTATCCACAGCAGGTTTTGTTGCCCAAGCGTACATCCCAGGTGGATGAGCCGGATGAAGAGGTGCCGGCGTCGGTGGTGTTGACGGAGCAGCCCAGGCCTCAATGAGGCCCTCAAATTCAATGCCTGATCAACTTCTCCTGCACCGCCTGCTGATCCACCTCCAGCAACACCTGCTGCTTGCCGGCGACCATCACCGCCGCCGGCAACCCATCCCGATACACAACCCGATTCCCACTCACCGCCGGCACCTTGCTGCCCGGTAACAATGTGCCCACCAGGTTCAGCGGGTCAGCCCCGCACACGGCGATCAAACTCCCGTCATGGGGGCGGCGCCGCACCTCGCGCAGCAACGGGATCGCCTCCGGCAACGCAAACTGCTCACCCGCCAGCCCGCTGACAAACCGCCCACCGCGAATCTCACCCCGGGCTTCCAGCCGATGGAATGTGCGCAGCAGTTCGCGCCAACTCGGCAACCAATCCGCCTCGCGCTCCAGCAAGCGCCAGAACACCACGCCATAACGGCGCAGCAAGGTCATCGCCACATGTTCCAGGGTCTCGGCCGAGTGCGGGCCGGCAGCGGTCGAGAGGCGGCGAATCAGTGCCCAGCGCCCGGCATCGTCCATGCCGCCGATAAACGCCCCACGCCCGCGCCGACTGCTGCGCGCCTGGCGCTTGCTGGCCGGGGTGGTCAGTGCGCGCAACCCGGCAAAACTGTCGGCATTCACCAGGCCGGCGCCGACCAGTTCCTGCAACGCGCTTTCCAGTTCGCTGCGCAGCAGATGGGCTTCGTGCACCAGCTCATCGAAAAACAGCGCGCCGTGTTCGCGCAAGGCCAGGTGGACTTTCTGCGCCTTGGGCGACAGCGTCGTGCTATCGGTGGGTTCGGTGAGCCCGCTCCACAATGCCACCTGGCTGCGCGGCAACAGCACCACCGGCGTGCTGCGCAGGGCGATGGCGCCGGACTTGTTGCTCAAGCGCGTCCACACCAGCTTGCCGCTGCGGCACAGCTCGTCGAGCCAGGTCGATGAGTAATCCTTGAGCCGTGCACTGAGCAGGTCACTGTCCCAGGCCGACGTGGCGGCGGCGTAGCCTTCGAACTGGCCGACAATCTGCGGCAGCATCGCGCTGCCCTGGCCCCGCGTGCTGTCGGATAGGTGCTGCCAATCGAACAGGAAGCGCATGAAATCCTGCAGCGCCACCGGCTCGATTTCCCGGCGCAGGCGCTTGACCGTGTAGCGATGAATGCGGGCGAGCAGATGCCGTTCGCACCATTGTTCCTCGAGTGCGCCGGGGCTGAAGCGACCGCGCAGCACGTAGCCTTCCTGCTCCAGGCGGGCCAGCGCCTGGGTAACGTCGGCCAGCGGCAGGGCCAGTGGCGCGGCGATCTCGATAATGCTCTGCGGGCCGAAGCCACCCAGGCGTGCACGCAGCACCTCGACGAGTGCGTCGTCAAAGGTCCAGGGCTCATCGAAGCCGGGGAGCAACGGCAAGTTGTTAGGGTAGATCGCCTGCAAACACCCCAGGCGCTCCACCGCGACCCACAGGCCATTGGACAATTGAAAGGCGCGGCCAGCCTTGGCCAAGGCGTTCAGCCACTCGGCCCATGGCGCCGTGACTTCGTGACTGGTGATGCACGCCAGGCTCATCAGTGCCTCATGCATTTCATCCACGCCATGGGGCGCCGGCCAGGCCTCTTCGCGCACGCCGGCGATGGCGTCCGCATCCAGTGCGCCGAGGTCGTCGGTGCTCTGCGGGTCGCTCCAACGGCGGTTGAGCACGGCCTGGGTGCGGCGTTCTTCCAGCGGTGCATCGTCGAGAAAGGTGTAGGGGCGCGCGCTGAGGATTTCGGCGGCCATGGGCGAGGGCGCCGGCAGGTCGCGGCTGATCAAGCGCACTTCGCCGCGCTCCATGCGCCGCAGCAAGGCAAGCCAGGCGTCGCTGTCCATGGCTTCGTGCAGGCAGTCATCGAGGGTTTGTTCCACCAGCGGGTGCTCGGGCACTTCGCGTTCGCCGGCGAGGTTTTCCAGGCAGGCGATCTGGTCGGGGAACACACTGGCGATCAGGTCTTCGCTCTTCATACGCTGCAGCTGCGGCGCCACTTTGCGTCCGCCGGTAAAGCGCGGCAGCGCCAGGGCCACGCCGGCGTTCCAGCGCCAGCGCACGCCGAACAGCGGCGCATCCAGCACCGCCTGGATCAGCAGGTGTTCAGCACTGTGGCTGTTGAGGTAACGCCACACCTCATCCAGCTCGAAACTGTGGCTGGTGGATAGCGACAGCACGATCGCATTTTCGCTGGCTGCCGCCTGCAATTCGAAATTGAAGGTGCGGCAAAAACGCTTGCGCAAGGCCAGGCCCCAGGCCCGGTTGATGCGGCTGCCGAACGGCGTGTGGATGATCAACTGGGTGCCGCCGGATTCGTCGAAAAACCGCTCCATGATCAACGTGTCCCGGGACGGCAACGCGCCGAGGGCCAGGCGCGCGCGGGCCAGGTAGTCGAGGATCTGTTCGGCGCTGGCGCGGTTCAGGCCAAGGGTGCCGGTGAGCCACTCTTGCGCCGGTTGCAGGTCGCCGGGGCTGGCGCTGAGCAGGGTGTCGAGTTGCCCCTGCAAACGCGCGACCGCGGCGGATAACTCATTGCTGCGCCCTGGCGCTTCGCCGAGCCAGAACGGAATGGTCGGCGGCTGGCCATGGGCGTCTTCGACCCGCACTTTGCCGGCTTCGACTCGCAAGATCCTGTAGGACGTATTACCAAGCTGGAAGATATCCCCGGCGATGCTTTCCACCGCGAAGTCTTCGTTGACGCTGCCGATGTTCAGGCTCTGGGGTTCGAGCAACACACTGTAGTCGGCGTTGTCGGGGATGGTGCCGCCGCTGGTCACGGCGGTCAGCCTGGCGCCACGGCGACCGCGCAGGGTGCGGGTCAGGGCATCGCGGTGCAGGTACGCGCTGCGGATACCCTGGCGCCCGTTGTAGCCGTCGGCGAGCATCTGCAACAGCGCCTGGTAGTGGCGTTCATCCAGGGTGGCGTAGGGCGCGGCGCGGTGGATCAGGTCGAGCAGGACCTGCTCCGGCCACTCCTGGGCACTGACCTCGGCGATGATCTGCTGGGCCAGCACGTCCAGGGGCGCCACCGGGATCTGCAAGGTGTCCAGTTCTCCCCGCCGCACACAATCGAGCAGGGCGGCGCATTCGATCAGATCGTCGCGGGTGGTGGCGAACAGGCGCCCCTTGGGCGTGCCGCCGACCTGGTGCCCGGAGCGGCCCACCCGTTGCAGAAAGCCGTTGATGGAGCCCGGCGAACCGATCTGGCACACCAAATCGACATCGCCGATATCAATCCCCAGCTCCAGTGACGCGGTGGCGATCAGCACTTGCAACTCGCCGGCCTTGAGCCGTTGCTCGGCATCCAGGCGCATTTCCTTGGCCAGGCTGCCGTGGTGGGCGGCCACGGCGCTCTTGCCCAGGCGCTCGCTCAGGTGCCGAGCCAGGCGTTCGGCCAGGCGCCGGGTGTTGACGAAGATCAGCGTGGTGCGGTGCTCACGGGCAAGGGCGGCGAGGCGGTCGTAGACCAGCTCCCAGACATCGTTGGCCATCACCGCCGACAGCGGCACCGGCGGAACTTCGATATCCAGGTCGCGGGGGCGGGCATGGCCGATGTCGACGATGTCGCACGTTCGCTCAGTGCCCACCAGAAAGCGCGACACGGCTTCAATGGGTTTTTGCGTGGCCGACAGACCGATGCGGGTCAGCGGCTCGGCGCACAAGCCTTGCAGGCGCTCCAGGCTCAGGGCCAGGTGGCTGCCGCGTTTGCTGGCGGCGATGGCGTGGATTTCATCGACGATCACCGTGCGCGCGCTGGCCAGCATCTGCCGGCCGGAGTCCGAGCCCAGCAGCACGTAGAGCGATTCCGGTGTGGTCACGAGGATATGCGGCGGGCGCTTGCGCATTTGTGCGCGGTCTTTCTGCGGGGTGTCGCCGGTGCGCACGGCGGTGCGGATCACCAGCGGCGGCAGGCCCAGGCGCTGCAAATGCTCGGTGATCCCGGCCAGCGGGGTTTGCAGGTTGATCTGGATATCGTTGGACAGCGCCTTGAGCGGCGACACATACACCACCAGCGTCTCGTCCGGCAGTTGCCCGCCGTTGGCCAGGCCCTGGTGAACCAGGTCATCGAGCACCGCGAGGAACGCCGTCAGCGTCTTGCCGGAGCCGGTGGGCGCTGCGATCAGCGTCGAGCGGCGCTGGCGGATCAGCGGCCACGCCTGGGCCTGGGCGCTGGTCACCGAAGGGAAGGTGTGGCGGAACCAGGTGCTGACGGCGGGGTGGAAGCCGTTCAATACCGTGTCGGTTGATTCAGGAAGGTTCATGCCTAAGTTATGCGGCCCGCTCCAACAAGTTGCAACCCCGCACTTTATCCGTGACGGTTGCGCTACAAACCCGCAAAATGCAACGATTCTGGAATAAACCTACGGCACGCCTCACGGGCTTGCCGACCATAACCATCGTTCCAAACAGACCGGGCCTGCTCAATCTATGCGAATGCGCCTTATGTTACTGGGCGGCGGGAATGCCCTCGGGCAGGCGCTGATTCGCCTCGGTGCAGAGGAAGACATTGGTTTCCTCGCACCCAAACCGCCCCAAGACGGCTGGGATGCCGCAAGCCTCACCCAATTGCTCGACGACACCCGTCCCGATGCGTTGATCAACCTCGCCTACTATTTCGACTGGTTCCAGGCCGAAGCCGTCAGCGAAACCCGCCTGGCCGCCCAGGAGTTCGCCATCGAGCGCCTGGCCGAACTGTGCCAGCACCACAACATTACCTTGCTGCAACCGTCCAGCTACCGCGTGTTCGATGGCTCCCGCGCCACCGCCTACAGCGAAAAGGACGAGCCGGTGCCCCTGGGCCTGCGGGGCCAGGCGTTATGGCGGATCGAACAGAGCGTGCGTGCGACGTGTCCGCAACATGTGCTGTTGCGTTTTGGCTGGCTGCTGGATGACAGCGTCGACGGCACCCTCGGGCGCTTCCTGGCCCGGGCCGAGAAACCGGATGAATTGCTGATGGCCGACGACCGTCGCGGCAACCCGACGCCGGTGGACGATGCCGCGCGGGTGATCATCTCGGTGCTCAAGCAACTCGATTGCGCGGCGCCGCTGTGGGGCACTTACCACTACGCCGGGCATGAGGCGACCACGCCGCTGGCGCTGGGCCAGGCGATCCTCACCGAAGCGCGCAGCTACCACGCGCTGGCCATTGAAGCGCCCACCGCCCAGGCCCACGCGGCACGGCCGGATGCGGCAGACGAACCGCAGCATGCGGTGCTGGCCTGCAAGAAAATCCTCCACACCTTCGGCATCAAGCCGCGGGCGTGGCGAGCGGGGTTACCGGCGTTGCTGGACCGGTTCTACCGCCATAGCTGACACGACACAAAGCAAAATGTGGGAGGGGGGTTGCTGTGGTGATGGGGACTTGTCCCTCACCACAGCAACCCCCCTCCCACATTGGTTATGCAGTGTTGCTTAGAACTTGTAGCCGATACCCACCATGTAAACCATCGGGTCCACGTCCACATTGACCTTGGCCCGGGTGCCAGGCGCCACGGCGTTGTTTTCCACGGTGGCCTTGGTGCTGATGTCGATGTAGCGGGCCTGGGCGTTGATCATCCACTTGTCGTTGATCATGTAGTCCGCGCCGATCTGCGCAGCCCAACCCCAGGAGTTCTCGGCCTTGAAGTTGCTGAAGCCGGCTTCGGAGGCGCGGCTGCCGACGTGTTCGTCGTAGATCCAGGTGTAGTTGATACCGGCGCCTACATACGGCTGGAACGGGGATTTATTGTCCAGCGGGTAGTACACGACGCTCAGGGTCGGCGGCAGGTGTTTCAGCGTACCGAGCTTGCCGTTGGCGGCGCCGAGGGCGGTGCCCTTGATCTTCACGTCATGCTCGAACGGCGTGGCCGCCAGCAGTTCGATACCGACATGGCTGGTGAGCATGTAGGCGAAGTTCAAGCCCAGCTGGGTGTCGCTGCTCATGGTCGCCTTGCCGCCCAGGTTGGCGCCGGCCAGTGGGCCCTGGTCAACTTTGACGGTGCTGCTGTCTGCCTTCGGGTTCACGGTGATTGCACCGGCACGAATCAGAATGTCGCCCGCTTCGTGAGCGTGGACGGCAGGGGCGGCGAGTGCGAGGGCGAAGAGGGACGCGCCGAGCAGAGACTTGTTCATGGGAGCTCCAGAGGACGTTTAGAAGTTGTACGTCCAATGGTAAAGATCGTTCCGTCCGGTCTTTTGACTCAGCTCAATGAAAGGGCGATCAGCGTTATTCCGGCAGTTCGTAGATATAAATTTTCTCGGCATCCATCTGGTAGCCGGCGTCGGCCAGTTCACTGGTGGACGGTTTGACCTGCATCGCCCCCTCGATCCAGTACGGCTGGTAGAGCTCATCGAGCTTCACGCCGAGTTCGCTTTTCACGTGCACGATCTGGTTCGATGGCGGCGGCGGCACATGGATGCACGCGCCGAAGTACGGCACCAGCAGGAACTCGGTGGTGCGCCCTTCTTCACTGACTTCCAGCGGCACGATATACCCGGGCAGGCGGATGTGCTGGCCATCGAGGCTCTGCACCACCGGCGCATTGGGCAGATCCTGCTTGGCCGCTGGCGCCGCTTCGACGGACAAGGCATCGGCCATGTTCGACAGGTCGTGCAGCGGTTTCATGTTGGGGATTTCCGGTGGCGCGTCCGGCGGGATCATCTCCTGCCAGGACAAATCCCTGGGCTGGTCCTCCGCCCAGGCCGGCACCGTTACCAGCAGCAATAATGCAAACAGAGCGCGACGCATCGAAGCCTTCCTCATAAACGTATGGACAGGCCATCGGCCAGGGATTGTCGGTAGGCGCGCCAGGCGGGCACGCTGCCCATCAATAGCGCTGCCGCCAGGATACCGGCGAGCAGGGTCCATTCATATTCGCTGGGCCACGACATCGGCAGGTCGAGACCGTAATTGGCCTGCAAATACCCGCGCGATGCGGCGATGCACACATACAGCAAGCCCACGCCTGCGATCACGCCGGACAGGGCCAGGGCGAAGGCTTCGAAAATCAGCAAGGTTGCGATATGCCACGGCCGCGCGCCCACCGAGCGCAGGATCGCCATTTCGCGGCGGCGTTCGTTGAGGCTGGTGAGGATCGCCGTGAGCATGCCGATCAAACCGGTCAGCACCACGAACAGCGAGATCACGAACAAGGCTTTTTCGGCGGTGCCCATCATGCTCCACAGCTCTTGCAGCGCCACGCCGGGCAGGATCGCCAACATCGGTTCGCCACGGAATTCGTTGATCTCCCGCTGCAGGGCGAAGGTGGAAATCTTGTTGTTCAGGCCGAGCATAAAGGCCGTGATGGCTTGCGGGGTGAGGTCCATGTTGCGCGCCTGGTCGGCACTGATGCGGCCTTTGCCCTGGGCCGGTACGCCGTTGTGCCAGTCTATATGGATCGCCTCCATGCCGCCGAGGCTGATATGCAGCGTGCGGTCCACCGGCGTGCCGGTGCGCTTGAGAATACCGACCACGGTGAACGGTTTGTCATCGTGTTTTACCAGGCTGACCACCGCCACGCCGTGGGCCAGCACCAGCTTGTCGCCGAGCTTGTAGTGCAGGGCATCGGCGACTTCGGCGCCGAGCACCACTTCGAACGGGTCGGTGGCGAAGGCGCGGCCGCTGGCCAGTTCCAGGTTCTGTTTGCGCCCGTACTGGTAGTGCTCGAAGTACGACTCGTTGGTGCCCATCACCCGGTAACCGCGATGGGAGTCGCCGAGGGAAATCGGGATGGCCCATTTCACCTGGGGGCTGGCGGCGAAGTGCTCGTAGCTGTCCCACCGAATGTTGTTGGTGGCGTTGCCGATGCGGAACACCGAGTACAGCAGCAGGTTGACCGAACCGGAGCGCGCGCCGACGATCAGGTCGGTGCCGCTGATGGTGCTGGCGAAACTGTTGCGGGCCTCAACGCGCACGCGTTCCACCGCCAGCAGCAGGCACACCGACAAGGCGATGGCGAAGGCGGTGAGGATCGCGGTAAAGCGGCGGTTAGCCAGGCTGGCCATGGCTAGACGAAACAGATACATCTCAAACCTCTGCGGGCGTGGCGGCGCGATTGAGTTCGGCCAGCGACAGGTTGCGGTCGAACAGCGGCGCCAGGCTCTGGTCATGGCTGACAAACAACAGGCTGGCGCCGGCTTCGCGGCATTCGGCGAACAGCAGTCGAATGAAGGCTTCGCGGGCGTCGTAGTCCAGGGCGGAAGTGGGCTCGTCGGCGATCACCAACTCCGGTTGGCCGATCAGTGCACGGGCGGCGGCCACCCGTTGCTGTTGGCCGATGGACAACGAGTCGGCACGGCGCTCCAGCAGGTCTTTGTCCTTCAAACCCAGGTGCGCCAGCAAGGTCGCGGCGGCCTGGTCGACGCTGCCGTGGCGTTGGATCGCCCGTTGCGCGCGCAGCTTGGAAAAGTGACAGGGCAGCTCGACGTTCTCGCGCACCGACAGGAACGGCAGCAGGTTGAACTGCTGGAAGATATAGCCGGTGTGGTCAACGCGAAAGCGGTCCCGGGCGCCGGCCGAGAGTTCGGTCAACTCCTGGCCGAGCAGGCGGATGCTGCCCTGGCTGGGCTTCTGCACACCGCCGAGCAGGCCGAGCAAGGTGGTTTTGCCACTGCCGCTCGGCCCCTTGAGAAACAGGGTTTCCCCCGCTTCCAGGCGGAACGCGGGGATGTCCAGCAACTGTGGGTGACCGGGCCAGTTGAAGCCCAGGTCAGACAGTTCGATCAATGGGTGGGTCATGGGTACTCAGAACTTCAGGATGGCTGCTGTGGCGGTTGCTTCAACACCTTGCTGGCCGCTCGGGCCGATCAGTTGTACCTGAATTTTCTGGGTGGCGGGGAAGGTCTTGAACACCTGGGTCAGGTCCAGGTTGCCCAGGGCGGTCGGCGTGGCGCAGGTGAATTGGTAGTGGGCGTGGATTTCACTGTGATCGTGATGATGCTCGTGGGCGCCGTCTTTGGCGTCGTCATCATGATCATCGTCATCGTGGTCGGCTTCCGGTTTGTCGCCGAACAGCGGGCTGTTGAGTTCCTGGGAGCTGATCACGCAACCCGCGGCCTTGGGCAGGTTGAACAGCGCCAGCGGGTTCTCCAGCTGTTTGCGTGCAGCGGCGACCTTGGCTTTGTCGGCTGCGCTGGTGGCGAGGTGTTCGAAACCCACCAGGTTCATCGCCGGGCTGTCCAGTTCAAGCTCCAGGGCCTGGCCGTCGAGTACCGCGTTAAGGCGGCCGACGCCATGTTCGTGGGCGCCGAGGCTGCCGTGTTCATGATCGTGGTCATGCTCGTCGGCAGCGTGAGCGATGGCGAGTGGCAACAGGGCAAACGGCAAAGCAAGCAACAGACGGCGCATGGGAAAGCTCCAGGAGATGAAAGTTTTGTTATGTGATCTTATAACAATAGTGCCGAGAGTTTGCCCGCCCGCTTGGCGTTGCGCAAGCCGCATGGGAGCATGCTCGTCAGAAAAAATGCAGGAGTAAGGACGATGTTGCGAATTCGTGGAACCATCGGCGACCTGCCGGTGGACTTGACCCTGGAGCTGGACGACGGCGATTGGGCACGACTCGGCGCGCAGTTGCAGGCAACGCCCATGGCAAGTGCGCCCGCCGCGCCGGCAGCGCCGGTCAAGCAGAACGATGATCTGTGGCAGAACGCCCAGGACCTGTTGCGCAACGCCGGGCAACTCAGTGGCCTGGAACTGCTTGATCGACTGGAAGGTTTGGCGGGGGATGCCGCGGCGGGCAAGCGCCTGTTGGTGCGCCTGCGCCATAGCGCCAAGGTCAAGGTGGCCAGCGGCGGGGATACGCCGCTGTACAGTTGGATCGGCGATTAGTACAGCGCGGCGAACAACTTGCGGCGGTACACGGTCACCAGCGGGTGATCATTGCCCAACAGTTCGAATACCTGCAGCAAGGTCTTGTGCGGCAGGCCTTCGCTGTAGCTGCGGTTGCGGATAAACAGCTTGAGCAAGCCTTCCAGCGCCGCGTCGTACTGCTGGCGCGCCAGTTGCTGAATCGCCAGTTGATAGGCGGCTTCGTCATCCTGCGGGTTTTGCGCCAGGCGGCTTTTCAGCTCGGCGGCGTCCGGCAGGTCGGCGGCCTGGCGCAGGAAGGTGATTTGCGCCTTGGCGCCGGCGAGCGCTGCTTTGTGGTCATCGCTCTTCACCGCATCGAGCACGGTTTGGGCTTCACCCAACTCACCGCGTTCGGCCAGGCAACGGGCGTACAGAATCAACGCGGCGGCGTTGCTGTTGTCTTCACCCAGCAGCGCCACCAGCACGGCCTCGGCGTCGCTGATGCGGCCATCGGCAAACAGCGCCTGGGCCTGCTCCAGCGGGTCAGCCGCCGCCGGTGGTGGCATCTTCACGTGAGGCTCCAGCAGCGCCCGCACCGCCGACTCCGGCTGCGCCCCGGCAAACCCATCCACCGGCTGGCCATCTTTGAACAGCACCACCGTCGGCAGGCTTTGAATGCCAAAGCGCGCGACGATGTCCTGCTCCGCCTCGCAATCGACCTTGGCCAGCAGCAGCTCACCCTGATAACTCTGGGCAATCTGCGCCAGCATCGGCATTAACGCCTTGCACGGCGCGCACCATTCGGCCCAGAAATCCACGAGCACGGGTTTTTCGAAGGAGTTCTGGATCACGGCCTGGTCGAAATTGGCGCTGGTGACGTCGAAGATGTACGGCGTGGGTTCACTCATGGGGCGTCTCGAATAAAGCGGGAATGGGGCAACTATAAGGGCTGGCGCCGCGAATGGTACAGGCTCACCTTGCGAAACTCCCAAGGCTCGGCCAAGTCCGGCAACGTCAGTGCATCGAGTATCTCCAGCCGTTGATAAGCCGGGTGCTGGAAGTCCCGCACGCGCGAGTCCGCCACCAGCGCTTCGCGGCCTCGGCTGAGGAAGTGGTCGAGCAACGGCAGGTTGGCGCGGTCGTAGAGCACGTCGGCGACCAGGATCAGGTCGAAGCGGTCGGCTGCGGCGAAAAAGTCCGCCGAGTAACTCAGTTCCACACCGTTGAGTTCGGCATTCGCCCGGCAGGACGCTAACGCCAGTGGGTCCAGGTCGCAGGCCACCACTTCCTCCGCGCCGGCTTTAACCGCCGCAATCCCGGCCACACCTGAGCCTGCGCCGAAATCCAGCACGCGCTTGCCTTGCACCCATTGCGGGTTCGCCGCCAGATACCGCGCCAGCGCCAAGCCGCTGGCCCAGCAAAAACTCCAGTAGGGCGGTTCATGCAGGATGCGCCGGGTTTCCTCGGGGCTGAAGGCGCGGTCCATGTTGTCCGCATCCAGCAGCCACAATGAAAGCGCGGTGCCCGGCAGCGGGCAGGGCACCAGTTGGGCGTCGCCGATCAGCGCGCTCAGGGCGCGCTGCAAGTCCAGCGGCGGCGTCATGGTGCCTTGACGAGTTCCAGGGGGCCGGTGGTCTGGGTGATCGCCTGGGTGATGCGTACGGCAGGCAGGTGCAGGATCAACTGGCCGGATTGGCTGGCACGGCCACGCAATTCGACCCGCGCACCGGCTGGGAACGCCTCGGGGTTGTAGCGCAGACGGAAGGCCAGGGGCTTGCCGTTGCCGGTCAAGACGCTGCTCGCCAACAGTTGTTGCGGGCGCGAACGGTCATCGATCACCAGCAGCGCCATCTCGACTTCGGCGCCGGCCGGTACGTTGGTGAGGCTGCCGCTGATTTCGCGTTGATAGGCGGGCAGGGGACCGAGGTCTTCAATGCCGGGGACTTTTTTCTCTTGTGCGGGCGTCGGTTGAGGGGCGGCCGGCTTGGGGGCTTCGCTGCTGCAGGCGACCAGGACACTGAACACGGTGAGCAAAACAAGTGGTCGTAACTGCATGTACGGCTCCAGAAAAGGACAAAATCCGTGGCTTGAAATATAAGAAACATATAGGCCTGCCTATATACCGTAAAGGCTATGGCTTGTCTTGCCACAGGGATGCGCTACCATGGCCCTCCCTTTTTTTGTTGCCTGCCACCATGCACTGTCCCTTCTGCGGTGCCAACGACACCAAGGTCATTGACTCGCGTCTGGTCGCCGAGGGCGATCAAGTGCGTCGCCGGCGCGAATGCCTGGCCTCTGGCTGCGGTGAACGTTTCACCACCTTCGAAACCGCCGAACTGGTATTGCCGCGCCTGATCAAGTCCGACGGCAGCCGCCAGCCTTTCGACGAAGAAAAACTGCGCGCCGGTATGCAGCGCGCCCTGGAAAAACGCCCGGTGAGTGTCGAGCGGCTGGAGGCGGCGCTGGCGCATATCAAGCACAAGCTGCGCGCCACCGGCGAACGCGAGGTCAAGAGCCTGGTGGTGGGAGAGCTGGTGATGGGCGAGCTGCAAAAGCTCGACGAAGTCGCCTATATCCGTTTCGCTTCGGTGTATCGACGCTTCCAGGACCTCAACGAGTTCCGCGAAGAGATCGACCGCCTGGCCCGTGAGCCGGTCAAAGAATGAACCCACTTTCTGCTGAACAGGCTGTGCTGGACGCTCATTACATGGCCCGCGCCCTCGAACTGGCGCGCAACGGCCTGTACACCACCCACCCCAACCCGCGTGTGGGCTGCGTGATTGTCCGCGCTGGGCAGATTGTCGGCGAAGGCTGGCATGTGCGCACCGGCGAGCCCCATGCGGAAGTGCATGCCTTGCGGGCTGCCGGTGACAAGGCGCGCGGCGCCACGGCGTACGTAACCCTCGAGCCCTGCAGCCACTACGGCCATACCCCGCCGTGCGCCGATGCGCTGGTGAGTGCCGGGCTGGCGCGGGTGGTCGCAGCGATGCAGGACCCCAACCCGGAAGTCGCCGGGCGCGGCATGCAGCGCCTGGCCCAGGCCGGAATCGAGGTGCGCAGCGGCGTGCTGGAAGGTGAAGCCAGGGCCCTGAATAAGGGCTTCCTCAAGCGTATGGAGCATGGCCTGCCGTTTGTACGGGTCAAGCTGGCGATGAGTTTGGACGGCCGCACTGCCATGGCCAGCGGCGAAAGCCAATGGATCACCGGCCCCGCCGCCCGCGCCGCCGTGCAGCGCCTGCGCGCCGAAGCCAGCGTGGTGCTGACCGGTGCCGACACCGTATTGGCCGACGGCGCACGCCTGACCGTACGCGCCGCCGAACTCGGCCTGGACGACGCCACCACGGCCCTGGCCATGTCGCGCCCGCCGCTGCGTGTGCTGATCGACGGCCGTTTGCGCGTGCCGCTCAACGCACCGTTCTTCAAGGCCGGCCCGGCACTGGTCATCACCTGCGTCACCGCGGAAAACCAGTTCCCCCGTGGCCCCGAGTGCCTGGTGGTGCCGGGCGTGGACGGCCAGGTCGACCTGCGCTCGGCGCTGGTGGCGCTGGCCGCCCGTGGTGTCAACGACGTCTTGGTGGAAGCCGGCCCAAGCCTGGCGGGCGCGTTTGCCCAGCAGGGCCTGGTGGACGAATACGTGATTTTCGTCGCCGGCAAGTTCCTCGGCTCCGCTGCCCGGCCTTTGCTGGACTGGCCACTTGAGAAGCTGGCCGACGCGCCCCAACTCAAGATCACTGAAATGCGCGCTGTAGGCGACGACTGGCGAGTCACTGCCAGCCCTGTGCCAGCAGCGAGCGTATAATTCTGACCGGGCGCTCAAGTGCCCGCACCGTTTTCCAGGAGTAAGGCCATGTTCACCGGCATTATCGAATCCATCGGCAGCATCCGCGCCATGACCCCCAAGGGCGGCGACGTGCGCCTGCTGGTTGAAACCGGCAAGCTCGACCTCGGCGACGTCAAGCTGGGGGACAGCATCGCCGTCAGCGGCGTGTGCCTGACCGTCGTCGAACTGCCGGGCAATGGCTTTGCCGCCGACGTCAGCCGGGAAACCCTGGACTGCACCGCGATGAACGACCTCAAGGCCGGCAGCCCGGTCAACCTGGAAAAAGCCCTGACCCCGACCACTCGCCTGGGCGGCCACCTGGTCAGTGGCCACGTCGACGGCGTCGGCGAAGTGGTGGCCCGCAGCGAAAATGCGCGCGCCGTGGAATTCCGCATCCGCGCGCCCAAGGAGCTGGCCAAGTACATTGCCCACAAAGGCTCGATCACCGTCGACGGCACCAGCCTGACCGTGAACGCCGTGAATGGCGCCGAATTCGAACTGACCATCATTCCCCACACCCTGAGCGAGACCATCATGGCGTCGTACCAGCCTGGTCGCCGGGTGAACCTGGAGGTCGACTTGCTTGCCCGTTACCTGGAGCGCCTGCTGTTGGGCGATAAGGCCGCAGAGCCTGCCGCCGGTAACATCACCGAAAGTTTTCTGGCCGCTAACGGCTACCTGAAATCCTGACCAAGGGGGTGCCCTGTGGCGCTCAATAGCATCGAAGAACTGGTTGAAGACATCCGCCAAGGCAAGATGGTCATCCTGATGGATGACGAAGACCGCGAAAACGAAGGCGATATCATCATGGCTGCCGAGGCCTGCAAGCCTGAGCACATCAACTTCATGGCCAAGCACGCCCGTGGCTTGATCTGCATGCCCATGAGCCGCGAGCGCTGCGAGCTGCTCAAGCTGCCGTTGATGGCGCCGCGCAATGGTTCAGGGTTTGGTACCAAGTTCACCGTATCGATTGAAGCGACCACCGGCGTCACCACCGGCATTTCCGCCGCCGACCGTGCCCGCACCGTGCAAGCCGCTGCCGCCAAGGACGCCAAGGCCGAAGACATCGTCAGCCCCGGCCACATCTTCCCGTTGATGGCTCAACCGGGCGGCACCCTCGCTCGCGCCGGCCACACCGAAGCCGCCTGCGACCTGGCGCGCATGGCCGGTTTCGAGCCCTGCGGCGTGATCTGCGAAGTGATGAACGACGACGGCACCATGGCCCGCCGCGCCGAACTCGAAGCCTTTGCCGCCGAACACAACATCAAGGTCGGCACCATTGCCGACCTGATTCACTACCGGATGATCCACGAACGTACCGTTCAGCGGATTGCCGAGCAGCCACTGGACAGCGAACTGGGCCAATTCAATTTGGTGACCTACCGTGATTCGGTGGAAGGCGACGTGCACATGGCCCTGACCCTGGGCACCATCTGCGCCGACGAGCCGACCCTGGTGCGCGTGCACAACATGGACCCGCTGCGCGACCTGCTGATGGTCAAGCAACCGGGCCGCTGGAGCCTGCGCGCCGCCATGGCTGCGGTGTCCGAGGCCGGCAGCGGTGTGGTGCTGCTGCTGGGTAACCCGGTGGATGGCGACGTGCTGCTCGCGCATATTCGCGAAACCGCCGAGCAGACCCAGGTGAAAACGCCGACCACCTACAGCATCGTCGGTGCCGGTTCGCAGATCCTGCGTGACCTCGGTGTGCGCAAAATGCGCCTGATGAGCGCACCGATGAAATTTAATGCGATATCCGGATTCGATCTGGAAGTTGTAGAATACGTGCCCTCCGAATAAAGGCCGGCGCTTTTGCCCCTTGTTCGCGGTTAAATCATCACTGAGGGACGCACTTTTCGCGTCCCGGCTCTTTAAGAGATTTGTCGAATGACCCTGAAGACCATCGAAGGTACCTTCATCGCCCCCAAAGGCCGCTATGCCCTGGTGGTTGGCCGCTTCAACAGCTTCGTGGTTGAAAGCCTGGTAAGCGGTGCCGTGGATGCCCTGGTTCGCCACGGTGTGAGCGAGAGCGACATCACTATCATCCGCGCCCCTGGCGCCTTCGAAATTCCACTGGTTGCGCAAAAAGTTGCTCAGCAGGGTGAATACGCGGCGATCATCGCCCTGGGCGCGGTCATTCGTGGCGGTACTCCGCACTTCGAATACGTGGCCGGCGAATGCACCAAGGGCCTGGCCCAGGTGTCCATGGAGTTCGGCGTGCCAGTCGCTTTCGGCGTACTGACCGTGGATTCCATCGAGCAAGCCATCGAGCGTTCCGGCACCAAGGCCGGCAACAAAGGCGCTGAAGCTGCCCTGTCCGCCCTGGAAATGGTCAGCCTGCTGTCGCAGTTGGAGGCCAAGTGATTTCCGACGAGAGCGATTGCTTCAACCCACGCGACGAGCGTCCAGCGGACGCCGGCAAGCCGTCGAAAAGCGAAAAGCGCCGTGCTGCCCGCCAGCTCGCCACCCAGGCGCTGTACCAGCGTCACATGGCTGGCACCTCGCTGAACGAGATCGAAGCGCAGTTTCGCGTCGATAACGACTTCACGTTTGCCGACCAGAGCTACTTCCACGACATCCTGCACGGCGTTCCGGCCAACCTGGCCGAGATCGATGCGGCATTGACGCCGTGCCTGGACCTGACCCTCGAAGAGCTGGATCCGGTTGAACTGGCCGTACTGCGCCTGTCCACCTGGGAGCTGCTCAAGCGCGTCGACGTGCCGTACCGCGTGGTGATCAACGAAGGCATCGAACTGGCGAAAGTCTACGGTTCGACCGACGGTCACAAGTTCGTCAACGGCGTGCTCGACAAGCTGGCCCCGCGCCTGCGTGAAGCCGAAGTGAAGGCGTACAAGCGCTAACCTGCGCTTGAGTCCTGAATGGGCGAGTTCGAGCTGATCCACCAGTACTTCGCCGCCGCGCCGTGCGCACAGGGCGGCGAGGGCATTGCCCTGGGGATCGGCGACGACTGTGCCCTGCTGGCGCTCCCCGCCGGGGAGCAGCTGGCAATTTCCACCGATACCTTGGTGGCCGGCGTGCACTTTGCCGACCCCTGTGACCCGTTCCTGCTCGGCCAGCGCTCGCTGGCCGTGGCGGTCAGCGACCTGGCCGCCATGGGCGCCCACCCCCTCGCGTTTACCCTCGCACTCACTACGCCGACCGTCGATGCCGATTGGCTGCAACGCTATGCCCAGGGGTTGAACGCCATGGCGCAAAACTGCGGTGTGGGCCTGGTGGGCGGCGACACCACGCGCGGTCCGCTGAGCCTGACCCTGACCGTGTTTGGACGTGTCCCGGCCGGTCAAGCGTTGACCCGCAGCGGCGCACAGCCGGGCGATCTCTTGTGTGTCGGCGGCGAGTTGGGTAATGCCGCCGGTGCCTTGCCGCTGGTATTGGGGCAGCGCAGCGCCGATGCTGCGATTGCCGACCCGCTGCTGGCCCATTACTGGTCGCCACAACCGCAGTTGGCCCTGGGCCTGGCTCTACGGGGCAAGGCCACATCGGCGATGGATATTTCTGACGGTCTTCTGGCCGATTGCGGGCATATCGCCAAGGCCTCGGCTGTCAGCCTGTTGATCGAGCGCCAGAAGCTGCCGCTGTCCAACGCGTTGCTGGCGTTTGTCGGTGATGACGAGGCGCGGGTCGCCGCATTGAGCGGCGGCGATGACTACGTGCTGGTGTTCACCCTGCCGCCCGTCGAGTTGGCGCCGTTGCTGGCTGACGGTTGGCCGGTGCATGTTATCGGCCAGGTCCAGGCGGGGCAGGGCGTAACGCTGCTTGACGCTCTCGGGCAAGACATCACCCCGGCCATCCGTGGCTATCAACATTTTTGTCCGGCACCCTGAATCGCGTGCTGCGCTACGCTCTATTACGTCGTTCTGGATGCTGGATTTGCAGGAGATCATCGCCATGGATGTACGCCGCTGGCTGCTGATGCTGCTGTGTGTCCTTCCGGCATGGGCCCAGGCGCAGGAGGTGCCGGTGGTGCCCGGCAAGGTCATGCTGGCCAGCGAGGCCTGGGACGACTACACCAATGCCGACGGCAGCGGCCTGGCCTGGGATGTGTTGCGGCACGTCTTCGAACCGGTCGGGATCACCCTGCAAACCCGCATTGAGCCCTATACCCGCTCGGTCGGCCTGGCCCAGCGCGGTGAAGTGGATGGCTGGGTCGGTTCCTACCGCGATGAAGTCAAGGGTGTGCTCTACCCGCACTGGAACTTCGATTCCGACCCCATCTACGCCCTTGGGCTGGCGACCTCGCCGATACCGAGCGCCGCGACGCTGGGGGATTATCGCCTGGCCTGGGTGCGGGGCTACAAGTACGAGGCGTATTTGCCCCATGTGCGCCGTTTCAATCAGATCCAGCGGCGCGATGGCATCTTGCCGATGCTGCAGCATGGTCGTGCCGACTTCTACATTGATGCGCTCACCGAAGCCCGATACGTTCTCAGTCAGGCGGACGCCCCGTCCCAGTTCCGGCTCACCCACATCATCGACCTGCCGCTCTACGTGGGGTTTGCCGATACCGAGCGTGGGCGGGCATTACGCACCGTGTTTGACCAGCGCATGGCGGTCCTGGTGAAAAGCGGCGAACTGAAGCCGATTTTCCTGCGCTGGAAACTGCCGTATCCGTTCTGACCTGCATAGAACCGGGACGAAGGCCAATCAAACCGATTGATCTTTATCAGCGATAATTCAGCTTAAGCGTCTGTAGGAACCTGCTGTTACAATGCCCGCCTCTGTGAAATCTGAAATCAGGAGCACACGGTGCCCGTCGTTTTCGTCGCTGCTTCCAAGCTGCCTACCCCTTTTGCCACGTTCACCATGAGCGGCTTTCTCGAAGAAGCCACCGGGCGCGAGCACGTTGTGCTCAGCCTCGGCGATATCGCCGATGGCGCACCGGTTCTCGGTCGCGTGCACTCCGAGTGCCTGACCGGCGATGCGCTGTTCAGCCAGCGCTGTGACTGCGGCTCGCAATTGGAAGCCGCGATGCGCGCCATCGCCCGTGAAGGCCGTGGTGTGCTGTTGTACTTGCGTCAGGAAGGCCGTGGCATTGGCCTGCTGAACAAGATTCGCGCCTACGAGCTGCAAGACGGCGGCGCCGATACCGTCGAGGCCAATGAGCGCCTGGGCTTCGCCGCCGACCAGCGTGACTACGCGATCTGCCTGCCGATGCTGGAACACCTGGGCGTGAAGTCCCTGCGCCTGATGACCAACAACCCGCGCAAGGTCAAGGCCTTGACCGAGATGGGCATCGCCGTGGCCGAGCGCGTACCGCTGCACACCGGGCATAACCCGCATAACAAACTCTACCTGGCGACCAAGGCCAGCAAGCTCGACCACATGATGGGCAATGAGCATCAAGGCGAGGTCGACCGCGCGTGACCCGTGGCCAGGTGAAACGGCGACTGTCCTTCAGCTGGTGGCAGTATCTGGCCTTGGCGCTGCTCCCGCTGTTCGTGATCAACCTGGTGTTTGGCCAGGCCGAGCCCTTGCTGCCAGTGCTGGCCATGCCGTTCTTTATCGCCGGCGTGGCGTCGATGTTCCTCAGCCTGCGCTACTTCAACGGCTATAAACACGCCCTGATCGCCACCTCCAAAGCCCTCGATACCGCTGAAGAACCGGCTGCCTGGATCACCCTGGCGGCGCGTCGGCGCACGGCCTTGATGGTGGCGGCCGTGCCGGCCTGGGTGGGCGCACTGGCGGTGTTCGTCGGCCTGGAAGCGGTGCCGCTTTTCCTGTTGGCGCTGTCGACGACGGTGTTGTTTTACCTCTACCGCATCCCGCGTCAGCTGGGATGAGGGTCCGCTGGCTGGCGCTCCTGCTGCTGGCGTTCGGTGCCTCGGCACTGGCGGTCGAACGGGTCGTGAGCCTGGCGCCCTCCCTGTCTGAAATCGTGGTTGAACTGGGTGCTGCCGACTTGCTGGTGGGCGTGCTCGATGGCGGCGATCGGCCGGTGGCACTGGCGAACGTGCCGTCGGTTGGGCGTTACGGGCAACTCGATATGGAGCGCCTGCTCAGCCTCAAGCCCGACCTGATCCTGCTCTGGCCCGGCAGCGTCGGCCCGGCCCAGCGCGAGCAACTGCAGCGCCTGAATATCCCGGTGTACGTCGCCGAACCCCATAGCCTCGAACAACTCACCACCCAGGTCCAGGCTATCGCGGAGCAATTGGGCCGTGCCGACGCCGGCCGGCAATTGGCCGCGCACCTTCGCCAGCGCCTGGCGCAGTTGCGTCAGCGTTATCAGCGGGCCGAACCGTTGCGGGTGTTCTACCAGGTGTGGAACCAGCCGCTGTACACCGTGGGCGGCGGCCAGATCATCAGCGACGCGCTGAGCGTGTGCGGTGCGCGCAATGTGTTTGACGACCTGAAGCTGCCCGCGCCGCAGGTCAGCATCGAGGCGGTATTGCAGCGCAATCCCGAGATGATCCTGGTGGGCGATCAGGCTCAGAAGGAAGCCTGGAAGGTCTGGCCAACCATGGCCGCGCGGGTGCGACTGGTTCCGGACAAAGGCCTGGAACGGCCCAGCGGGCAGATGCTGGAAGCGCTGGCGCGGCTGTGTCAGGTGATTGCTCCGAGCCGCTGAGGCCGGTCCAGGCCACAATCAGATTTCAGGTGTCCAGGTCACGCCAAACATCCACATCCGGCCTTCTTCACGGTAATCGTGATTGTTGACGAATGCCGGATCGTTGTAGCTGTAGCGCGCCCGCGCATAAGACTTGTCCAGCAGGTTGTCGACCTTCAGCGACAGCCCTACTTCCCGCGTCACCGCCCAACTCCCGCGCAGCCCGAGCAACCCATAGCCGCCCAGGCGCTGGGTGTTGGCTTCATCGTCATAGCTGTGGCTGATCGCCTGCCAACTGGCGCCCACGCCCACCTGGTCGAATTGCCGGTCGAGGTCCAGGCTCAACGTCCGCCGCGCCCGGCGGGCCAGGGTGTGGCCACTGTCGCGGTCGCGGGGGTCGATGATCGACAGCCCGAGGTTGCCTTGCCAGCCGAACAGGTCCTGCTTGAGCGCCGCCTCAACACCGTTGATGCGTGCCGACGCCACATTCTGCGGCTTGCCGGTTTGGTCGAGAATGATCGCATCGCTCAAATCGGTGCGGTACAGCGAAGCTTCCAGGCGCGTGCTGTCACTCAACTGGCTGCGCCACTGCAGTTCGTAGCTCTTTGATGTTTCGGGCTGCAGGTGGGGGTTGCTGTACTTCGTGTCCGGATAATAGAGGTCGTTGAAGGTCGGCGCGCGGAAGCCTTCGCTGTAGCTCAGCAGCAGGTCATTGTCGGGGTTGACCGGCAAGGTCAGGGTGCCGCTCCAGCTGTTCTGCCCGCCGAACTGCTGGTTCTGGTCGTGACGCAGGCCCAGTTCGGTGGAAAACCACGCGCTGTGAAAGCGATGCTGCACAAAGGCGGCGCGGTTCCAGCGGCTGTTTTCGGTAAAGGTGGTGGAGCCGTGGAAGCGGTCTTCGTACCAGTCGCCGCCGAGGATCAGGTTGTTTTGATCGTCCAGGGTCAGGTCGTTCTGCCAGTTGACCGAGTCGCGGTAGGTGTTGAATACGCTGAAATCATCGCTGAGGGTGTCGCGCTTGGTGTCGCGATTCTCGCTGTGGCCCAGCTCCAGGCGCGATTGCCAGTGCTCATTGAGCGTGGCGTCGACATAGCCGCTGGCGCTGCTCACGGCGTAGTCGGTGTAGGGTTTCTGGCCGACGGTTTGCCCGGTGGTGGCGGCGTAGCGGCCGAAGCTGTTGTCGTACTCCGACTTGCCACGGTTATCCAACAGATTGAAGCCCACCTCCAGTTCATCGCTGAAGGAGTGGCTGAGGTTCAGGCTCACGGACTGGTTGCGATAAGCATCATGGTCGCCGTCGCTGGGGAACGACTGGCGGGTTGAGTTGATGCCGGCCGTGTCATCCAGGCTCGCGCCCAGGTTGAAGCGCGTCTGTGTGTCACCGCCCGAAAGGCCAAGGCTGCGCTCCCAGGTGTTGTGGCTGCCGAACCCGAGTTTCACCCGCGGTTGCACGCCTTGCGCGGCATTGCGCCGGGTGAATACCTGGATCACGCCGCCGATCGCGTCGCTGCCGTAGATCACCGAGCGCGAGCCGCGCAGCACTTCCACCCGCTCAATCTGGTCGACGCTGAGGTATTGCAGGCCGCTGTCGCCGGAGGTGGTGTTGGCGATGCGCTGGCCGTCGACCAACACCAGGCTTTGGGCGGACTTGGTGCCCCGCAGGTAGATGCCCGGCAAACTGCCACGGCCACCGGAGGGGGCGACTTGTACGCCGGGCACACGGCTGAGCAGGTCGGTGAGGCTGGTGGGTTGCAGGCGGTCGATGTCGTCGCGGGTGAACACGGTGTTGGCGGCGCTGCTGTCGTTGCGTGCCTGGACCTGGCGGTTGGCGCTGATGACGACGTCGGGGAGTTTCAGGGCGTTGTCGCGGGTGTCGGCGAGCAATTCAGGGGAGGGCAGAAGAAGCGGCAGGGCAAGGTACAGGTGTTTCATGGGCTGTCCATGGCGTTTGAAGATGGCACAATCAAATGTAGGAGGGGGCTTGCCCCCGATTGCAGTGTGTCAGTCTCAGTAGCTGTAACTGATCCACCGCTATCGGGGGCAAGCCCCCTCCCACATTTTGGTTCCGGTTTCTACAGGGCCAGCAGCGCCAGGCGCTCGCGCACCGAAGCCTCGATCCCTGCTTCATCCAGCCCGCATTCAGCCAGCATCTGCGCCGGCTTGGCGTGTTCGACGTAGGTATCCGGCAAGCCCAGGTGCAGCACCGACCTGAGGATGTTTTCCCGCGCCAGGAACTCACTGACCGCCGCACCGGCACCGCCCATGATGGCGTTCTCCTCGACGGTCACCAGCAGCTCATGACTGCCGGCGATGTCGCGCACCAGGGCTTCATCCAGCGGCTTGACGAAGCGCATGTCGACCACGGTGGCGTCGATCTTCTCGGCCACCTTGAGCGCTTCGGCCAATTGCACGCCAAACACCAGGAATGCGGTTCTGCTGCCCTGGCGACGCACAATGCCCTTGCCGATTTCGATCGGCTCCAGGTCCTTCTCGATCAGCGCATTCGGGCCGTTGCCCCGCGGGTAACGCACGGCGGCCGGGCCGTTATACAGGTGGCCGGTGCTGAGCATCTTGCGCAGTTCGTTTTCGTCGCTCGGCGTCATTACCAGCATGCCGGGAATGCAGCGCAAGTAGGACAGGTCGAAGCTGCCCGCGTGAGTCGGGCCGTCTTCGCCGACTAGACCGGCGCGGTCGATGGCAAACAGCACGTCGAGGTTCTGCACCGCGACGTCATGCACCAACTGGTCATAACCGCGCTGCAGGAAGGTGGAGTAGATCGCCACGACAGGCTTGGCGCCTTCACAGGCCATGCCGGCGGCAAAGGTCACCGCGTGCTGCTCGGCAATGGCCACGTCGAAATAGCGCAGCGGGAAACGCTCGCTGAACGCCACCAGGTCGGAGCCTTCCTTCATCGCCGGGGTGATGCCCACCAGGCGCGGGTCGACGGCGGCCATGTCACACAGCCATTCGCCGAACACACCGGAGTACTTCGGCCCGCTGGCTTTTTTCGGCGCAGCGGCGGGGGCGTCCAGGGGTTCCAGCTTGGTGATCGCGTGGTAGCCGATCGGATCGACTTCCGCCGGGGCGAAGCCTTTGCCTTTCTTGGTGACGATGTGCAGGAACTGCGGGCCCTTGAGGTCACGCATATTGCGCAGCGTGGCGATCAGCGTGGGCAGGTCATGGCCGTCGATGGGGCCGATGTAGTTCCAGCCCAGCTCTTCGAACAGCGTGCCGGGGACCAGCATGCCCTTGGCATATTCTTCGGTGCGCCGGGCAATTTCCCACGCGCCGGGCAGACGCGAGAGCACCTTCTTGCTGCCTTCACGCATGCTGGCGTAGGTGCGGCTGGAGAGAATCTTGGCCAGGTAATTGGACAGGCCACCGACATTGCGCGAGATCGACATGTCGTTGTCGTTGAGGATCACCAACATGTTGGCGTTCACTTCCGGCGCATGGTTCAGCGCTTCGAAGGCCATGCCGGCAGTCAGCGCGCCATCACCGATCACGGCGATTGCCTTGCGGTCGCTGCCTTGCAGGCGGGCGGCAATCGCCATGCCCAGCGCTGCGCTGATCGAGGTGCTGGAGTGGCCGACGCCAAAGGTGTCGTACTCGCTTTCGGCGCGGCGTGGGAAGGCGGCAACGCCGTCCTTCTGGCGCAGCGTGCCCATGCGCTCGCGGCGGCCCGTGAGGATCTTGTGCGGATACGCCTGATGGCCCACGTCCCACACCAGCCGGTCATCCGGGGTGTCGAACACGTAGTGCAACGCGATGGTCAGCTCGATGACACCCAGGCCGGCACCGAAATGCCCACCGGTCTGGCCGACCGTGTAGAGCAATTCCAGGCGCAACTCATCGGCCAGGGTTTCCAGCTCGGCTTCACCCAGACGACGCAGGCCGTCCGGCGTGGCAGCACGGTCGAGCAGGGGCGTGGACGGGCGCTTGCGGGGAATCTCTTGAAACGTCGTGGGCATCAGGCGAATCGTTATAGGTATAGAAGAGGCGGCAGTTTACCTCAAGCATCGCAAACTGCCCACGCAGAGCGCCGAACTTGGCCGATATGCGGCTGCAATGGCCGCCGTAATCAGTGGCGGCGTTCGACGATATACCGCGCCAGGTCACGCAGCGGCTCGGCCGCCGCGTCGAAAGGTCGCAGGGCGTCCAACGCTTGATCGCGTAGTTCCACGGCGTAGCCCTTGGCGGCTTGCAGCCCGAGCAGCGCAGGATAAGTCGGTTTGTCCCGTGCGATATCGGCGCCCTGGCGTTTGCCCAGGGTGGCGGTATCGCTTTCCACGTCGAGAATGTCGTCCTGCACCTGGAACGCCAGGCCAATGGCCCGGGAATAGGTCTGCAGGGCCGCCAATTGCGCGGTTTCGGCACGCCCGCTGGCCAGGGCGCCCAAGTGCACGGCGGCTTCGATCAGTGCGCCGGTCTTGTGGCGGTGCATGTGCTCAAGGGCTTTTTGATCCAGCTTGACGCTGACCGAACCCATGTCGATCGCCTGCCCGCCCACCATGCCCGCAGGGCCGGCAGCCAGGGCCAGTGCGGTGACCATGCGCAGGCGGATCTCGGCGTTGACGCTGCTCAGGCGTGGGTCCAGCAACGCGCTGAACGCCAGGCTCTGCAAGCCGTCGCCGGCGAGGATCGCATAAGCTTCATCAAAGGCTTTATGGGTGGTGGGCTGGCCACGACGCAGATCGTCATCGTCCATCGCCGGCAAATCGTCGTGTACCAGGGAATACGCGTGAATCAACTCGACCGCACAGGCGGCACCGTTGGCCTGCTCGGCCGGCGCGCCCAGCGCTTCACAGGCCGCATACGCCAGCAACGGGCGTACGCGCTTGCCGCCATTCATCACGCTGTAGCGCATGGCTTCATACAGACGCTTCATTTCCGGGCTTGGCGCAACAAACAAGGGCTCCAGCGCCGCATTCACCCGGGCTTGGCTACTGGCCTGATACGCGTCGATCATTCCGGCTGTTCCGCGTCGAAAGGTTCTTCGGCCAACTCTCCGTCACGCTCCAGCAATACCTGGACCTTCTGCTCCGCCTGCGCCAACGCGCTCTGGCAGTCACGGGTCAGGCCGATGCCTTGCTCAAACGCCGTCAGCGAGTCCTCCAGCGACAACTCGCCGTTCTCCAGACGCTCGACCAATGTTTGCAGGTCGGCGAGGGATTGTTCGAAATCGAGTGCAACTTTTTTGCGGGCCATGGCGGCTATTCCGGTAGACGGTAAACCGGCGCGACACTAGCAGACATGGGGATTCTGGGCAAATGAGCGGGCAAATGAGTAGAGTGTCACTCGCCCCCTGTATTGACCTGATAACGCGTGCTGCGGCCGCCTCCGGGGAGACGGACCAGGCAGTTTTTTTCCAGCAGGTCCGCCAGGTGTCGCGTCGCTGTCGCCTTGGAGACCTTTGCCACCGCCTGGTACTGCGCCGCGCTGATGCCGTGTTCGAAGCCCTTCTCACCACCGTCGAGCAGTCGATTGAGGACCTTGATCTGTTCAGCCGACAAAGGGACGTCGCGGTGTTGCTGCCAGAACCGACTACTTTCCAGCACCCGGTCAATCCGCGCCATGGCCTGCTGCACGCTGCGTAACAGGGTTTTAAGGAACCACTCCAGCCAGGCAGTGATATCCAGGGAGGCCTTCTGGCTGGATTCCAGCGCGTTGTAGTAGCCGGTGCGGTCTTCGAGGATGCTGGCTGACATGGCATAGAAACGGATGGCCTGGTGTTCACCCTGGGCCAGTGCCAAATCGGTGATAGCGCGTGTCAGGCGACCATTGCCGTCATCGAAGGGGTGCAGTGTGACAAACCAGAAGTGCGCGACGCCGGCGCGTACCAATGGGTCCAGTTCCGGCTGATCGCGGCTGATTTCGAACCACTCCAGGAAATCCGCCAGTGCCTGCTCCAGTCCCAGACGTGGCGGGGCCTCGAAATGCACGGTCGGCCGATCAAGCCGGCCCGACACCACTTGCATCGGCTCATCTCCCCTCAAGGATCCAATATTGAGCGCTCGAGCGGCATAGCCCGCTTCCGGGGCCGGGAACAATAAGTGATGCCAGTTCAATAGGCGAGCGAGGGTAAACGGCTGGGTGAATTGTTGAGTGGCATCCATCATCAACTCGGCGAGGCCTTCGCTGCGGCGGCTTACCTGACCGTCTTCCACCGCTTCCAGGCCCATCCGCCTTGCCAGGGACGAGCGCACCGAGCCGACATTCAACTGCTCACCCTCAATCGCCGAGGACGTCAGGATATTTTGCAGCAGCGCATCCAGTTCATTCTGTGCGCTGACTGCCTGGCTGACGGAGCCGAGCATGCCCAACAACTTGCCCTGGGCTTGTCCGCATTCGCGCAGCAAAGCCGCGAGGCGACCGGGTTGCCAGTGGAAGTGAGGCCAGTCGGCGTGTTGCCAGATCCAGTGCGGATGAGCCATGGTGGAATGCCTGGGTGCGTGAGCCGAATAAAGAGGTTATTCGGCTCATTTTGTGAGCCGATTGTGCTGCGGATTCGGCTCAGGGTCTAGTCTGGTGATCGGTGTTTTCTGTAGTTTTTGTGATGTGAAATTTGTCTGCCGCAGTAAAAAGCGGCTGGATGAACGGTGGGGAAAATCAGAAAGGGCTTACGAAGGTCGCGTAATAGTCAGCCCCAAATCACAGTTGGGGGCTACTTTAAATGGCGATCATGCTGATCGAAGAGCAGTGCACTGTGGTTCTTTAAGTTGGACGCTCGGTTGAATAACGAAAGCCTGCTTTTCAGGGCAGGCTTATCGCGAATCTCGGCTGACTTACTTCTGATGAGCCGTCAGCGCCGCATACCCATTCATCAAGTTGCGATAGTTAGGAATGCGCTGGGACAACAAATTCCCCAGGCCTTCGATATCGTTGCGCCAGTCGCGGTGCAGCTCACAGGCTACCGAGAACCAATTCATCAACTGTGCACCGGCCTGGGTCATCCGGCTCCACGCCGCCTGCTGCACCGTGGTGTTGAACGTGCCGGAGGCATCGGTCACCACAAACACCTCAAACCCTTCCGCCAGCGCCGACAAGGTCGGGAACGCTACGCATACATCCGTGACCACGCCGGCGATGATGATCTGCTTGCGGCCGGTGGCCTTGATTGCCTTGACGAAGTCTTCGTTGTCCCAGGCATTGATCTGGCCGGGGCGGGCGATGTACGGCGCGTCCGGGAACATCTCTTTCAACTCCGGTACCAGCGGGCCGTTGGGGCCTTGTTCGAAGCTGGTGGTGAGGATGGTCGGCAGGTTGAAGAACTTGGCCAGGTCGGCCAGGGCCAGCACGTTGTTCTTGAACTCGTTGGGCGAGAAGTCCTGCACCAGGGAAATCAGGCCGGTCTGGTGGTCGACCAGCAGGACTACGGCGTCGTCTTTGTTCAAGCGGTTGTAGGTTGGAGTGCTCATGGTTGAATCCTTTTTTGTTCAGGTTGGTTGGGCGTTGCGTTCAACATGGGCACAGATTAATGGGTGGATGCTGGGGGATAAATCGGCTGGAATGAGTAATACCGTCAACTCAAAGGCGACAATTCATGGGTTGTCAGCAGGATTTGTCCTTTTGATGATCGAAAAAGTAAGTCAAAAAATCTCACGCGTGAGCTATTGAGTGTGGCAAAAAATGCCTGTAGATTTTCTCACGCGTGAGTTTTTCACAGCGAGGTCAGTACCATGGAAAGCAGCTCTCCATCGAGTCCGCCTAAAGGGCCCGATACCGATTCAGCAAGCCTCAAGGGAGAGCGCTTGAAGCCGTCCGCCAAAAAGCCATCGAGCTTTTACATGAAGCAGATGCGTGCAGGCCTGGCGGCCGCCGGCTATGTGAAACACGAGACTTGGGTGCTTCCCGAAAACCGAAGCTTGCTCAAGCAGATGGAGAAACAGCTTCGCCAGCCGATTCTGGCTGGCTCATTCATGTCGGAGAATTTCATGAGCGCAGGTACCAACTGGAATATCGATCGCCTCTTCACCGCTCTTCAGGCCCTGGATGACGTGGTGTCCAAGGACATTACGCTTTCTCTGGTTCAAGGCTCCGAGTCCAGCATCAAGCTGGAAATGAACGACTTCGGTGGCCTGCCGATTTACATCGCGGTGGTGGGCGAGCAGATCATCGTCGACACCGTGCTGGTCGATGTCGAGTCCATCAACGATGTCGCAAAATTCAATGACGCGGTGTTGCGCAGCCGGGAAATGTTCCCGCTGTCCTCAATCGGCATCGAGTCCATGCCTAACGGGCAAGTGGTCTACAACATGTTCGGTGCATTGAGCTCCGATTCCAGCCTGACCAATATCGTCACCGAGGTGAAAACCCTGGTCGACAACGTGCAGCGCGCCAGCGAAGCCTTCGAACGTTTCTTCAATTAAGTATTCGGGAGTATCCAATGACTCAGTCCATCTGGAGCAAATTGTTCACCGCGCTGCGTGGCGGTGCCAACGAAGTCGGCGAATCGATCGTCGACCAACAGGCCCTGCGCATCCTCGATCAGGAAATCCGCGATGCCGACACCGCGCTGGCCAACGCCAAGCGTGAGCTGGTGAGCATCATGGCCAAGCACAAACTGGCGACTGATCGCGTCAACGAGTACGACGCCAAGATCAAGGACCTGGAGTCCAAGGCCGTGGCTGCCCTGCAGGCCAATCGTGAAGACCTCGCCCTGGAAGTCGCCGAAGCCATCTCGACCCTGACCAACGAGCGGGATGTCGAGCATAAGCAAGCCACCGAGTTCGGTGGCTATGCGGAAGGCATGCGCAAGGACATCACCAAGGCCGAAAGCCGGATCAAAAGCCTGCGCCAGCAAGTGGACATGGCCAAGGCGCGCGACAGCGTACAGAAGGCCCAGGTCAGCGCTTCCATCGCCAGCGGCGGTGCCAACGGCAAGCTGGAAACCGCCGTCGGTACGCTGAATCGCTTGCAGGCCAAGCAGCAGCAACGCGCCGCTGAACTGCAAGCCCAGGATGAACTGGCAGATGCATCGACCGGGACCGACCTGGAGCGCAAGCTGCGCGACGCCGGCATCACGCCGAACGAAGGCAGCGCCAATGCGATTCTGGAGCGTCTGAAGCAAAAATCGGCCGAGTAAGCAACGTCGCCGCAGGAAGGGCAGTGTCTGCCCTTCTTTTTTACCTCGAGGTCAGGATGGATGCCCTGAAGGGTTTCAAGACAATCGCAGGCCTGGCGCTGTTCATGGTCGCGCTGCAACTGCTCAATGCCGCGACCGGTTACAGCCTGATGACGTTCGGCCTGATCCCGAGAACGCTGCAGGGCCTGCCCGGCATCCTCACCTCACCGTTTTTGCACGGGTCGTTTGCCCACCTGAGCGCCAACCTGATTGCCTTTGTGATCCTGGGCAGCCTGGTGATGATCGAAGGGCTCAATCGGTTTGTGACCGTCAGCGCGATCATCATCCTGCTGGGCGGTTCGCTGGTCTGGCTGTTCGGTTTTGCGGGTGTGCACGTCGGGGCCAGCGGCTGGGTGTTCGGGTTGTGGGCCTACCTGTTGTCTCGCGCCTGGTTCCACAGGAGCTGGAGCAACCTGATCACGGCCGGTGTGGTGGCGGTACTGTATGGCGGACTGGTCCTTGGCTTCCTGCCTCGCCAAGGCGTTTCCTTCGAAGGGCATCTGTTTGGTGCCTTCGCCGGATTTATTGCCGCCAAGGTACTTCTCTCTCAACCACGCAGCAGGTTTAATGCCGGCTGAACGCACTTGAGCACCCAGGGAGTCAGGGACGCAATGCCGATTTTTCTTTTGTTGCGCAGGTACGCCGCGTCCCTCTTTCACCGCTTTGGCTGGGCGGGCCTGGTCGTTGCCTTGGCGGTACACCTGAGCACGGCTTATCTGGGCCTGGTGGTTCTGGGCGAACAACACCTCACCGCGCCCGCCACGTTCGTTTACTTCTATCTCACCACCACGCTGACCGTCGGCTATGGCGATCTATCGCCGCAGACCTCTTTGGGACGCTTGTTCGTGGCGACCTGGGTCATGCTCGGGGGCATTGCGCTGCTGACGGCGGCGATCGGCAAAACCACCAGCACTGTCATCGATGCATGGAGAAAAGGCATGAAGGGCAAAGGCGATTTCACCGGCAAAATCGGCCATACCGTGCTCATTGGCTGGGAGGGCGCGTCCAGTGAACGGGTCATCGAGTTGTTGCTGCAAGACGAAACCTCGAACGACAACCTGATCGTCATCTGCGATTGCACCCTCGAAGAAAACCCGATGCCAGGCAAGGCGGCCTTTATCCGTGGTGAGAGCTTGTCCTCCACAGCGCTGTTGCTGCGTGCCGGTGTGCCCGGTGCCGAGCGTGTGCTGGTGCGAACCCCGTCTGACGATCTGACGCTGGCCACCGTGCTGGCGGTGAATCAATTGAATCCGGTCGGGCACGTGGTCGCCCACTTCAATGCAAGTGAGATCGCCGCACTGGCCAGTTCCTACGCCCCCAGCCTGGAATGCACCTCAAGCATGGCTATCGAAATGCTGGTGCGCGCCTCTCAGGACCCGGGCTCGTCGGTGGTCATTAATGAGCTGCTGTGCGTGGGGCAGGGCGCCACCCAATACCTGATGAGATTGCCCGAGGCGTTTGAAGCCACGTTTGGCGATCTGTACACCCAGATGAAAGAGCGCCACAACGCCACCCTCATCGGCTATCGCGCCAAAGGTGCCCCGCAACCGTCGATCAACCCGCCCAGTGCCACGCGTGTTGAAGGCGGCGAGCTCTTCTACATTGCCTCCACCCGCCTCAAGGAAATCTCCAATGGGATGGTTTAAACAGTTGATGGGGCTTGAGGCCCCGCAAGCGAATACACACTCGAAAGGCGCCGCCGAACCGCTGCCGACCACCGGGCCGCTTGGCCTGGCGCCGGGCAAAGGCGTGATATTCGACACGACCCTGAAGTTGTTGCTCGACGGGAAAACCACGGTGGTTATCCCCGGCTCCCAGGAAATCTGGAGTAACGGCACCGTTGACCTCGGGCAGTCGACCTGGCTGTCGCGCTACTACATGAACGACGAGGATTACTGGCTGCAGGTGCACACCACGGGCGACATCGCCGGGCAGGTCGAGTCTGTGATCCTGTTCAACTACCTGAGCTACGTCACTATCAGCAGCGAAGCTGAATTGCGCCGGCTGGCGGGGCCGCAGAGTCCGATCGGGTTGCCGACCTACACCCACAACGGCGTCGAATACGCGCGCGTGTGGGGCAGCGAGGCTGGCCAGACGGAATTGGTGGCCATGAGCGAGCACGTGATAAACCCCGAGGACTCCTACAGCGTCGAGCACCGTTCGATGCTATATGCCCGTGACACCGGCCTGACCGATCGCCGCGAGTTTCTGCTGTTCTCTGTCGAAGAAGACGCTGAAGGCACCGTCAGCCTGAGCACCTCCCTGGGCATTTCGCTGTACACAACCGACTTGAATGCGCTCTAAAAAAGGAAGAAATCCATGCTAGAAGCTCTCTCCATCTCCCTGAACAAAGCCGCCGTGCTCGGGTTTGTCACCTACATCCTGGGGGCTGCCGTACTGTTTGCGCTGTTCCAGTTCATCTACACCCGCGTCACCCCGCACAAGGAGTTCGAGCTGATCCGGGCGGGCAACGTTTCCGCAGCGGTCGCCCTGGGCGGCGCCATCGTCGGTTTCGCCATTCCGGCCAGCAACGTGATTGCCTACTCGATCAGCATCCTCGACTTCGTCGTCTGGGCGGTGATCGCAGCCGTCGTCCAACTCCTGGCGTTTCTGCTCACCAGTCTCGTGCTCAAGGGCACTTCCGAGCGCATCAAGAGAGGCGAGCTTGCAGCGGGCATCTACGTGGCGGCGGTGGCCATCAGCGTCGGCATGTTGAATGCCGCCTGCATGACACCTACCCAGAACTGATTGCGCACGGAGCTCCCGATGAAACGAAGCAAGTACGTCCAGCTTTCGCTGGCAGCGTCGGTCGCCATGGCGATATCCGGTTGCGGGCCGACGGAAAAAACCTACGATTTGCAGAAGAAGTACAACTTCCAGTCGGTGCAGCAATGTGCCGATGAAAAGCTTCCGGTGGACGTCTGTTCGGATGCCTACATGACGGCCATGGCCGAGCATCGCCGCATCGCCCCGGTATACGCCAGCCAGGCCGATTGCGATGCCGACTTTGTCGCCGGCTGGTGCCAACTGGACTCCAATGGCCAGTTCATTCCCAAGCTGGGCGGTTTCGAACTGACCGCCGAAGGCCAGGTGACACAATCCCAGGTCGACGCGGCCAACGCCCAGGCGGGCAACGCTCAGGCAAGCGGCGGCTCCGGCTTCTCCACCAGCAGCCTGCTGACCGGTCTGCTGATCGGCAACATGCTGAGCAGTAATCGCAACAGCTACCGCTCCGAGCCGGTGTATCGCTATCGCGATGATCGCGGTAACTACGGCAACTCCACGCTCAACCAGCGCGTCTCCAGTGGCGCGACGTTTGGCCGCTCGAATCAAGCCCGGTACGGCAGCAGCAATTACACCAACACGCTGCGCACCTCCAGCCAGTCGAGCTCCGTAGCGTCGGCCACCTCCCGTGGCGGCTTCGGCAGCAAGGCCAGCGCACGCAGCGGCTGGGGCGGCGGCGGGTCGAGCAGTTAAGGAAACCGGGCCATGAAGAAAATCCATTGCGCAGAGCGTCATGACTGGAAACAGACGGCTGAAAACCTCGGCTTTCTGTTCCATACCATCGACAACGAACCCTACTGGGACGAGCGCGCTTATTACCAGTTCACGCTCAAGCAAATCGAGCACGACCTCGAAGACCCGACCACCGAGATCCATGACATGTGCATGGACCTCGTCGCCCGCGTGGTCCAGAGCGAAGAACTGCTCGAACGCCTGAGCATCCCCGCGCCCTTCTTCGACATGATCAAAACCTCATGGCTCGAAGGCCACCCGCACCTGTACGGGCGCATGGACTTCTCCTACAACGGCACCGGCCCCGCCAAGCTGCTGGAACTCAACTACGACACACCGACCAGCCTCTACGAGGCCGCGGCGTTCCAGTGGGGCTGGCTCGAGCAATGCATCGAACGCGGCCTGCTGCCCAAGCATGCCGACCAGTTCAACAGCATCGACACCAAGCTGCACCAGGCCTTCGCCCAACTGCAGATCAACCAGCCGTTCTACTTCGCCTCGATGAAAGACTCGGTCGAAGACAAAGGCACCACCGACTACCTGCGCCTCGTCGCGGAAAAAGTCGGCATCGAATCACGCCACATCGACATCGAAGACATCGGCCTGACCCGCGAAGGCCGCTTCGTCGATCTCCAGGACCGCTGGATTCCCCACCTGTTCAAACTGCACGCCTGGGAATTCATCTTCCACGAACCCTTCGGCGCCGCGATTGCCGAGAGCGACACCCAGTTTTTCGAGCCAGCGTGGAAATCCATCATTTCCAATAAAGGCATCCTGCCGCTGCTGTGGGAATTCAACAAAGGCCACCCGAATCTGCTCGCGGCCCACCTGGATACCGAACCGGGTAAAGCTGTGCCGAAGGGATGGGTGCGCAAGCCATTCTTCTCGCGGGAAGGGGCGAATATCGAGCTGCAGACGGCTGATGGGCTGATCGTGAAAGAGGACGGTCCTTATACGGATGCGCCGTTTATTCTTCAGGAGTTCGCACCGCTGCCGCGGTTTGGGGACAGCTACACGTTGATTGGGTCTTGGGTGATTGGGGACCAGGCGGCGGGAATTGGGGTGCGGGAGGATAATAGTTTGATTACCAAGGATTCGAGCCGGTTTTTGCCGCATTTGATATTGGATTGAGGCTGGAGCTTAAAGGGCCAGAAGGGCTGATCTCTCAGTGCACATTGAATCGATGGTGCGCCTTGGGTGGCCGTATTGCCTTTATTGTAGACATGACGCAGTTGGTGGCGGATCGTGCTCCAGGGGCATGCAGCATAGATAGTGCCGCTGAGAGACAGGCGAGGCGATAGTCTTGCCCGCTTTGGCTATTCAATGATCCAACAGCTGTTGGATAAATTTGGTTTGTGGTTTTTGTGAGCATTAAAAAGCCGGCTTGTGGCCGGCTTCTCTGTGACCGCCTCAGCTTGTTTTTGACAAACCTCAGCAGCCTTCAAATCGCTCAGCCCACATTGCGTCGGGCTGAATAGTAGGGGCATCTGCGGGAAATCCTCCGCATCGCCGAGCAGGGTGGATAGCGCAAAGCCACCCCCTGCCAAATGTGCGGCGCATGATACCCACATTCACCTCAGTTGCCCACCTCCGGATCCGATTTAGAGCCTTCCCAGCCCAAAAGATGCTCATCCAGCGGCACGGGTGGGCGGCGGTTATTGAGGGTAGACCACCAGAACACCCACCCCACGATCTGGAAGTTCTGCTCAAACCGTTGTTCGTGGGTCAGGTATTCGTCCGGATGTTCACCGGCATTGTGGCTGCGCATGCGCAAGCCACCTCCAGGGCGGTTGTAGAGGTATTTGATGCGGAGCATTCCGTCGTGTTCGACCGCGTAGATTTCGCCGTCGATGATTTGGGTGCGGCCTTTGTCGATGGCGAGGGTGGCGCCTTGTTGGATGATGTCGATCATGCTGTTGTCGACCATGTAGGCGCCCAGCGCGCGGTCGGGGTTGACGTTGAGGGTTTCGAGGGTGTGCAGGGAGACGCGGATGCGTTCGGTTGAGGTGAAGGTGGGGTGGAGGGGGATTTCCACGTCGATTTTTTCCGGGCGGCAGGCGGGGCCTGTGAGGTATTTGCCAGTTTCTTCGCGGGCGGGGAGTCCTTTCCTGGTGCCGGGGCCTTCCAGCAGGAAGTTGGCCGGTGGGTGTTTGGGGCCTTCGCCGGTGCGTAGCCAACGGCTGGAGATGCACAGCAGTTCTGCGATCTCGTTGAGTCGGCCCATGGGTACACCGCGTTTGAACCAGTTGTTCACGTGTTGAGGCGTGACACCACGGTTCTTGGCGAAGTCGGAGGCGGAAAGATGAACTTCCCGTAATAGCGCTTTTAAGCGATCACCTGATGTATTCATAAACGCAGAGTTTACTGGCCGAGAAAACACATCAAATAAACCATGCGTTGAGTTAGGCCTGTAGGTTTTTGCTTAGTTGTAGCTTGTTAGTTCGGATTTGAACTGTGGTTAAACTAAGTTTATAAAACATTGAACTGGTCGTTTAATTTTTCCCACAAAAAAAGCCCCGAATAATCGGGGCTTTTTCAATTGCCGAGGCAATGAGTAGCAGGTATCAGCCTTTGTAGGCAGCGACCGACTTCATGATTTCGGCGCGGGCGGCGTCTGCGTTGCCCCAACCGTCGATCTTCACCCATTTGCCTTTTTCGAGGTCTTTGTAGTTCTCGAAGAAGTGCTTGATCTGTTCCAGCAGCAGTGGCGGCAGGTCGGTGTATTCCTTCACGTCCACGTACAGCTGGGACAGCTTGTCGTGTGGCACGGCGATCACTTTGGCATCGCCACCACCGTCGTCGGTCATGTTCAGGATGCCGACCGGGCGAGCGCGGATGACCGAGCCTGGGGTAACCGGGTAAGGGGTTACGACCAGCACGTCGAGGGGGTCGCCGTCGTCGGCCAGGGTGTTCGGGATAAAACCGTAGTTGGCCGGGTAGAACATCGGGGTGGCCATGAAACGGTCAACGAACAGGCAGTCGCTGTCTTTGTCGATTTCGTATTTGATCGGCGCGTGGTTGGCCGGAATCTCGATGGCGACGTAGATGTCGTTCGGCAGGTCTTTGCCAGCCGGAATCTTGCTGTAGCTCATTGGGCGTTGCCCCCGTAGTTGGCCATATGACATGGCCGGATTGGCCTAAAAGTGGCGGCGATTATAGGCATATTCTGACGGCGATGCCATGCGCCAGACGTCGTACGGTCATTCGCCTTGTGGCTGATAACGCGGGTCGTGCGCTTGCAGTCGGGTCAGGCGGGCCAAGGGATCCTGGCGGTAAAAGCGGCTGAGTTGGGCGTACACCTGTGGATAACTGTTGACGAGTAAATCCGGGGCGCTGAAAAAATATTCGCTGGTGACCGCAAAGAACTCCGCCGGGTTTTCCGCCGCGTAGGGGTCTATCTCCGTCTCTGCATCGGGGTTGGCGTCCAGCTGGCGATTGAGGTCGTCATAAGCACCCTGCATCACGCTGGCCCACTCCCGCACGCGCATGTCGTGGTGCAGCGGCGGCAGGCCGTTGGCGTCGCCGTTGAGCATGTCCAGCTTGTGGGCCAGTTCGTGGATCACCAGGTTGTAGCCTTCCCACTGACCGCTGGCCAGTACGCCGGGCCAGGCAAGGATCACCGGGCCTTGCTGCCAGGCTTCGCCGCTGTGTTCGCCGTCCCACTCGTGTTCGATGCCGCTGCTGTCGCGATGGCGCTGAGGGCTGAGGAAGTCGTCGGGGTACAGCACGATTTCATGGAAACCCTGGTACCAGTCGAGGTCGCCCAGGTTCATCAACGGCAATTGCGCCTGGGCGGCGAGCAGCAGGCGTTGTTCCTGGTGCAGCTCGACGCCGGGCAGTGCGGTGAGGTGTTTTTCGGCGAGGAACACCACGCAGGCTTCGCGCAGCCACTGGTCCTGCTCGGCACTGATGCCGTCGAGGAAGGTCAGGTGGTCGCGCACCCGCTGCCAGGTGTCATCGGCAATCGGGTGCTTGGCCAGCAGGCGCCGGCGCCGCCAGGCACTGAGGGACCACATGGCGGGTTACTGCGACTTGGCTTCTGAAGACGTGCGACCAAAGCGGCTGCGGAACACGCCAATGATCATCGGCACCAGCGACAGCAGGATGATGAACACCACCAGCAGCGAGAGGTTTTTCTTGATAAATGGCACGTTGCCGAAGAAGTAGCCCAGGGTCACCAGGCCGCCGACCCAGAGGATGGTGCCCAGCACGCTGAAACCGAAGAAGCGTGCATAGGGCATTTTCGCGATGCCGGCAACGAACGGCGCAAAGGTGCGCAGGATCGGCAGGAAGCGCGCCAGGGTCACGGTCTTGCCGCCGTGCCTGTCGTAGAAGTCGTGGGTTTTTTGCAGGTAGTCGCGGCGGAAGATTTTCGAGTTCGGGTTGCTGAACAGGCGTTCGCCCGCCGTTCGCCCGATCACGTAATTGGTACTGTCGCCGAGGATTGCCGCCAGCATCAGCAGCCCGCCCAGCAATACCGGGTCCATGCCGCCGCCTGCAGCGACCGCACCGGCGATAAACAGCAGCGAATCACCCGGCAGGAACGGCATGACCACCAGGCCGGTTTCGCAAAAGATGACCAGGAACAGAATGGCGTATATCCACGGACCGTAGTTGGTTACCAGCATGTCGAGGTACACGTCGAGATGCAGGATAAGGTCGAGCGGGTTGAAATCCATGGATGGCACCTGTGTGAACGGCCCGACTCGGCAGGCCTGTGCGGAAGCTCGGGTAATAAGGCTACACGTGTATGTAGTGTTTCTTACAACCCTGAAAGGTCCGCATTATACGGATTGAGAGGTGAAAAGCCTGTTGGTTTTGTAGCGGGGGATGTCGCGGCGTGAGGTCTGAAGATCGCCAGAAATTCAATGTGGGAGCGGGCTTGCTCGCGAAAGCGGTGTGTCAGTTATAAATAGTCTGACTGACAAACCGCTATCGGGGGCAAGCCCCCTCCCACAAGGTGTCCATGGTGTCAGGGCGTCAGTCTTCGCTGATCGGCAAGGTATAGTTCTTGAACTCGGTGTCTTCACGAAACCCGATGGACTCGTACGTCTTCTGCGCCACCTGGTTATCACTGCTGGTCGATACCCGCAGCCGCACCGCGTGGGTTTCCTTGGCCATCTTCTTCGCCGTGCGCATCAGGTTATCCGCCACCAGTTGCCGGCGCGCGTCTTCGGCCACATAGATGTCGTTGAGGATCCACACGCGTTTAAGCGACAGCGAGGAAAAGCTCGGGTAAAGCTGGCAAAACCCGAGCACGCGTTTGTCGTCGTCATCGGCGAGGGCCAGGTAGATCACCGACTCCTTGCGGCGCAGGCGCTTTTCCAGGAAGGCCCGTGACGAATCCGGAAAGGGCAGGGCCCCGTAGAACTCGCGGTACTTGACAAACAACGGGGTCAACAGGTCCAGGTGTTCCAGGGTCGCTTGAGTAATCCGCATGCCAGGCCTCAACTTCCAAATGGGGTATGACCACACGAGCGGCCGTGACTTGATGCTGCCTAAAGGCGCGAAAAAGCGCAATCGTGCCGGGATCAGTCGGTGGGTGGGCTGAGCAGGAAATTGCCCTTCATCAGGTCCGGGTTGTCGGATTCAAGGGTCTGAACCTGCGCCTCGTCCTTCAGGTTGACCCCCGACAGCTGCCGGCGACACGCCTCTCGCATCAAGTACAGCAGGCGATGGGCCGCCATGCCATAGCTCAGGCCTTCCAAACGTACATTGGAGATGCAGTTGCGATAGGCATCGGTGAGGCCGACCTTGGGGTTGTAGGTGAAGTACAGCCCCAAACTGTCCGGCGAACTGAGCCCCGGCCGTTCACCGATGAGGATCACCACCATCTTGGCGCCGAGCAGTTGCCCGATTTCATCCGCGACCGCCACGCGGCCCTGTTCCACCAGGATCACCGGCGACAAGGACCACCCTTCGGCGTGGGTCTGTTCTTCCATGCGCGTCAGAAACGGCAACGTATGTTTATGCACTGCCAGCGCCGACAGACCGTCCGCCACCACGACCGCCAGGTCCATGCCGCCCGGATGCGCAGCCGCGTAATCCCGCAGGCTTTGGGCCGATTCGTCACTCAAACGCCGCCCCAGATCCGGACGTTGCAGATAGCTGTGCCGGTCGGTTGCCGCGCTGTGCAGCAACAGGCTATCGCGCCCACGCTCGGCCAACTGACTGCTCAGGCCGCCGTGGTCGAAGGGCAGGTGCACCGCGTCCCGTGCCTGGGCGTGGGCAAATTGGAAATCAAGTTGGGCGTTGGTGGGAATGCTGGTGCCGGTGCGGCCCAGGGCAATTCGCGCCGGGGTCAGGCGGCGCAGTTCCAGCCACGGGTTTTCAGGCAGGTCGAGTTGCACAGGCGGCTCCTTCATCCCAGTTGCGCCAGGGCGTGGCGAAACGCCGGTGGCAGGCTGTTGCCGAAGCGCACCTTGCCGTCGGCTTGCGTAAAGATGCCCATTTTGGCCAGCCACTGTTCAAACTCCGGCGCCGGCTTTAAACCCAATGTCTGGCGAGCGTACAAGGCGTCGTGGAACGAGGTGGTCTGGTAGTTGAGCATGATGTCGTCGGAGCCGGGGATGCCCATGATGAAGTTGATCCCTGCGACACCCAGCAGGGTCAGCAGGGTGTCCATGTCGTCCTGGTCGGCTTCGGCGTGGTTGGTGTAGCAGATGTCGCAGCCCATGGGCACGCCCAGCAGCTTGCCGCAGAAGTGGTCTTCAAGGCCGGCGCGGATGATCTGCTTGCCGTTGTACAGGTACTCGGGGCCGATAAAACCGACCACGGTGTTGACCAGAAACGGCTTGAAATGCCGGGCCACCGCATAGGCGCGGGTTTCGCAGGTTTGCTGGTCGACGCCAAAATGCGCGTTGGCCGACAAGGCACTGCCCTGGCCGGTTTCGAAATACATCAGGTTCTGGCCCAAGGTGCCCCGGTTCAGGCTCAAACCCGCCTCGTAACCTTCCTGCAGTACGCTCAGGCTGATGCCGAAACTGGCGTTGGCCGCCTCGGTGCCGGCAATCGACTGGAACACCAGGTCCAGCGGCACGCCGCGGTTGATGGCTTCGATGGACGTGGTGACGTGGGTCAGTACACAGGCCTGGGTGGGGATTTCGTAGCGCTGGATGATTGCGTCGAGCATCTCCAGCATGGCGCAGATCGAGGCGATGCTGTCGGTGGCCGGGTTGATGCCGATCATGGCGTCGCCGTTACCGTAGAGCAGGCCGTCGAGAATGCTCGCAGCGATACCCGCCGGCTCGTCGGTCGGGTGGTTGGGTTGCAGGCGGGTCGACAGGCGTCCGCGCAGGCCCAGGGTGCCGCGAAACCGGGTGACCACCCGGATCTTCTGCGCCACCAGGACCAGGTCCTGCACGCGCATGATCTTCGACACCGCCGCTGCCATTTCCGGTGTCAGCCCCGGCGCCAATGCGCGTAGGGATTGTTCATCTGCAGCGTCGCTGAGCAGCCAGTCGCGCAGGCCGCCGACGGTCAGGTGGCTGACCACGGCGAAAGCCTGCTTGTCGTGGGTGTCGATGATCAGCCGCGTGACTTCATCGCTTTCATAGGGGATCAGCGCTTCTTCGAGGAAGTGCTTGAGCGGAATATTGGCCAAGGCCATTTGTGCCGCCACCCGCTCACCGTCGTTCTGCGCGGCAACGCCGGCGAGGAAGTCCCCGGAGCGGGCGGGACTGGCCTTGGCCATCACGTCCTTGAGGCTGTCGAAGCGGTAGGTTTGTGCACCGACCGCGTGGGAAAAGCTTGCCATACAGTGTCTCCTTGACGACGCGGGCAGGAGAGGAACCCGCGTCGAGGTTTACGGCAGTTAGTGCAAGGCGGCCTCTGCGGCCTGGATCGCGGCGAATTCTTCTTCGGGCGTGCCTGCTACCAAGTGATGCCGACTGTAGAAAGCAAAGTAAGCAATTAATACTCCATAGATGATCGCGGCGCCAATCACCACCCGTGGATCCACCAGAAAGCCCGCAACGACGGCCACGCAGGCCAGTACCAGGGCGACACCGGAGGTGAAGATGCCACCTGGCGTGCGATAAGGCCGGTCCATTTTGGGGCGACGGATGCGCAGGGTGATGTGCGCGGCCATCATCAGCACGTAGGAAATGGTCGCGCCAAACACGGCCACAAGAATCAACAAATCCCCTTGGCCGGTCAGCGACAGGCCGAAACCGATAATGCCGGGGATCACCAGGGCCAGTACCGGTGCCTTGCTCTTGTTGGTCTGGGACAGTTTGCGCGGCAGGTAGCCGGCACGGGACAAGGCGAAGATCTGCCGCGAATAGGCGTAGATAATCGAGAAAAAGCTCGCGATCAAGCCGGCCAGGCCGACCAGGTTGACGAAACTGCCCATCCAGGTCGAACCGCCATAGGACAGCGCCAGCGCTTCCACCAGCGGGTTACCGGATTTGACCAGCGCGTAGGTGCCCGCGCCGCCCGGTGCGATCACCAGGATCAACAGGGCAAAGCTGGTCAGCACCACAATGGCGCCGATCAGGCCTCGGGGCAGGTCGCGCTTGGGGTTCTTGGTTTCTTCGGCGGCCAGGGGCACGCCCTCTACGGCAAGGAAAAACCAGATCGCATAAGGGATCGCCGCCCACACGCCAACATAGCCGAATGGCAGGAAGGTGCTGGCGCCCTTGGCCTCGGTCACCGGAATATCCAGCAGGTTGGCGACATTGAAGTGCGGCACCATCGACACCAGGAACACGCCCAGCGCAATCGCGGCAATGGCGGTGATCACGAACATCAGCTTCAAGGCTTCGCCGACGCCAAAGATATGGATGCCGATAAAGATGATGTAGAACGCCAGGTAGATCATCCAGCCGCCGATGCCGAACAGCGACTCGCAATAGGCACCGATAAACACCGCGATGGCGGCGGGGGCGATGGCGTATTCGATCAGAATGGCGGTGCCGGTGAGGAACCCGCCCCAGGGCCCGAAGGCACTGCGGGCAAAACCGTAGCCACCGCCGGCGGTGGGGATCATGGAAGACAGTTCGGCCAGGGAAAAGCACATGCACAGGTACATGGTGGCCATCAGCAATGTGGCGAGGAACATCCCGCCCCAGCCACCCTGGGCCAGGCCGAAGTTCCAACCGGCGTAGTCGCCGGAGATGACGTAGGCAACGCCAAGGCCAACCAGCAGCACCCAGCCGGCGGCGCCTTTTTTCAGTTCGCGTTGTTGGAAGTATTGGGAGTCGACTTTTTCGAAGTCGACAGAAGATCCAGTCGGTTCGCTAGGCATGGGAAAGTACCTTTCATTGTTATTGTTTTTTAACTCGGCCTCTGTGTGCCGAATGCAATTGGCAAGTACTTGTGGAGAGCTAAGTGTGGGAGAGGGCAAGCCCCTCCCACATTTGAGTGCATTTCAACTGTGGGAGGAGGGGGTAGTTAGAAGAAGCCCAGCGGATTAATGTCGTAACTCACCAGCAGGTTCTTGGTCTGCTGGTAATGATCCAACATCATCTTGTGCGTCTCACGGCCCACGCCGGACTTCTTGTAACCGCCAAACGCGGCATGCGCCGGGTACAGGTGGTAGCAGTTGGTCCACACGCGGCCCGCCTTGATCGCGCGGCCCATGCGGTAGGCGCGGTTGATGTCGCGGGTCCACACACCGGCGCCCAGGCCGAACTCGGTGTCGTTGGCAATCGCCAGGGCTTCGGCTTCGTCCTTGAAGGTGGTGATGCTCACCACCGGGCCGAAGATTTCTTCCTGGAACACGCGCATTTCATTGGTGCCCTTGAGCAGGGTCGGCTGGATGTAATAGCCGCCGGCCATATCGCCGGTGAGTTGCTCGACCTTGCCGCCGGTGAGCAATTGCGCGCCTTCGCCCTTGGCGATTTCCAGGTAGGACAGGATCTTGTCGAACTGCTGCTCGGACGCCTGGGCGCCGACCATGGTGTCGGTGTCCAGCGGGTCGCCGCGCTTGATCTGCTCGACTTTCTTCATCACTACTTTCATGAAATCGTCGTAGATCGACTCTTCCACCAGCGCGCGGGATGGGCAGGTGCACACTTCGCCCTGGTTGAAGAACGCCAGCACCAGGCCTTCGGCGGCTTTCTCGATGAACGACGGTTCGGCTTTCATGATGTCGGCGAAGAAGATGTTCGGCGACTTGCCGCCCAGCTCGACGGTGGACGGAATGATGTTCTCGGCCGCCGCATGCATGATGTGCGAGCCCACCGGGGTGGAGCCGGTGAAGGCGATCTTGGCGATACGCTTGCTGGTGGCCAGGGCTTCGCCGGCTTCCTTGCCGAAGCCGTGCACCACGTTCAGCACGCCCGGTGGCAGCAGGTCGCCGATGACTTCCAGCAGCACGTTGATGCCCAGCGGTGTTTGCTCGGCAGGCTTGAGCACCACACAGTTGCCGGCGGCCAGGGCCGGGGCGAGTTTCCACGCGGCCATCAGCAGCGGGAAGTTCCACGGGATGATCTGGCCGACCACGCCCAGCGGCTCGTGGAAGTGATAGGACGCGGTGTGTTCGTTGATCTCGGCGCTGGTGCCTTCCTGGGCGCGGATGCAACCGGCGAAGTAGCGGAAGTGGTCGGCGGCCAGCGGGATGTCGGCGTTGAGGGTTTCACGCACGGCCTTGCCGTTGTCCCAGGTTTCGGTGATGGCCAGCAGTTCGAGGTTCTGTTCGATGCGGTCGGCGATTTTCAGCAGTACCAGCGAGCGGTCCTGGGCCGAGGTCTTGCCCCAGGCGTCAGCGGCAGCGTGGGCGGCGTCCAGCGCCTTGTCGATGTCTTTGGCAGTGGAGCGCGGGAATTCGGCGATAGGCTTGCCGTTGACCGGCGAGGTGTTGGTGAAATAGTTGCCATCGACCGGGGCAACGAATTCGCCACCAATGTAGTTGCCGTACTTGGCCTTGAACGAAACGATCGCGCCTTCAGTACCGGGGTGTGCGTAACGCATGGTGGGTATCTCCTGGCTTTTATGTTTATTGGAGTGCAGCGCGCAAGCGCTTGATAAAGCGTAGAGCAAAGGTTGGGCCACTGCTTTGCAGGCCAGGAAAATCAAGGGCTTGGGGTTTGTTGCAAGGCGTTGCTGTGACACGGCTGGCACAGGCGCTGTGACAGTTTGTGCCATAAACGGTACAGGCCGTGACCGACGGGTCGGTCCGGGATTGCATTGGCTGGGTGCCTGGGGGATGCTGGTGGTTCTCACGCAGGGAGAATAATAAGAACATGCACAACGATCATTTCAGTCGCCATGCCCAGCAAGTCCTCACTGTGGCCCGTGGGCGCGACCCGTCGAGCGACCCGTCCATCGCCCGCTCCTGGCTGCGCTGCCTGGAGGACTACCACCTCGATCCTGCCCAGACCATCGCCCCTACGGTGCTTGAGCACGGCCGCCTGCTGGAAAGCCGCGAACGCCTGCAACAGGTGCTGCATATCGCCGGCAGCGAGATGAACAGCCTGCACCAGCAGCTGTCGGGCGCTGGCCATGCGGTGCTGCTGACCGATGCCCGTGGGGTGATCCTCAACTGTGTCACAGCGCCGTCCGAGCGCAAGATTTTCGAACGCGCCGGGCTGTGGCTCGGTGCCGATTGGAGCGAAGCGTGCGAGGGCACCAACGGCATCGGCACCTGCCTGGTGGAACGCCAGTCGTTGACCATTCATCGCGATGAACATTTTCGTGGGCGCCACACCGGGCTGACCTGTTCGGCGAGCCCGGTGTTCGACCCCCACGGCAACCTCTTGGCGGTGCTGGACGTGTCGTCGGCCCGGGAGGAGGTGTCGCGCCAGAGCCAGTTCCACACCATGGCGCTGGTCAACCTGTCGGCGAAGATGATCGAGAGTTGCTACTTCCTGCGTCACTTCGAAAACCATTGGCTGCTGCGCTTTCACCTGCAGGCCGAGTCGGTGGGCCTGTTCAGCGAAGGGTTGTTGGCGTTTGACGGCGAAGGGCGGATTTGTGCCGTCAACCAGAGCGCACTCAACCTGCTGGGGCAGGTGCGTGGCGGGTTGCTGGGGCAACCGGTGGAGGCGTTGTTCGAGTGTTCCCTGGACCAACTGCTCGGTCGCGCCAGTGCCAATGCCACCGCCAGTTGGCCATTGCGCACGCGGGATGGCCGGCACTTGTTCGCGGCCTTGCGTGGTCAATCGCGCAGTGTGCCTGCGCCCATCGCCAAGCCTGAGCCCGTGCGCCTGGCCGGTATCTGCCTCGGCGACCCGGCGCTGCAGAGTGACTTCCGCAAAGCGCTGCGGGTATTCGAGCGCGATGTGCCCTTGTTGATCAACGGCGAAACCGGCTCCGGCAAAGAGGCCTTCGCCAAGGCGGTGCATCACGCCAGCCAGCGTGCCGACAAGGCGTTCGTTGCCCTCAACTGCGCCGCCATCCCGGAAAGCCTGATCGAAAGCGAACTGTTCGGCTATCGCGGCGGCAGCTTTACCGGCGCGCGCAAGGACGGCATGCAGGGCAAGTTGCAACAGGCCGACGGCGGCACGCTGTTCCTCGATGAAATCGGCGATATGCCGTTGGCGCTGCAGACGCGCCTGTTAAGGGTGCTGGAGGACCGCATGGTGGTGCCCATCGGCGGTGAGCCCCAGGCGGTTGATGTCAGAATTATCAGCGCGACTCACCGAAATTTGCTGGAGCGCGTGCAGGACGGAAGTTTTCGGGAAGACCTGTATTACCGCCTCAATGGCCTGGAAGTCGGTTTGCCAGCGTTGCGTGAACGCAGCGATAAGCCTCAGTTGCTGGATTTCCTGCTGGCGCAGGAGGCGGGCGGGCAGAGTCTACAACTCGACCCGGCGGCGCGCTCGGCGCTGCTGACCTACCCCTGGCCCGGCAACGTCCGGCAACTGCGCACGGTGTTGCGTACGCTGGCGGCGCTGTGCGACGACGGGCGGGTCGGCCTTGAGGATTTGCCCGCGTTGATTCGCCAGGCACGGCCGCAAGCAGTGGCCGAGGCCAGGCTTGCCGACTCGCCCCTGGGCGACGCCGAGCGACTCGCCCTGCTCACGGCCCTGGAGCAACAGCGCTGGCACATGACCCACACGGCGGAGCAGCTGGGTGTCAGCCGTAACACGCTGTATAGAAAGCTGCGCCGGCACGGTATTGCACGGGCTGTGCCATAGATCGGTCCTACAGCTAAAGAGTGCGATTTTCGCCCCCCTGCGCTAACCTGCCTCGATGTTTACGAGGTCGACTATGCACATTCATATTCTTGGTATCTGCGGCACCTTCATGGGTTCGATGGCGGTTCTGGCCAAAGAACTGGGCCATCACGTAACGGGCTCCGATGCCAATGTTTACCCACCCATGAGCACGCAACTCGAGGCCCAGGGCATTGAGCTGACCCAGGGTTACGACCCGGCGCAATTCGACCCGGTGCCGGACCTGGTGGTGATCGGCAATGCCATGTCCCGGGGCAATCCGGCTGTCGAATACGTCCTCAACAAAGGCTTGCCTTACGTGTCCGGCCCACAGTGGCTGGCCGACCATGTGCTGCAAGGTCGCTGGGTATTGGCCGTTGCCGGCACCCACGGCAAGACCACCACCAGCAGCATGCTCGCCTGGGTGCTGGAACACGCGGGCATGAGCCCGGGCTTCCTGATCGGCGGCGTGCCGCAGAACTTCTCGGTGTCGGCGCGCCTGGGTGATACGCCGTTCTTCGTGATCGAAGCCGACGAGTACGACAGTGCGTTCTTCGACAAGCGTTCCAAGTTCGTCCACTACCGTCCGCGCACCGCGATCCTCAACAACCTTGAGTTCGATCACGCCGACATCTTCCCCGACCTGGCGGCCATCGAGCGGCAGTTCCACCATTTGGTGCGTACCATTCCGAGTGAAGGCCTGGTTATCCACCCGACCACCGAGCCGGCCCTGCGGCGCGTGATCGAGATGGGCTGCTGGACCCCGGTGCAAACCACCGGCGCCGGCGGGCAGTGGCAGGTCAAGTTGCTCAGTGAAGACGGTTCCCGGTTTGAAGTGCTGTTTGAAGGCGAGGCCCAAGGCATCGTCGAGTGGGACATGACTGGCCAGCACAACGTCGCCAATGCCCTTGTGACCCTGGCGGCCGCGCGGCATGTGGGCGTGGTGCCGTCCATGGGCATTGCTGCGTTGAGCGCATTCAAGAGCGTGAAGCGCCGTATGGAAAAGGTCGCCGACGTGAATGGGATTACCATCTACGACGACTTTGCCCACCACCCAACGGCCATTGCTACCACCCTCGACGGCCTGCGCAAACGTGTTGGCGATGCCCCGATCATTGCGATTGTCGAGCCGCGTTCAAACTCCATGAAGCTCGGCGCACACCGCGACGGCCTGCCGGAAAGCGTTAACGATGCCGACCAGGTGGTGTGGTATGCCCCGGCCAACCTGGGCTGGGACCTGCCGGCGATTGCGGCGCAGTGCACGGTGCCGTCGAAAGTCTGTGACTCCATCGAGGGCATCATTGCGTTCGTCAAGCACCAGGCCAAGCCTGGCACCCATGTGGTGGTGATGAGCAACGGCGGCTTCGGCGGCTTGCACGGCAAACTGGCCGAGGCCCTGAAATGAGTGGCCCGGAGCGCGTTACCCTGGCGATGACCGGCGCATCCGGCGCACCCTATGGCTTGCGCCTGCTCGATTGCCTGGTGCGCGAAGACCGTGAAGTGCACTTTCTGATCTCCAAGGCCGCGCAGTTGGTGATGGCCACCGAGACTGATGTCGCGCTGCCAGCCAAGGTGCAGATGATGCAAGCCTTCCTTACCGAGTACACCGGTGCGGCGGCGGGGCAGATCAAGGTCTACGGCAAGGAAGACTGGATGTCGCCGGTGGCTTCGGGCTCCGGTGCGCCGGCGGCAATGGTCGTGGTGCCGTGCTCCACCGGTACGCTATCGGCGATTGCCACCGGCGCTTGCAACAACCTGATCGAACGCGCCGCCGACGTGACGTTGAAGGAGCGCCGCCAGTTGATCCTGGTGCCGCGTGAGGCGCCGTACTCGAGCATTCATCTGGAGCACATGCTCAAGCTGTCGAACCTGGGGGTGACCATCCTGCCGGCGTCGCCCGGCTTCTATCACCAGCCGCAGACCATCGATGACCTGGTGGATTTCGTGGTGGCGCGCATTCTCAACCTGTTGAATATCCCCCAGGACATGCTGCCGCGTTGGGGCGAACACCATTTGAGCAGCGATGAATAAGGCGCTGTTGGTGATACTGGCGCTGCAATTGGCCGGCTGCGCCACCGCGCGTACCCTGGACGCCGCGCAGCCCGGCGCGCCGGTGGTGTATGCCGGCACGCGATTGGATTTGTATGCAATGAACGGAGGTTGCTGCGCCAAGGACCGGTTCGGTGCCGAGGCGCCCAGCTATCCCGGCGTCGACCTGCCGGCCAGCGCGTTGCTCGACACGCTTTTATTGCCGCTGTCAGTGTTGACGGTGCTCGGTGTGGGATTTAACGCCACGGGCGGGCTCTAGCGCTGACCTGGGCACCACAGAACTAATGTGGGACGCCTTACTTACCGAGCTTGCGCAGTTCGTCCGACTCCACCACCCGCACCCCGTCCTGCTCTTCCAGCGCCAGGCGCCACATGGCCCGGGCCAGTTCGCAGACTTCAATGCCGTGGTATTTCCCCGGAATCAACCGTGACAGCGGCCCGGCCAGTTGCTCGGCCAAGCGGGGCTCCAGCCGTTCCCCCAGCAGCAACGAAGGCCGCACGATGGTCAGTTGCGGCCAGTCCTGAGCCTTGAGTGCCTGTTCCATTTCCCCTTTGACCCGGTTGTAGAACACCGAGGATTTCGGATCGGCGCCAATCGCACTGATCACGATCAGGTGTCGCGCGCCCATCTCCCGCGCGCGCTTGGCAAAGGCTACGACCATATCCAGGTCGACGGCACGAAAAGCTTCTTCCGAACCGGCTTTCTTGATGGTGGTACCCAGGCAGCAGAAGGCAATATCCACCTGGCCGCTCAGTTGCGGCAGGAACACCGCCGGGTCGCCCACCGGGTTTTCCAGGTGCGGATGCTCGGCCAGTGGCTTGCGGCTGGGCGCCAGCACGCGGGTCACGGTGGGTTCGTTGAGCAGGCGGTCGAGCAGGTGTTCGCCGGTCAGGCCAGAGGCGCCAGCGAGCAGGATATGCTGAGGTGTCAGGTACATGGTGTTTCCCCCCTTGTTACACGTTACAGCTTAGTTGCCTTTGGCTTCCTTGCTATTCATTGAGACGCTTTCCAGCGCCTTTCGTGCCTGCTGCTTGCGTAATAATTGCCAATGGGCGATCACGCCTTTGGGGGCCCAGATCTGCGGTTCGGACGCTTCGAAGTTGTCTGCCTGTTCGCGTTCGCTCACATGCAGCTGCGCCAGCTTGAAGGCTTGCTGCAGATCGTCGGTCTGGTTGAAGGCTTGGGCGAAGAGGGCGTCGCCGAAGTAGGTGAAGTCGGCCTCTTCAGAACAGCCGAAGGACACGCGGTCGGCGCGCGAGGCGGTCATGATCAGGGTGCGTTCGTCTTTGAGCGCCGGGATGAAGCCGCCGGAGTAGCAGGCTGAAATCACCACGATCTTGTCGCGGTTTTTCAGCGGCGCGAGCACGGCGGCCAGTTCATCGGCGGGCAGGTCGGCCAGTTCCATGCGCGGTTGGTCCAGCACCAGTTCGTGTTCGTGGGTGCCGTGGCTGGTCATGTAGATAAACACCAGGTCTTCCGGCCCGGTGCGCTCGGCCAGGGTCTGCACGGCCCGGCGCAGGCTTTCGCGGGTGGCCAGTGGCCGGTCGGCGATATGGTCGCGGTGGTTGACCAGGCGGATCTGCCCACGGGCGCCGAAGCGGGTGGCGAGCATATTGCTGACGTAATCGGCTTCGCGCAGGAACACGCTTTGTTTACCGTCGCCGGCCACGGCCAGGGTGTACAGCTCCACGGCCGAGGTGGAGGCGGGCACGGCGGCGAGGGCGGTGTCCAGCAGGCGGCCCTGGGCCAGTACGCCGATTTCCAGCGGGTCGGGCAACAGCTTGCCGTCGGCATCACGCACGCGCATGCCGTTGACCCAGGTACCGGCCTGCACCGTGCCGTCGGTGAGTACCAGGGTGCCGCGACCTTGATAGTTGTCGCTGTCGAAGCCGCCGATATAGAAGCTGCCGTCGGTCAGGTTCAGGCGGCCTTCGCCGGTAAAGCGCCAGTCGCTGAACTGGCCGACGTAGTGGCTGCCGTCGACGCCGATCAACTCGCCCTTGCCGCTGAGTGCGCCTTCCTTGAACTGGCCGATCCACACGTCGCCATCGGCGTTTTCATAACGGCCCTTGCCGTTGAGCTGGTTCTGCTTGAACTGGCCGACATAGATGTCGCCGTCGGCGCTGTTGAATGTACCGTTGCCCTCCAGCTGGCCGTCGACGAAGTGGCCGCTGAATTGGTTGCCGCTGTCGTCATTGCGCTGGCCTTCACCGTTCGGCTTGCCGTGGGCGAACTGGCCCTGATACTGGCTGCCATCCGCCAGTTCCAGGCGGCCGAGGCCGGAATACTGGTCGTCCTTGAATTCGCCGCGATAGGTCATCTGCCCTTCTTTGAGGGTGCCTTCGCCGTTGCGCCGACCGTTCTTGAACCCGCCCACATAGTGGCTGCCGGCCGTGGTCAGGCTGCCCTGGCCATCGAACAGACCTTGCTGGAACTGGCCTTTATAGACTTCGCCGTTGCTGCCATGCCATTCGCCCTGGCCGTGCCACTGGCCTTTGTCGAACTGCCCGGCGTACCAGCTGCCGTTGGGATAATCCACGCGGCCCTGGCCTTGCAGCAGACCATTGACCACATCGCCCCGGTAACGACCGCCATCGGGCAGGCGCGCATCGGGCGGCAACAGCGATTCGCCGTCTCCGCAAGCGGTGAGCAACAGGGCAAGGGCAAGGGGAGCGAGTGGGCGCATAGCGGGATCCGGATAATTGAGCGCCGAGTATGCCGCAGCTGCGAGATTCATACATAAATTTACATACCCTGTGGCGAGTTTCAGTGGCTCGCCACAGGGATGGGCTTACACGAAGTAGAGCGACAACGACTCGGCGACGTAAGCGGGTTTTTCCTGGCCATCGATTTCCAGGGTGGCGGTGGCCTTGAGCAGCCATTGGCCGGGCTTTTTCTCGGTGACGTCGGTGAGGGTCACGTTCAGACGCACCTTGGAATTGACTTTCACCGGCTGGATAAAGCGCACGCTGTCCAGGCCATAGTTGACGGCCATCTTCAGTCCTTCGGGCACGATCAGGATATCTTCCATCAGCTTGGGCATCAGCGACAGCGACAGGAAGCCGTGGGCAATGGTGCTGCCGAACGGGGTTTGTGCGGCCTTGACCGGATCGACGTGGATGAACTGATGATCGCCAGTGGCCTCGGCGAACAGGTTGATACGTGCCTGGTCGATGGTGAGCCATTCGGAACGTCCCAGTTCCTTGCCGACATAATCTTTGAGCTGCGCTACGGGTACATAGGGCATTGCGTCTCTCCTTGGTTCATCGGTGCTGTTGTTATGGGGTACAGAGAACCAATGTAGATCATCATGGCCAACCAGCCCGGTCAACCCACCATGCTTTTGGCGAATGCCGGAGCATAGGACGGGCATGCTTATAATGCGGGCGGGTCTTGAGGGGGGAGAGGACGGATGCTGTTACGCGGTCTGACATGGCTGGTGCTGTTTCAATTGATCGGCACGGCGATCAATCATTTGCTGGTGCCGGTACTGCCGGGGCCGATCATCGGCCTGCTGTTGATGCTCGGTTACCTGGTGTGGCGTGGCGAAGTCGGCGAGCCCCTGAGCCTGGCGGCCAGCAGCCTGTTGCGCTATTTGCCGTTGCTGCTGGTGCCGCCGGCGGTGGGGGTGATGGTGTATGCCAGGGATATTGCCGCCGATTTCTGGGCCATCGTCGGTGCACTGGTGTTGTCGCTGGTGATCGCCATGGGCTTTGTCGGGCTGTTGATGGAACGCATGGTCAAGCGCAAGGAGCAGGATCAATGATCTTCGACTGGCACGGCGCATGGACGGCGGTGATTCATCACCCGCTGTTCGGTATCGGGATCACCCTGGGCGCCTATCAGCTGGTGCTGGCGGGTTTCGAGAAAACCCGCTGGATTTTCCTGCAACCGGTGCTGGTCTCCATGCTGCTGGTGATCGGCGTGTTGCTCACGTGCGGCCTGAGCTACGCCGAGTACCGCAAGAGCACGGAGATCATGGGGATCCTGCTGGGCCCGGCGACGGTGGCCCTGGCGGTGCCGCTCTATCTGAACCTGCGGCGGATTCGGCAATTGTTCTGGCCGATTTTTACTACGCTGGTGATAGGCGGCGTGTTGGCCACCGGCCTGTGCGTACTGCTGGGCTGGTGGTTCGGCGCCGAACACAGGATGTTGATGACCATGGCGCCGAAGTCGGTGACCTCGCCGATTGCCATGCTGGTGGCCGAACAGATCGGCGGTGTGGCAGCCTTGGCGGCGGTGTTTGTGCTGATTACCGGGGTGGTGGGCGCGATGGTTGGCCCGGCGTTACTCTCGCGTCTTGGGGTGCACAGCCCCGAGGCGCGCGGCATGGCGCTGGGCATGACCGCACACGCTGTCGGCACCTCGGTGGCCCTGCAGGAAAGCGAAGAGTGTGGCGCCTTTGCGGCGCTGGCCATGAGTCTGATGGGCGTAGCCACAGCGGTGTTCCTGCCGCTGGCCGTGTCAGTGATTGTTTAAACCGGGTTTAAGGAAGCCTTTATGAGTCTGGCGCTGTTCCCCCTCAATACCGTGCTGTTCCCTGGCTGCATCCTCGACCTGCAACTGTTCGAGGCGCGCTACCTGGACATGATCAGCCGCTGTATGAAAAAGGGCGAAAGCTTCGGCGTGGTGTGCATCCTCGATGGCAAGGAGGTGGGCATGGCTCCGGATGGCTATGCCTTGATCGGCTGCGAAGCGTTGATTCGCGACTTCAAGCAGCAGGACAACGGCCTGCTGGGGATTCGCGTCGAAGGTGGGCGGCGCTTCCGCGTGCGAGACGCCGGTGTGCAGAAGGACCAGTTGCTGGTGGCCGAGGTGCAATGGCTGGAAGAACTGCCGGACCAGGCGCTGGAAGAAGAGGATGCCGACCTGCTGGCCTTGCTCCAGGCCCTGGCCGAACACCCGATGGTCGCGTCGCTGGACATGGACACTCACGCCGATGGCCAGCAAGCCTTGGGCAATCAGCTGGCTTATCTCTTGCCGTTCACTGAGGCCGACAAGATCGACCTGCTGCAACTCGACGACCCGCAGCAGCGGCTGGATGCGATCCAGATGCTGCTCGATGAGCTTCAGGGTGAGTTGTTTGCCTGAGCCTCGGATCTGTCCTGCGCGGTTTTCAGAGGTTTCCTCGTTGTTCCCTGCGCGTCGCCTGAAATAGTCACCGATCACACAACAATGATTGGGGGTGAACATGATTCGGCTAGCGGAATCGGAACAGGCCGCCTGGGACGTTTTTTTTGTCAGTATTGCCGTGCAGCTGCTGCCGCTGGATGCCAAGCGGGGCCCGGAATACATCGCTGAACGCGCCGCGGAAATCGCCGATGAGATGATGCTGGAGCGACGTGAGCGTTGTGTTGAACGCCGCGCCGCGCCAATCCATTGGCTCGGCCCGACCCAGGGTCAGTAGGCATACCTGAGCAGCGCGTGTGGGGTGCCGGTAAAGGCAATGAAGCCGAGCACCGCCACCACAGCGGGTAATACCAGCCACCAGGCCTTCTGCGGCATCGGCGGCAAAGGGCTGCGGTACTGGCAGACGGTGAGGCTGAATGCACACACGGTCATTGCCAGCAGTGTGCCAGCCAGGATGTCGGTGGGCCAATGGGCGCCAAGGTAGACCCGTGACAGCGCGATGAAGGCCGCAGGAATACAGCCCAGCAACATCCAGGTCAGGCGCAGGCGCGTGGGTTGTCCGCGACCGGCCAGCACTGCCAACGCCAGGAAAAACGCAAACGCACCGGAGGCGTGGCCGCTGGGCATGCTGAAGCTGGTCAATGGGTCGGTGAGGATTTCCGGGCGGCCACGGGCGAAAAACAGTTTGGTCCCGGTATTGATCACCGCCGCCCCGGCCAGTGTTGCACCGACAAACACGGCATGACGCCATTGCCGCGCCAGTAGCAGCAGCGCGGTGAATACGGCGCTGGCGAAGAACATTTTCTTGAACTCACCCAATTGGGTCACCATCACCATGGTCTGGTCCAGCCAGGGGCTGCGATGTTCCTGTACCAGCGCGCTCAGGCCCTGGTCAAAGTCATCCAGGTGGGTATAGCCGATAAACAGAGCGATCAATAATGTCAGGCTGGCGCACCCTATCCACAAGGTCGCGCGACGATGGCCGCGCACGCTGGTGTGCAGGCTCAGTCCCAGCATGGCTGCCAGGCAGGCTGTAACAACCCCCGCCTCAGGCCAGAACCCTTCCGGCAATGGCAGGCGGAACGCAGCGCCGGTTGCCCAGCCTGGCAGCAGGTAGGCGACCGACCAACCGGCTGCCGCCAGCAGGCTGACCAGGGCGAAACGCGGGAACGGCATGTCGCACATCCCGGCCACCATCGGCAGCATCGGCCGCAATGGCCCGATGAAACGTCCCACCAGCAGACTGGCGATGCCGTATTTGTGAAAGTAGGTTTCCGCGCCGTTCATCCATTCCGGGTGGTGGCGCAGGCCGGGCAGGCGGCGGATGTTCTGATGGAAGTGTCGGCCGAGGAAGTAGGAAACCCCGTCGCCCAACAAGCCTCCCAGGAACCCCAGCAGCAGGGTTTCACTCAGGGACAAGGCGCCGCTGCCAGCCATTGCCGCAATGGCAAACAGCAGTACCGTGCCCGGCACGATCAGCCCGGCAATGGCCAGGCATTCCACGCACGCGACGATAAACACCGCCGCCGCCAGCCATTGCGGGTTGAGGGTCAGCCAGCCGGTAATGCCATCGAGCCATTGGCCCATAAATCGTTACTCCATCGCCACAGATTCAAATCAGGAAATAGTCGCGGCCTTCGACCTGGCCCCGGCGCAGCGGGTTCCGCGTGCAGTAGGGCGCATAGCCGGCATCGACGAAGCGGTACATCAAGTGCTCGTCACGGCCGCTGGGGATGCCCAGGCGGGTGGTCTGGATGATCTGTGTCGGTGTCTGGCCGACGTCTTCCACATAGAGCAATTCTTGATCAAAGCGCTTGGCATCCCACATCGGCACCTTCAGGCCCAGCGCCTTGCACAGCAACGTCTGGCCGGCACACAGCTTTTGCGACGCGCGCGGGCTGCCGTCGGCATTCGGGTTGTTCAGCAGCATCTGCGCCAGGCTGGCGGGCCCGGAGGTTTCATCGACCCAGGGATAGGCCGATTTGATCAGCACGGCATTGCCAGGCCCCTGCGCGCTGAAGTTCAGCGAATCGCCGCCACGGGCGTAGTACATATAGATATGCCCGCCATCCAGAAACAAAGCCTTACGCTTTTCTGTGTAGCCGAGTGAGGCGTGGCTGCCTTTTTCGGCCACGTAATAGGCTTCGGTTTCAATAATTCGCGCCGAAAGCCAGCTATCGCCGACGCGATGGCGGATGACTTTTCCAAGCAAATCTTGCGCGAGTATTTGCGCGTCACGATCGAAGAAGCTGTCGGGCAGCGCGCTGGCGGGGAGTTGGGGTGAAGAACTGGGCATGGTGGCCTGGGGTTAATACGGCTAAATGTGACGGAATAATAACAACTCCCACCTTAATTACGGCTGAACCCCAGGTTTTTACAGTTCATTTCGACCATCCGCCCCTCACCGCTGTCAGTCGGGCGGCGTCACAGCTATAATCTGCCGCTTTCCTCTTTGCCAAGACTCCCTGACCATGACTGAGTCCGTTCTTGACTACATGACCCGCCTGGGTCGCGCTGCCCGTCAGGCCTCGCGGTTGATCGCCCGTGCGAGCACTGCGCAGAAGAACCGTGCCCTGCTGGCCGCCGCCGATGCTCTGGACGCTTCGCGCTCCGAGCTGACTGCCGCCAACGAACTGGACCTGGCCAACGGCCGCGCCAATGGCCTTGAGCTCGCCTTGCTGGACCGCCTGGCGCTGACGCCGGCACGTATCGACGACATGATCGAAGGGTTGCGTCAGGTGGCCAAGCTGCCTGACCCCATCGGTGAAATTCGCGATATGCGTTACCTGCCGTCCGGCATCCAGGTGGGCAAGATGCGCGTGCCCCTGGGCGTGATCGGCATCATCTATGAGTCGCGCCCGAACGTGACCATCGACGCCGCGAGCCTGTGTCTCAAGTCGGGCAACGCCACCATCCTGCGTGGCGGTTCCGAGGCGATCAATTCCAACCGCGCCATCGCCGCCTGCATCCAGCAGGGCCTGGCCGTGGCCGAGTTGCCGGCCGAAGTGGTGCAAGTGGTGGAAACCACCGACCGTGCCGCTGTCGGCGCGCTGATCACCATGCCGGAATTCGTCGACGTGATCGTGCCGCGCGGTGGCAAGAGCCTGATCGAGCGCGTCAGCCGCGATGCCAAGGTGCCAGTGATCAAGCACCTGGACGGCGTCTGCCACGTGTATATCGACATCGCCGCCGACATCGACAAGGCGATCCGCATCGCCGACAACGCCAAGACCCACCGCTACGCGCCGTGCAACACCATGGAAACCCTGCTGGTGCACGTCGGCATTGCCGAGCGCGTGCTGCCGCCGCTGGCTGCCATCTACCGTGACAAGGGCGTGGAGCTGCGCGGTTGCGAACGCACCCGTGCGCTGTTGGGCGCGGACGTGATCGAAGCCACCGAGCAGGACTGGTACACCGAGTACACGGCGCCGATCCTGTCGATCCGCATCGTCGACGACCTGGACCAGGCCATCGAACACATCAACACGTACGGCTCCAAGCACACCGACGCCATTGTCTCCGAGCATTTCAGCGATGCCCGGCGTTTCCTCACCGAAGTGGACTCCGCTTCGGTGATGATCAACGCCTCGACGCGCTTTGCCGACGGCTTCGAGTACGGCCTGGGGGCGGAGATCGGCATCTCCACCGACAAGCTCCACGCACGCGGCCCGGTTGGCCTGGAAGGCCTGACCAGCGAGAAGTACGTGGTGTTCGGCGACGGTCATGTGCGCACTTGATGGCTAAACGCATCGGGCTGCTCGGCGGTACCTTCGACCCCGTGCACATCGGCCATTTGCGCAGTGCCCTGGAAGTCGCGGATGCCTTGGCGCTGGATGAGCTGCGCCTGATCCCTAACTTCCGGCCGCCCCATCGCGACACCCCGCAGGTGTCGCCGCAGCAGCGCCTGGAAATGGTGCGCCTGGCCGTAGAAGGCATACCGCCGCTGGTGGTGGATGATCGTGAGCTCAAGCGCGATAAACCGTCCTACACTGTCGACACCCTGGAGCTGATGCGCGTTGAGTTGGCCGCGGATGACCAGTTGTTTCTGCTTTTGGGCTGGGACGCATTTTGCGGCCTGCCCTCTTGGCATCGCTGGGAGGAACTCCTCCAGCACTGCCACATCCTGGTTTTGCAACGCCCGGATGCCGACAGCGAACCGCCGGATGCCTTGCGCAACCTGCTGGCCGCGCGGTCGGTAAGTGACCCCTTGGCCCTGACCGGGCCGAACGGGAATATTGCATTCGTCTGGCAGACCCCGCTTGCGGTGTCCGCCACCCAGATCCGTCAACTGCTGGCCAGCGGGAAGTCGGTACGTTTCCTGGTGCCTGACGCGGTCCTGGCCTACATCGATGCGCACGGGCTTTACCGTGCGTCGAACTGAAAAGGCGCGCTTGAACGCACGAACACTCGTGCAGCGAGCGCCCGAACATATGAGCAAAACGAGTTTTTTATGACGAACAAAGACGTAAGCAAAGTAAAACGCAAAGGTACGTTCAAAAGCGCCCCGCTGCCGGTTGAAGCCCATGTTGGCCCGGAACTGGCTGGCGAAGAGCTGGTGAAAGTCGCCGTTGCCGCCCTGGAAGACGTGAAGGCCCAGGACATCCAGGTCCTGGACGTACGCGACAAGCAGAGCATCACCGACTTCATGATCATCGCCACCGGTACCTCCAACCGCCAGATCGGCGCGATGCTGGACAAGGTTCGCGAAGCCGTCAAAGCCCAAGGCGTGAAGCCACTGGGTGAAGAAGGCAAGGGCGACAGCGACTGGGTGCTGCTGGACATGGACGACGTGATCGTTCACATGATGACCAGCAATGCCCGTCAGTTCTACGACTTGGAGCGTCTGTGGAAAGGCGCCGAGCAGAGCCGTGCCGCCGATGGCAAGCACCACAGCCCGGAAGTGGGCCACGCGCACTTCGACAAGCTCAACAAAGACCAGGAATAAGGAACGGCTGTGCGCCTGCGTCTGATTGCTGTCGGTTCACGCATGCCCAAGTGGGTGGAAGAAGGCTGGCACGAGTATGCCAAGCGTCTGCCCGCCGAGCTGTCGCTGGAACTGGTGGAGATACCGCTCAACACCCGGGGCAAGAATGCCGACGTGGCGCGCTTCATCCGTCAGGAAGGCGAAGCCATGCTGGCCAAGGTCGGCCCCAACGAGCGCATCGTCACCCTCGAAGTGCACGGCAAACCCTGGAGCACCGAGCAACTGGCGGTGGAACTGGATCGCTGGCGCCTGGACTCGCGCACCGTCAACTTCATGGTCGGCGGCCCCGAAGGGCTGGCGCCGGAAGTCTGCGCGCGGGCGGACCAGCGCTGGTCGCTGTCGGCGCTGACGCTGCCGCACCCGTTGGTAAGGATCCTGATCGGTGAACAGCTGTATCGCGCCTGGACAGTTCTGTCCGGGCACCCTTATCACAAATAATCTGCGCCTCTCCCGATGACCCAGCCGATCCGCATCAAGGACCACGAGAAAGACGCACGTCTGGTACGCGCGCGGGTGGTGTTTGGCGCGATCATGGTGGTGGCGCTGATCGGGGTGCTGATTGCGCGCCTGTATTTCCTGCAGGTGATCCAGTACGACTACCACTCCACGCTGTCGGAAAACAACCGCGTGCATGTGCAGCCGATTCCGCCGACCCGTGGGCTGATCTTCGACCGTAATGGCGTGGTGGTGGCGGATAACCGGCCCAGCTTCAGCCTGAGCATGACCCGTGAGCGTTCCGGCGATTGGCAGCAGGTCCTCGATGTCATCGTCGAGGTGCTGCAGTTGACCCCGGAAGACCGGGTGATCTTCGAGAAACGCATGAAGCAGGGGCGTCGGCCTTTCGAACCGGTGCCGATCCTGTTCGAGCTGACCGAAGAGCAGATTGCGCGGATCGCGGTGAACCAGTTCCGCCTGCCTGGTGTGGAAGTGGTGGCGCAGCTGGTACGCCACTATCCCCAAGGGCCGCACTTTGCCCACTCCGTCGGCTATATGGGGCGAATCAACGAGAAAGAGCTGAAAAGCCTCGATCCCGTCAATTACAGCGGCACCCACCATATCGGCAAGACCGGCATCGAGCGTTTCTACGAGCCCGAACTGCACGGCCAGGTGGGTTACGAAGAAGTCGAGACCAACGCTCGCGGCCGTGTGCTGCGGGTGCTCAAGCGTACCGACCCGGTGCCGGGCAAGGACATTGTGCTGAGCCTGGACATCAAGCTGCAGGAAGCGGCCGAGATGGCCCTGGGCGGCCGGCGTGGTGCAGTGGTGGCGTTGGACCCGAAGACCGGCGAAGTGCTGGCCATGGTCAGCCAGCCGAGCTTCGACCCCAACCTGTTCGTGACCGGGATCAGCTTCAAGGCCTACGCCGAGTTGCGCGACTCCATCGACCGGCCGCTGTTCAACCGTGTGTTGCGCGGCCTGTACCCGCCGGGTTCGACGATCAAGCCGGCGGTGGCGATTGCCGGCCTGGATGCGGGTGTGGTCACGGCTTCCAGCCGGGTATTCGACCCGGGCTACTACATGCTGCCCAACTACGACCACAAATACCGCAACTGGAACCGTACCGGTGACGGCTATGTCGACCTGGATACCGCGATCATGCGTTCCAACGACACCTATTTTTACGACCTGGCCCACAAGCTGGGGATCGACCGCTTGTCCGCCTACATGGGCAAGTTCGGCCTCGGTCAGAAAGTCTCCCTGGATATGTTCGAAGAATCCCCTGGCCTGATGCCATCGCGGGAGTGGAAGCGTGCGACCCGCCGCCAGGCATGGTTCCCGGGCGAAACCCTGATCCTCGGCATCGGCCAGGGCTATATGCAGGCCACGCCTTTGCAACTGGCCCAGGCCACGGCGCTGGTGGCCAACAAAGGCATCTGGAACCGCCCGCACCTGGCCCGGACCATCGAAGGCGAAAAGCCTGTGGATGAAAACCCGATCCCCGACATCGTACTGCGCGATCCGTCCGACTGGACCAAGGTCAACCACGGCATGCAGCAGGTGATGCACGGTGCACGCGGGACCGCGCGCAAGGCGGCGATCGGTGCGCAATACCGTATCGCCGGCAAGAGTGGTACCGCCCAGGTGGTGGCGATCAAGCAGGGCGAGAAATACGACCGTTCCAAGGTCCAGGAACGCCACCGCGACCACGCCTTGTTTGTGGGCTTTGCCCCGGCCGACGACCCGAAAATCGTGGTGGCGGTGATGGTCGAGAACGGCGAGTCCGGCTCCGGTGTGGCGGCGCCTGTGGTGCGCCAGGTGATGGACGCCTGGTTGCTGGCCGACGACGGCAGGCTCAAGCCCGAATATGGCGGCCCCCCTTCAACCCCAGAGGTTACGGCCAGTGAAGAGTAATTTTGACCGCATCCTCTCCAGCGAGGATGTGATGCGTCGCCGCGCGACTTTGTTGCAGCGCATGCACATTGATGGCCCGTTGCTGATCCTGCTGCTGACCCTGGCGGCCGGCAGCCTGTTCGTGCTGTATTCGGCCAGCGGCAAGAACTGGGACTTGCTGATCAAGCAGGCTTCGTCGTTTGGCCTGGGCCTGCTGTCCATGGTGGTGATCGCCCAGCTGGAGCCGCGTTTCATGGCGCGCTGGGTGCCGCTTGGCTATGTGGCCGGGGTGTTGCTGCTGGTGGTGGTGGACGTCATGGGCCACAACGCCATGGGCGCGACCCGCTGGATCAATATTCCGGGGGTGATTCGCTTCCAACCGTCGGAATTCATGAAGATCCTGATGCCGGCGACGATCGCCTGGTACCTGTCCAAGCGCACCTTGCCGCCGCAGCTCAAGCATGTGGGGATCAGCCTGATCCTGATCGGCATCCCCTTTGTGCTGATCGTGCGCCAGCCGGACCTCGGCACCTCGCTGCTGATCCTGGCCGGCGGTGCGTTCGTGCTGTTCATGGGCGGGCTGCGCTGGCGCTGGATCCTCAGCGTGCTGGCGGCGGCAGTGCCGGTGGCCGTGGCCATGTGGTTCTTCTTTATGCACGACTACCAGAAGCAGCGGATCCTGACGTTCCTCGATCCCGAAAGCGACCCGCTCGGCACCGGTTGGAACATTATCCAGTCGAAGGCGGCCATCGGTTCCGGCGGTGTATTTGGCAAGGGCTGGCTGCTCGGCACCCAGTCGCATTTGGACTTTCTGCCCGAGAGCCATACCGACTTCATCATTGCGGTGATGGGCGAAGAGTTCGGCCTGGTGGGCATCTGCGCACTGTTGCTGATCTATCTTCTGTTGATTGGGCGTGGCCTGGTGATTACCGCACAGGCGCAGACGCTGTTCGGCAAATTGCTCGCCGGCAGCCTGACCATGACTTTTTTTGTTTACGTTTTCGTCAACATCGGTATGGTCAGTGGCCTGCTGCCGGTGGTTGGGGTGCCGTTGCCGTTCATTAGCTACGGCGGAACTTCGCTGGTGACATTGCTGTCAGCGTTTGGGGTTTTGATGTCGATTCATACGCATCGCAAGTGGATCGCACAGGTTTGAATAAGGTGAAGATGTCAATGCAAGTAATGCGCGGCTGGGCGACTCGGCATGCGTCCTGGATGGGCCTGATCGGGCTGCTGGGGGCAACGCACGAGGCGCAGGCCGGTGACTACGATGGCTCACCCCAGGTCGCCGAATTCGTCGGTGAAATGACCCGCGACTACGGCTTCGCCGGTGAACAGCTGATGGGCGTGTTCCGCGAAGCCCAGCGCAAGCAGGCGATCCTCGACGCGATTTCTCGCCCCGCCGAGCGCGTGAAGCAGTGGAAGGAATACCGTCCGATGTTCCTCACCGACGCCCGGGTGGCCCGGGGGGTGGACTTCTGGCGCCAGCACGAGGCCGTGTTGGCCCGCGCCGAGCAGGAATACGGCGTGCCGGCCCAGGTCATCGTTGCGATCATTGGCATTGAAACCTTCTACGGGCGCAATACCGGCAGTTACCGGGTAATCGACGCTTTGTCGACCCTGGGCTTCGATTACCCGCCGCGCGCCGACTTCTTCCGCAAGGAACTGCGTGAGTTCCTGCTGTTGGCCCGTGAAGAGCAGGTCGACCCGCTGACCCTCAAGGGCTCCTACGCCGGGGCGATGGGCTTGCCGCAGTTCATGCCGAGCAGTTTTCGCGCCTACGCGGTGGATTTCGACGGCGACGGGCACATCAATATCTGGAGCAACCCGGACGATGCCATCGGCAGTGTGGCCAGCTACTTCAAGCGCCACGGCTGGGTCGGTGGCGAGCCGGTGGTGATCCGCGCCGATGTCAGCGGGGAGCGTGCCGATGAAGGCCTGACCCAGGGTATCGAGCCGGCCAAGACCGTCGGGGAGTTGCGGGCGCTGGGCTGGTCGAGTCAGAATGCGCCACGCGACGATATGCCGGTGACGGCATTCCGCCTCGAAGGTGAAAACGGCCCTGAATACTGGATGGGCCTGAAGAATTTTTACGCAATCACGCGTTATAACCGCAGTGTGATGTACGCCATGGCCGTGCATCAGCTGTCAGACATGCTGGTCCAAGCACGGGGCAACAAGTAATGCGGGCATCGCCGTTCAATCAACCGCTCAAGCTGGTGGCGTTCGCCGCGTTGTCCCTGCTCGTCGTCAGTTGTTCCACCAGCCGTGGCCCGGTACCGAAGTCCGGCGGCACTGCGGTGCGTTCCCAGCCAGGGCTGGACATCAACCGCGCGCACAAAGATGGCGCGCCGTGGTGGGATGTCGACGTGTCGAAGATCCCGGACGCCACGCCGACCCTGCACACCGGCCCGTACAAGGCCAACCCCTATACGGTGCTGGGCAAGTCCTACTTCCCGCTGCAGGACTCCAAGACCTACGTGCAATCGGGCACGGCGTCCTGGTATGGCACCAAGTTCCACGGCCAGAACACCGCCAACGGCGAAGTCTATGACCTGTACGGCATGAGCGCGGCCCACAAGACCCTGCCGCTGCCCAGCTATGTCCGCGTGACCAACCTGGACAACAACCGCACGGTGATCCTGCGGGTCAACGACCGTGGGCCGTTCTATTCGGATCGCATTATCGACTTGTCCTACGCCGCCGCAAAAAAACTCGGCTATGCCGAAACCGGTACCGCGCGGGTCAAGGTCGAAGGCATCGATCCGGCGCAGTACTGGGCCCAGCGTGGCAAGCCCGCGCCGTTGATGCTCAACGAGCCGCAGAGTGCGCAGCCGCAAGTGACGGCATCTACCGGCAAGATCGAACAATGGACACCGCCACCGCAGCAGCACGCACCGGATACCGTGGTCGTGCCCCATGCGGCACCGGGCGCCGCGGTCGCGGGCGGGCAATACCTGCAAGTAGGTGCTTTCGCCAACCCGGATGCGGCAGAACTGTTAAGGTCCAAGCTCAGCAGCATGGTCAGCGCGCCGGTATTCATCAGCTCCATCGTGCGTAACCAGCAAACGTTGCACCGTGTGCGCATGGGCCCGATCGGTTCGCCGAGCGAGGTTGCGCAAGTGCAGAACAGCGTGCGCCTGGCCAACCTGGGGCAACCCAGCGTGGTCACTGCCGAATAATAAATTGATGGTTGAGGCTCGCATGCGGGCCTGGACCCTGGTTGTTGGCTCGTTGAACAATAAAACCCAGGGGCAAGGGGTGAGCGGGCAACCGAACACGTGACAGTCTGGTAGCGGGCTGTCTGAATAAGTTTTGCCCGCGAGGGCAAGTTTCCATAAGCAATTTCGAGAGACGGATGAACATCACCACCTTAGCCAAACGCACGTGCCTGCTTCTTTCGCTGATCATCACCCCGGCCGCCTGGGCGGTTGAAATGGTACCGGCTTCACCGCAACTGGCCGCCAAGTCCTGGGTCCTCATGGATGCCGCCAGTGGCAACGTGCTGGTCGAGAGCAACGGTGACCAGCGCCTGCCACCGGCCAGCCTGACCAAGCTGATGACCGCCTACATCGCGACCCTGGAAATCCGTCGCGGCCAGATCGGCGAAAACGACCCGGTGACCGTCAGCGAAAACGCCTGGCGTACCGGCGGTTCGCGGATGTTCATCAAGGTCGGCTCGCAAGTCACTGTGAGCGACCTGCTGCACGGCATCATCATCCAGTCCGGTAACGACGCCAGCGTCGCCCTGGCCGAGCACATCGCCGGCAGCGAAGACGCATTCGCCGACATGATGAACAAAACCGTGGCCGACCTGGGCATGACCAACAGCCACTTCATGAACCCGACCGGCCTGCCAAACCCTGAGCACTACTCGTCGGCTCACGACATGGCGATCCTGGCGCGCGCGATCATTCGTGTCGACCCGGTGCACTACGCGATCTACTCCCAGAAGGAATTCTTCTGGAACAACATCAAGCAGCCTAACCGCAACCTGTTGCTGTGGCGCGACAAGACCGTCGATGGCTTGAAAACCGGCCACACCGACGAAGCCGGCTACTGCATGGTGTCGTCCGCGGTACGTGATGGCCAGCGCCTGATCGCGGTGGTCTTCGGCACCAACAGCGAGCAGGCCCGTGCGGCCGAGACGCAAAAATTGCTGACCTACGGTTTCCGCTTCTTCGAAACCCAGACCTTCTACCAGAAGGGTGCTGAACTGGCGACCGCGCCGGTATGGAAAGGCGCGACCTCACAGGTCAAGGCCGGCCTGGCTGAAGACCTGACCCTGACCATGCCTAAAGGCCAGCTGAAAAAGCTCGCTGCCAGCATGACCATGAACCCGCAATTGGTTGCGCCAATCGCCAAGGGCGACGTGATCGGTAAAGTCGAAGTCAAGCTGGACGACAAGGTGGTGCACAGCGCCGACCTGATCGCGCTGGACGCCGTCGACGAAGGTGGTATCTTCCGCCGCGTGTGGGATAGCATCCGTCTATTCTTCTACGGCTTGTTCAACTGATTGTGTGCACCTGCAAAGCCCCGCGTTGATCCGACGCGGGGCTTTGCCGTCGCCACGGCTTACCGCTTACGAGGCCGTTCTGCCATGACCGATAAAGAAGTAAAGGCGCCAAAGATCGAATTCCCGGTGACGGATTATCCCGTCAAGGTGATCAGCGATACCGGTGTAGGCAACAAAGACAGAATCCTGGATATCGTGCGTAAACACGCGACGATCAATGACAACCGGGTGGACGAGCGTTCGAGCACCAACGGTAAGTACACCACGATCCAGTTGCACATCGTTGCGACCGGTCAAGACCAGCTCTACGACATCAATAGCGAACTGCGGGCCACCGGCTTCGTGCACATGGTGCTGTGATGTCACAGGTCCTGGGCTTTCGCGAGCTCGGCCGGATGGACTACGAGCCCGTCTGGCACGCCATGCAGCGGTTCACGAATGAACGCGGTACTTCGGCGCCCGACGAAATCTGGTTGGTGGAACATCCACCGGTGTTCACCCAGGGCCAGGCCGGCAAGGCCGAACATCTGCTGCTGCCGGGGGATATTCCGGTGGTGCAGGTCGACCGAGGTGGCCAAGTGACTTACCATGGGCCCGGTCAACTGGTGGCGTACCTGCTGCTGGACGTGCGCAAGCTGGGTTTTGGCGTGCGCGACCTGGTGAGCCGTATGGAGGCTTGCCTGATCGAGCTGTTGGCCAGTTATGGCGTGAGCGCCGCGGCCAAGCCCGATGCACCCGGTGTGTATGTGGACGGCGCGAAAATCGCCTCCCTCGGTTTGCGCATTCGCCACGGTTGTTCCTTTCATGGCCTGGCCCTGAACGTGGACATGGACCTGGCACCGTTCCGGCGCATCAACCCGTGCGGTTATGCCGGGCTGGCGATGACCCAACTGAGCGACCACGCCACACCGATTAAATTTGCCGAGGTAAGTGCCCGGCTGCGTGCGCAGCTCGTCAAACACCTCGACTATGCTGAGCAGACGACCCTCACGGGCGGAATCGACTGATTATGACTACTGATGCAGTGCAAACCATGATCCCGACGCTGGACATCACCGAGCGTCCGGCCCCGGCCCCGCGTGCCAAGGTGGAAGCCGGCGTCAAGCTGCGCGGCGCCGAGAAGGTTGCACGCATCCCGGTCAAGATCATCCCGACCACCGAGTTGCCGAAGAAGCCCGACTGGATCCGCGTGCGCATCCCGGTTTCGCCGGAAGTCGACCGTATCAAGGCCCTGCTGCGCAAGCACAAGCTGCACAGCGTGTGCGAAGAGGCGTCCTGCCCGAACCTGGGCGAATGCTTCTCCGGCGGCACCGCCACCTTCATGATCATGGGTGACATCTGCACCCGTCGTTGCCCGTTCTGCGACGTCGGCCATGGCCGGCCGAAGCCACTGGACGTCAACGAACCGGAAAGCCTGGCCATCGCCATTGCCGACCTGAAACTCAAATACGTTGTGATCACCTCGGTTGACCGTGATGACCTGCGCGACGGCGGTGCCCAGCACTTTGCCGACTGCATCCGCGAAATCCGCAAGCTGTCGCCGAACGTGATGCTCGAGACCCTGGTGCCTGACTACCGTGGCCGCATGGACGTCGCGCTGGAAATCACCGCTGCCGAGCCGCCGGATGTGTTCAACCACAACCTGGAAACCGTGCCTCGCCTGTACAAGGCTGCGCGTCCAGGTTCGGACTACCAGTGGTCGCTGACTCTGCTGCAGAAATTCAAGCAGATGATGCCGCACATCCCGACCAAATCCGGCTTGATGCTCGGCCTGGGCGAGACCGATGAAGAAGTGATCGAAGTCATGAAGCGCATGCGCGAACACGACATCGACATGCTGACCCTGGGCCAATACCTGCAACCGTCGCGCAGCCACTTGCCGGTGCAGCGTTTCGTGCACCCGGACACCTTCGCCTGGTTCGCCGAGGAAGGCTACAAGATGGGCTTCAAGAACGTCGCCTCGGGCCCGCTGGTACGCTCTTCGTACCACGCCGACGAACAGGCCAAGCTGGTCAAGGCTAGCCTGGTTTCCTGATCGGGGTTCAGAGCCGGTGTGGGAGTGGGCTTATGTGGGAGGGGGCTTGCCCCCGATTGCGGTATGTCAGTCGCTACATGTGCTGGCTGATCCACCGCTATCGGGGGCAAGCCCCCTCCCACATTGGTTTCAGCGTTAGAGAGGGAGATTCTCAGATGACCGCCGCCGTTCCAGCCCTTCGCTCTGAAGGCACCATCGCCCTGATCGCCCCCGCCGGCCCCGCCGTGCTGGACGTTGAAAAGGCCGGCCAATGGATGCGCACGCGCGGCTACGATCTGCGAATTTTCCCCGGTGTCTATGAACGCGACGGCTACCTCGCCGGCAGCGATGCCGTGCGCCTGCGTGACCTGCACGCGGCTTTTGCCGATCCGCACATCGACGCTATCTTCTGTCTGCGCGGTGGTTACGGCACGCCACGGCTGCTCGACGCGCTGGATTTCGACCTGCTGCGCGCCAATCCCAAGCCGTTCGTCGGCTATAGCGACATCACCGCCCTGCACCTGGCAATCAACCGTTACGCCGGTTTCGTGACCTTCCACGGCCCGATGCTCAATGCCGACCTGCTCGGCGGCAAGCAACAACCTACCGAGTCTTCATTGTTCAGCCTTCTGCGCGGCCAGTTGGGCGCCGGCAGCGTGCTTGCGCACCCGGTGGCGTACCCGCTGACCACGATCGAGCCTGGCATTGCCCGTGGGCGCTTGCTGGGGGGTAACCTGTCGATGATTGCGGCGGTCATGGGCACGCCTTACGAAATCGACGCTGAAGGCATCATCCTGTTTATCGAAGACGTCAACGAACCGATCTACCGCATCGACCGCCTGTTGACCCATCTGCGTCTGGCAGGCAAGTTGGCCCAGGTCGCGGGTGTACTGGTCGGGGATGTGGCGGGTGTGGATAACGTGGCGCTGGAGCGCTTGCTGACGCAGACGTTCGAGCCATTGCGCATACCGGTGCTGGCCGGCTGGCGCAGCGGGCATTGCGATCCGAACCTGACGCTGCCCATGGGCGCCTTGGTACGGCTGGATGCGGGGGAGCAGCGGGTAGTGTTGGAGCAGGAAGTGGTCTTCAGGTCCTGAATCTGCTGGCGTTTGCTACACCGCAATCGGGGGCTTGCCCCCGATTGCGGCAGTCGCCATAGGCGGATCTATCGGTTTTGCAGCGACTCCAGCAACTTCACCGTCGGATACCCATCCGCCGGCCAGCCCAGTGCCTGCTGTGCGGCCCGAATCGCCTTGCGCGTATTGGCGCCGATAATCCCATCCGGGTTGCCCGCGTCATAACCGTTGGCGCTCAACGCCGTCTGCAGATCAATGCGCTGGGAGCGACTCAGCGGCAGCTCATCCTTGGGCCAGTCACCACGGATCACACCGCCGCCGCCAAAGCGCTCCGACAACAGGCCCACCGCCAGTGCGTAGGACGACGAGTTGTTGTACTTGAGGATCGCGCGGAAGTTATCCAGCACCAGGAACGCCGGGCCACGGTAGCCTGCCGGCAGCAGCAGGGCGGCGGACAGTTGGTCGACGTTCGGCGGCATGCTCGCGCCCGGTGGCAGTTGAATGCCCAGTTTCATCCACTCGGCAATGCTCTTGCGCACGCCGCCGTCAGCCAGGGCGTAGTCGAAGTTCGCCGGCAATTGCTTGACTTCAAAGCCCCACGGCTGGCCTTTCTGCCAGCCGGAGCTTTGCAGGTAGTGCGCGGTCGATGCGAGGGCGTCGGCCGGGCTGTTCCAGATGTCGCGGCGACCGTCGCCATCGAAGTCCACCGCGTGGGTGTTGTAAGTGGTCGGAATGAACTGGGTCTGGCCCATGGCCCCGGCCCAGGAGCCCTTCATCTGGTCGGCGGCGATGTCGCCGTGCTGGATGATCTGCAATGCCGCCAGTAATTGCGCCTGGGCAAAGGCCGGGCGGCGGCCTTCATAGGCCAGGGTCGCCAGGGAGCGGATCACCGAATTATTGCCCTGGAACTGGCCGAAGTTACTCTCCATGCCCCATACCGAGACCAGCGCCTGGCGGTCGACGCCATAACGCTGCTCGATGCTTTGCAGGATGTCAGCGTACTTGATCAGCAGCGCCTGACCATTGCGTACGCGCACAGGCGACAGGGCGCCGTCGAGGTATTCCCACACAGGGCGGGAAAACTCCGGCTGGCTGCGGTCGGCGCGGATCACCGCCATATCGGGGGTGACATTGGCGAATGCGGTGTCGAAAACGTCGGCCGTGATGCCGGCTTGCAGGGCTTGCGCGCGAAAACCGGCCTGCCATTCAGCAAAGGTCTGGGTCGGTTGGATGTCGAGATTGTCCACGGCCAGCGGGGCCACGACGGCAGGGGCCACTACGGGGGCGGTCTGGAGCTTCGGCAAGGGTTGGGCATCGGCGGCGGTGGGTTTTTCCGCGCAGGCGACAAGCAGAATGAGGCTGGAGGCAGCGATCAATTGGCGAAGGTGCCAACGACGGGAAAGACAAGAGGGCATGCACAGGTCCAGGAATTACAAATCAGGCACAGACCTTATCATGCCAGAGGGGCGCTTGCCTTCAGGCAGCCAGAAAGTAAGAAGCCTCCCAGCTATTAGACTGGAAGGCTTCGCGGCGGTAGCTGCCTTTGCCCTTGCCGGCGCGTTCCTGACGGCTGCGGAACAGTGGCTGGGCGATGATGGATTTGGCCTTGTTGGGGCCATGCTTGGATGGCTTTTTGCTCATGGTCGATGCTCTTGATGGGGGGAGATGCGGCGCAAATAATCTGCCGAAGTCAGGCCGCTGTAAAGCCCATGAATTGTAAACGCAGTCAAAAATGTGGGAGGGGGCTTGCTCCCGATAGCTGTGGCTCAGTCAACAATGCAGTGGCTGACACGCCGCTATCGGGGGCCCCCTCCCACATTGGTTTTGCAGTGTTTTTAAGAGAGGGGTTATTCGGCGGGAAGTGCCAGGCGCTGACCGGCCATCAACAGCGATAAACGGCTCAGGCTCATCCACGGCGAACCCGCCGCCTGGCCCTTGATCTGTGCATCAATGCGCTGCGCTTCCAGCAACAGCTGCGCCCAGCGTTGCGCCGAGTGCCGTTGCAGGGCTTTGCTCATCAGGGGTTTGCGCTTGTCCCACACCGGTGGTCGCGCCTGGCTGAAGCACTTGTCCAGCGGCGTGCCCTGGCTGTATTGCAGGGCAATATTGGCCAATACCCGTAGCTCCCGGGCCAGGGCCCAGAGAATCACCGGTGGCTCCACCCCTTCGCCACGCAGGCCTTCGAGCATGCGCAGGGCATGGGCGGGCTCGCCGTTGAGGATCGCATCCACCAGCCCGAACACGTCAAAACGTGCACTGTCTGCCACGGCGCCCTGGACGGTCTCGACGGTAATCTGCCCGTCTTCGGCCATCAGCTTGAGCTTTTCGATCTCCTGGGCGGCGGCAAGCAAGTTGCCTTCGACCCGCGCGGCGATCAGCTCCACTGCATCCTGGGTCGCGGACAGCCCCGCCTGGGACAGGCGCTGGCGAATCCATTGCGGCAACTGATTGCTGTCCACTGGCCAGATCTGGATGAACTGGGTCTGCGCCCCTTCCACCAGGGCCTTGCCCCACTTGGTCTTCTGCGCGCTGCCGTCGAGCTTGGGCAAGCTGATCAGCAACACCGTGTCTTCGGCGGGCCGCGAGCAGTATTCCATCAGTGCAGCCGCGCCTTTATCACCGGGCTTGCCCGAAGGCAGGCGCAGCTCCAGCAGGCGTTTTTCGGCGAACAGCGACATGCTTGCGCCGGCTTGCAGCAGCGTGCCCCAGTCGAAACTGGCGTCGGCGCTGAATACCTGGCGTTCATCGAAGCCCTGCTGGCGTGCGGCGCTACGGATGGCGTCGGCGGCTTCCTGGCACAACAGCGGGTCATCACCGCTGACGATGTAGACAGGCGCGAGGCCACCTTGCAGGTGTTTGGCGAGTTGGGCGGGGGCGAGTTTCATAGGCAGGGTGAACGGGGCACCTGGGGCGCCCCGTCTGGCTTACTCGACAGGGACTTCAACAGGCGATTGTTTCGGCGTGTTGTCTTCGTACTCTTTCGCGGCTTTCAGCGCGTCGGCATCGGCCTTGGCCTTGTCATCAGCACGTTGCTGCAAGGTTTCGAGTTGTTGCGGAGTCAGCAGCGACAGGCGCAGGACCATGCGTTGCACCAGCTCGCGACGCATCTCCTTGCGCACCTGGATGATTTCGGAGTCCGAACCCACCAGGTTGTTGCCATCGTGGCTGACAATCTTCTGCACCTGGATGTTGTCATTCATCAACGGCAGGTGATCGCGGCCCTGGATTTCAAAGCTGAGCACGGTGCTCAGTTCGATATCGGACGCACGTCCGGCGCTGGCGTAGCTCAGGTTGCGCTGGGTTTCTTTCTCGTTAGCCAGGAACAGTTTGTAGGTCGCGCCGGTGTAGACGTGCACGCCGCTGTTTTCCAGGACCTGGCGCAGCTGGGTCACTGTCTCGCTGTAGGCGTCGCGAGCGCTGACGTCCAGTTCCTTGATCGTCAGGTCATTGGTGCCGGTGCCGCGCAGCTGGAAGCCGCAAGCGCTCAGCAGTACGGCAAGGCCCATAACCAGCAGATTGCGTTTGATCATTTTGTTGCTCCCCTTGAAACCATGTGGGCCTTATCGAGGCCCTGAAGGCTTTGTTCGGCGCAGGGCTTGAGCCCCACGCCCGATCCGATTAGCTAGCGACGATATTGACCAGTTTGCCAGGCACCACGATCACTTTGCGGATCGTCAGGCCTTCGGTAAAGCGCAGCACGTTCTCGTTGACCCGTGCGGCCGCTTCGACTTCTTCACGGCTGGCACTGGCCGGCATGTCGATCTGGCCGCGCAGTTTACCGTTGACCTGGATCACCAGTTGCAGCGTGTCCTGTACCAGGGCGCTGTCATCCTGTACCGGCCAGCGCGCATCGATGACCGCGTCGCTATGGCCCAGGCGGCTCCACAGTTCGTGGCTGATGTGCGGTGTGATCGGCGCCAGCAGCAGGGTGACCGTTTCCAGGCCTTCCTGTACCAGTGCGCGATCCTGCGCGGTGGCTTGCGGGGCTTTTTCCAGCACGTTCATCAGCGTCATCACTTGGGCGATGGCGGTGTTGAACTTGTGGTTCTGGCCCACGTCCTGACTGGCCTGCTTGATGGCCAGGTGGGTGCTGCGGCGAATGAGTTTCTGCTCGTCGCTCAAGGACGCTACGTCCAGCTTGGCCGGTAGGCCCTGGCTGACATGGGCGTGCGCCAGGCGCCAGACGCGCTTGAGGAAACGGTGCGAACCTTCGACGCCGGAATCGGACCATTCGGCGCTCATGTCAGGCGGCGAGGCGAACATCATGAACAGGCGGCAGGTGTCGGCGCCGAACTGGTCGATCATCGACTGAGGGTCGACGCCGTTGTTCTTCGACTTGGCCATCTTCTCGGTGCCGCCGATTTCCACCGGCAGGCCGTCGGCGATCAGTCTGGCGCTGATGACCTTGGCCTTGCTGTCGCGCTCGAGCTCGACGTCCGCCGGGTTGAACCAGGTGTAGGCGCCATTGGCTTCGCGACGATAGTAGGTCTCGGCGATCACCATGCCCTGGGTCAGCAGGTTCTTGAACGGTTCGTTGGAACTCACCAGGCCTTCGTCGCGCATCAGCTTGTGGAAGAAGCGCGCGTACAGCAGGTGAAGGATGGCGTGTTCGATACCGCCGATGTACTGATCCACCGGCAACCAGTGGTCGGCTGCGGATTTTTCCACCAGGCCGCCTTCATAGTGCGGCGAGGCGTAGCGGGCGTAGTACCACGAGGACTCGACGAAGGTGTCCATGGTGTCGGTTTCACGCCTGGCCGGCGCGCCGCATTTCGGGCAGCTGCATTCGTAGAACTCGGGCATGCGCGCCAATGGCGAACCGGCGCCGTCCGGCACCACGTCTTCCGGCAGGACGACCGGCAACTGGTCTTCCGGCACCGGTACGTCACCGCAGGTCTGGCAGTGGATGATCGGGATCGGGCAGCCCCAGTAGCGCTGGCGGCTGATGCCCCAGTCGCGCAGGCGGAACTGGGTGCGCGAGGCGCCGAGGTTCTTCTTGATCAGTGCCACTTCGATGGCGTCGAAGGCGCCGACGAAGTCCAGGCCGTCGAACTCACCGGAGTTGATCAGCGTGCCGTGCTCGTTGTAAGCGTCCTGCCATGGGGCCGGGTTGGTGTCGCCCGAACTGGTCCGGACCACGGATTTGATCGGCAGGTTGTATTTGACCGCAAATTCAAAATCGCGCTCGTCGTGGGCCGGCACAGCCATTACTGCGCCATCGCCGTAGTGCATCAGCACGTAGTTGGCGACCCATACCGGCAACTTCTCGCCGGTCAGCGGGTGCTCGACGAACAGGCCGGTCGGCAGGCCTTTTTTCTCCTGGGTGGCGACGTCGGCTTCGGCCACGCTGCCGCCTTTGCATTCGGCGATGAACGCCTGCAGCTCAGGATTGTTCTGTGCGGCCTGGGTAGCCAGCGGATGCTCGGCGGCCACGGCGACGTAGGTCGCGCCCATCAAGGTGTCCGGACGGGTGGTGAAGACTTTGAGTGCGCCAGCTTCGCCGATGGAGTCGACGTTGTAGGGGAACTGCACTTCCATGCCCTTGGACTTGCCGATCCAGTTGCGCTGCATGGTCTTGACCTGTTCAGGCCAGCCCGGCAAATCGTCGAGGCTCGACAACAGTTCATCCGCGTAGGCGGTGATCTTGAAGTAGTACATCGGGATTTCGCGCTTTTCGATCAGCGCGCCGGACCGCCAGCCGCGACCGTCGATCACCTGTTCGTTGGCGAGGACGGTCTGGTCGACAGGGTCCCAGTTCACGGTGCCGCTTTTTTTGTAGATCACCCCTTTTTCGAACAGGCGGGTGAACAGCCACTGTTCCCAACGGTAGTAATCCGGCTTGCAGGTGGTGACTTCGCGGGACCAGTCCACCGCCAGGCCCAGGCTGCGCAGCTGGGTCTTCATGTAGGCGATGTTTTCGTAGGTCCACTTGGCGGGGGCCACGTTGTTTTTCATCGCGGCGTTTTCCGCCGGCATGCCGAAGGCGTCCCAACCCATGGGTTGCAGGACGTTCTTGCCTTGCATGCGCTGGTAGCGGGAGATGACGTCGCCGATGGTGTAGTTACGCACATGCCCCATGTGTAGCTTGCCGCTGGGGTAAGGGAACATCGACAGGCAGTAGAACGTCTCCTTGCCTGGCTGTTCACTGACTTCAAAGGACTTTTGCTCGTCCCAGAAGGTTTGGGCGGCATTTTCTATTTCACGGGGCTGATATTGTTCGTGCATGGCTACTTTTGAACTGAATAGGGGTGGCCTAATCCTCTTCGGTGCAACGTTCAGGTTGTTCGACACCAAAAAGCGGCGCGTCCGTGCCCAAACCCTGCGGGAAGTGGAGTTACAGGAAGCGCCGTAGCATACATGACCCCACTCTATCGAGGGAAACCCTGATTGCGCGGCAAGGGCCGTCTGTCGCGGCGCCGGGCAGGCGCACACACGGGGACTACGCTGTTTATTGGGGAGCAGTTCTTTCTTCAATGAGGTGAGGGGATGGTTGAATCGCAGCGAATCGCAACGAAACCGGAAATCTACGAAGGACTGATCGACCGATTGGGTCGTGCATTGGATGCAGCGAGGACCGCGGGCCGATTGCGTGATGAACGGCCCGTCGAGTTGGAACTGCGCGGCTTGAGCCGTGCGGAGCTGGAACTGATCAAAGCTTACCTGGAACGTAATAGGCGCAGTGCGCCTCCTTGGGTGGCAACCCCGCCAGCCAGAGAACCTACGCACTCAGCCAAGGTGGTGTGGCTCAAGGACTTGTCGGCCGGTCGTGGCCCGGAAAGGCTCCGGTCCGCCCGCTTCAAGTAGTTCACTCCCCAGGAACACATCATCGTGCCATGTCACTGTAAAGATTGTCGCTAAACCCCGTTACACCTTAGGCTTCGGGCATCTATGGAGATGCCCGATGCCTATTCGTTATTTCATCAAACAACTGCTCCTGCCACCCGGCATTCTCTTGCTGCTGCTGGCCCTTGCCTGGTGGTTTCGTCGCAGCCGCCCCCGTTTGGCCGGCTGCTGCTTTGCCCTCGGGTTTGGCGGCATGTGGTTGATCAGCCTGCCGGTGGCGGTGGAGTGGGGCGCACGTGCCCTGGAGACCGAACCACCGTTGGCCCGTGAAGACTGGTCGACCCTGGCCCAGCGCGCCGATGCCATTGTGGTGCTGGGCTCGGGACGCGAGCGCGGCGACCCCGCCTGGGGTTCTGATCAGCCGACCGGTATCGGCCTGGAGCGCCAGCGGTATGCCGCGCGACTGGCCAAGGCCTCCGGGCTGCCGGTGCTGACCACCGGTGGCCTGCATTACGGCACGCCGCCCAGCGAGGCGCAGTTGATGGCGGTGTCGATGCAGGATGACTTCGGCGTTGCTGTGCGCTGGAAGGAAGAACGCAGCCGCACCACCTGGGAAAACGCGCAGATGAGTGCCGGGATTCTATTGCCCGAGGGCATCAAGCGTGTGGTGGTGGTGACCCAGGCCTGGCACATGCCGCGGTCGGTGTGGAGTTTTGAAAAGGCCGGCTTCACCGTGGTGCCGGCGCCGGTGGGGTTCCTCGGCGTGGACAACGCCCGGCCGCTGGGCGGTTGGATGCCGGAGTTCAAGTCGGTGTGGCAGAGCGGGCAGTTGATCAATGAAGCGGTGGGGCAGCTAGGCTACCGGTTGTTCTATCGATAACCCTGCTGATTAAAATGCAGATCAAAGTGTGGGAGGGGGCCAGCCCCCTCCCACATTTTGTTTCGCGTTGGCTGTTAAACGGTTTTGGCCATCCGGCCTGCCAGCAACGCCCAACCAAACAGCGCCAGGCACACGATGATCAGCGGCCACGAGCGCCATTGCAGGTACGGCGTCAGGTTGTGCATCGGCACCACTTCGCCGTAGAGAATGCCGCGTTCGAACTGCGGGATCTGCACGGTGATCTGCCCAAACGGGTTGATCAACCCGGTCACGCCATTATTGGTGGCGCGGATCATCCAGCGGCCAGCCTCCAGCGCACGCATCTGCGCCATTTGCAGGTGCTGCAAGGGGCCGATGGAGCGGCCGAACCAGGTGTCATTGCTGATGGTCAGCAGTAGGTCGCTCTGGGCTGAAAGGCCGGCGGCGAACTCCGGGTATACCACTTCGTAGCAAATGAACGGCGCAATCTGATAGCCCTTGGCTTGCAGCATCGGCTGGTCGGCAGGGCCCCGGGCGAAGTCCGACATGGGCAGGTCGAAGAAGGCAATCAGGCCGCGCAGCATGTCCTGCAGCGGCACGTACTCGCCAAACGGCACCAGTTTCTGCTTGAGGTAGGTGCCGTCACCTTCACCCACCACGGTGATGCCGTTGAAGTAGCGCTTCTGGTGATGCACTTCCTGGCGTATCGGCACGCCAGTGATCAACGCGGTGTGCCGGTCGGCCGCAAACTTGCCCATCATTCCCAGGTAGCCCTCGACGGACTCCTTGAGCACCGGCACCGCCGTTTCCGGCCACACTAGCAGGTCGACCGGCTTGGAGCTGAAGCTCATGTCGCGGTACAGCGCGAGCTGCGCATTGAGCTGCTCGGGGTCCCACTTCATGCTTTGTTCGACGTTACCCTGAATCGCGGCAACGCTCAGCGGCGCGCCGGACGGCGTGGTCCAGGCATGATGCTTGAGCGCCAGGCCGATGGCCCAGGGCGCTACCAGCAACACCAGGCCGGCGCCGATAAACCCATTGCGTTTGCCGGCCAGCAGGCGCGGCAGGTTGCACAGCAGGGCCGCCGTCAGCGCCAGGGCAAAGGAAATCAGCCACATCCCGCCCACTGGCGCCAGGCCGGTTAGCGGGCCGTCGAGCTGGCTGTAACCGGAATACAACCATGGGAATCCGGTGAGGAACCAGCCGCGAAAGGCTTCCTGGCCGACCCACAACGCGGCAAACGTGAGCGCATCCGCCAACGGCGCTTCATTGCGACGCAACCAGCGCGCCCACAGCCAGGCGGGCAGGGCGAAGAACCAGGCAATGGCGGCGGTGAACAGCAGCATCAGGAACCCCGCCAGCAGCACCGAAGCGCCGCCGAAGTGGTGGATGCTGTAGTAGATCCAGCTGGTGCCGGCGCCAAACAGGCCGAACCCGAAGCACCAGCCACGGCCCAGGGCCTGGCGCGGCGTCAGCTCCCGCAGCCCGACATAGAACAATCCGACCGCAACCAATGCAAACGGCCACAGGTCGAACGGCGCCAGCGCCAGGGTAGTGATGGCGCCGGCCACCACGGCCAGCAGATTACCGGGCCAGCCGGGGCGGGTCAGACGGCGCATATCAATCCTTAGCGGGCAATAGGTGTCAGGCGGATCAAGTGGATGCGGCGGCTGTCGGCATTCAGGATGCGGAAGCGATAGGCGCCGATCTCGGTGGTTTCGTTACGCTTGGGCAGGTGCCCGAACGCACTCATCACCAGGCCACCGACGGTGTCGAACTCGTCGTCGGAGAATTCGCTGTCGAAGAACTCGTTGAAGTTCTCGATCGGCGTCAGCGCCTTGACCAGGAAGTCACCGCTGGGCAGCGGCTTGATATAGCTGTCTTCTTCGACGTCGTGTTCGTCTTCGATGTCGCCGACGATCTGTTCCAGCACGTCTTCGATGGTCACCAGGCCCGCCACGCCGCCGTATTCGTCGATCACAATGGCCATGTGATTGTGGTTGGCGCGAAATTCGCGCAGCAGCACATTCAGGCGCTTGGATTCAGGCACGAAGGTGGCCGGACGCAGCAAGTCCTTGATGTTGAAGCTGTCACCGTTCTCCTTGAGGATCAGCGGCAGCAGGTCCTTGGCCAGCAGGACGCCCATGACGTCGTCATGGCTTTCGCCGATCACCGGGTAGCGCGAGTGCGCCGAGTCGATCACGGCCGGGAGGAATTCCCGTGGGGTCTGGGTCGCCTTGATGCTGATCATCTGCGAGCGCGGGACCATGATGTCCCGAACCTGCAGGTCAGCCACCTGGATGGCGCCTTCGACGATGGCCAGCGCTTCGCTGTCCAGCAACTTGTTCTGGTGGGCCTCGCGCAGCAGCTCCAGCAGCTCCTGGCGGTTTTTCGGCTCGTGGGCAAAAGCCTGGGTCAGCTTACCCAGCCATGACTTTTGCCCGTTGCTCGATCGGTCTTCGCTCATAGCGATTACTCTAAATCCTTTGATGTGACAGTTGAGTGTTGATCAGTTTTCGTCGTCTGCATATGGATCCGGGTGACCCAATTCTGCAAGCAACGTTCGTTCCAGTGCTTCCATTTCCTCGGCTTCTTCATCGTCTATATGGTCGTAACCCAAGAGATGCAAGCAGCCGTGGATGACTAGATGGGCCCAGTGAGCCTCAAGTTCCTTGCCTTGTTCCTTCGCTTCACGCTCGACCACCTCGACGCAGATCACCAGGTCGCCCAGCAGGGGGATATCCAGCAACTCATCGGGTACGTCGGCGGGAAACGACAGCACGTTGGTCGCGTAGTCCTTCTGGCGCCAGGTGTGGTTCAGCTCGCGGCCCTCGGGCTCGTCCACCAGGCGGATGGTCAGTTCCGAGTCGGCGCTGCGCTGGCGCAGGGCCAGGGCGCACCATTGACGGAACTGTTCTTCGCTGGGGGCGGGCGCTTCGGTGGCCAGCTGCAGGTCAAGCTCAAGCATCGCGGCGAACGTCCTTGGCCGGTGCGTCATCGCGGTGGTCGAAGCGCTCGTAGGCTTCGACAATGCGCTGCACCAGCGGGTGGCGGACCACGTCCTTGGGCATGAAGTGCGTGAAGCTGATACCCGGCACGTCCTTGAGCACCTCGATCACCTGGGCCAGGCCGGACTTGGTGCCCTTGGGCAGGTCGACCTGGGTGACGTCACCGGTGATCACGGCGGTGGAGCCGAAACCGATCCGGGTGAGGAACATCTTCATCTGCTCGACGGTGGTGTTCTGGCTTTCGTCGAGGATGATGAAGCTGTTGTTCAAGGTGCGGCCGCGCATGTAGGCCAGCGGGGCGATCTCGATCACCTGGCGCTCGATCAGCTTGGCCACGTATTCAAAGCCGAGCATCTCGTACAGCGCGTCGTAGAGCGGGCGCAGGTACGGGTCGATCTTCTGGGCCAGGTCGCCGGGCAGGAAGCCGAGTTTTTCACCGGCCTCGACCGCTGGGCGCACCAGCAGGATACGGCGTACTTGCTCACGCTCCAGGGCGTCGACCGCACAGGCCACGGCCAGGTAGGTCTTGCCGGTACCGGCGGGGCCGATGCCGAAGTTGATGTCGTTGCCGAGGATTTCCTTGACGTAGCGCTGCTGATTCAAGCCGCGCGGGCGAATCATGCCTTTTTTGGTGCGCAGGGCCACGCTGGCTTCGGCCACCGGGTTGTTGGCCAGGTCTTCCACGGCGGATTCCTGCAGGTACAGGTGCACCGTTTCCGGCGACAGCTCGCTACCCTTGGTTTCACGGTAGAGGCGGCGCAGCAGGTTTTCTGCAGACGTGGTGTGTTGGGGTTCACCAATAAGCTCGAACTGATTGCCGCGATTGCGGATCTCGATGCTCAGGCGTTGCTCGATCAGGCGCAGGTGCTCGTCGAACTGTCCGCACAGGTTGGCGAAACGGCGAGCCTCAAAGGGATCGAGGAGAAAACGATGGGGTTCTGCTATGGGTGCGTTCAAGGTTGCTTTTAGCCGCCCTTTGGCTGTTTAGGTGAAAGAGAGGATAACGCCAGTGACGCGGGTACGAAAGCACTTACGTCATTGGAATGTTGCACGGTTCCAATGTGGGAGGGGGCTTGTCCCCCTCTCACCTTTATTGCACCAGCGAGCCGCGCAGCGAGTGCGGTTGCGCCGCATCGATATGCACGTCGGCAAACTGACCGATCAATGTCGGATTATCGCAACGGAAGTTGACGATCCGGTTGTTCTCGGTACGGCCCTGCAATTCACCAGGGTCTTTTTTCGAGTAGTCGGTGACCAGGATGCGCTGGATCGAACCGACCATTTGTCGGCTGATCTCGAAACCCTGCTGGTTGAGGCGATGTTGCAGCGCGTTCAAGCGCTCTTTTTTCAGCGCTTCCGGGGTTTCATCCAACAGGTCCGCCGCCGGGGTGCCGGGGCGCTGGCTGTAGACGAACGAGTAGGAGAAGTCGAAACCGACGTCTTCGATCAGCTTCATGGTCTGCTGGAAGTCTTTCTCGGTTTCGCCGGGGAAGCCGACGATAAAGTCCGAACTGATGCAGATGCCCGGCACGGCTGCACGCAATTTGCGCAGTTTGGATTTGTACTCCAGGGCGGTGTGGTTGCGTTTCATCGCCGAGAGGATGCGGTCCGAGCCCGACTGCACCGGCAAGTGCAGGTGCTTGACCAGTTCCGGCACGTCGGCATGGGCCTGGATCAGGCTGTCGGAGAATTCCAGCGGGTGCGAAGTGGTGTAGCGAATGCGCTCGATGCCATCCACCGCGGCGACCACGCGGATCAACTCCGCCAGGTCAGCCAGGCGCCCGTCGTGGGTCAGGCCGCGATAGCCGTTGACGTTCTGGCCCAGCAGGGTCACCTCGCGGACGCCGTTTTCGGCCAGGTGGATGATTTCTGCGAGCACGTCGTCAAACGGCCGGCTGACTTCTTCACCACGGGTGTAGGGCACCACACAGAAGGTGCAGTACTTGCTGCAGCCTTCCATCACCGACACGTAGGCGCTCGGCCCATCGATGCGCGGTTCGGGCAGGTGGTCGAATTTTTCGATTTCCGGGAACGAGACGTCGACCTGGGGCAGCTTGGTGATGCGTGCGGCGTCGATCATTTCCGGCAGGCGGTGCAGGGTCTGTGGGCCGAAGACCACGTCGACATACGGCGCACGGTCGCGGATCGCGGCGCCTTCCTGGCTGGCCACGCAACCGCCGACGGCGATCACCATGTCCGGGTTGGCCAGCTTCAATTCGCGCCAGCGGCCCAGCTGCGAGTACACACGGTCCTGGGCCCGCTCGCGGATCGAGCAGGTATTGAGCAGGATCACGTCGGCATCTTCGGCGCGGGCGGTGACTTCCAGGGCCTGGTGTTCACCCAGCAGGTCGACCATGCGCGAGCTGTCGTACTCGTTCATCTGGCAACCGTGGGTTTCGATATAAAGCTTCTTGGCCATGGGAATCGTCAACTGGTGGTAAAGAACCGCGCATTATAGGGGTCATGCCCATCGGTTCCTAGCACTGTGCATCGGGTGCCATGCTATAGTTCGCGCCCTCTTTTATATCCCCCATGTGTTCCTCACCCACCATGACCAAACGTGAAGCTCCAATCTATAAGGTGATTTTCCTCAACCAGGGCCAGGTGTTCGAAATGTACGCCAAGCAGATCTATCAAAGTGATCTGTGGGGTTTCCTGGAAGTGGAAGAGTTCGTCTTTGGCGAGCGCACACAGCTGGTCGTCGACCCGGGCGAGGAAAAACTCAAGGCTCAGTTCGAAGGCGTGGTGCGCAGTTTTGTGCCGATGCATTCGATCGTGCGCATCGACGAAGTCGAGCGCCTGGGCACGCCGAAAATCAGCGAAGCCCGGGGCATGAGCAATGTCATGCCGTTTCCGATGCCGATGCCTGAGAAGTAAAGTCTCTTGATGAATTTGTAGGACGCTTCTGAAATGCACCTGTAGTGCATGGACATTCTGCTGGAAAAGTAGCAGTTTTCGTCCATGCCGAGGGGGTGCCATGACTACATCAAGAATAAAATGCCTCGAAGTTTTCCCGTACTTCAACACTGTTAAACCACACCATTAGTTAACGCCGAGTTTCTTCTCACGCAGTCATTAACGAACTTATCTGTTCGGGAGTAGCCCCGTGCGCGATCCTCGCTATGACATTCTGTTTGAACCGGTGCAAATCGGCCCGGTTCGCACCCGCAACCGTTTTTATCAAGTTCCCCACTGTAATGGCATGGGCCATGTGCACCCCTCGGCCATGGCCCGCATGCGTGGCATAAAAGCCGAGGGCGGTTGGGGCGTGGTTTGCACTGAAGAGTGTGAGATCAGCCCGCTGAGCGAGTTCTCCCCTTACATAGAGGCGCGCTTGTGGGATGAACGCGACATTCCGGCACTCGCACTGATGTGCGAGGCGGTCCACCAGCACGGTTCACTGGCCGGCATCGAATTGGCGTTCAATGGTTACTCCGCGCCCAACCGCTACAGCCGTGAAATCCCCTGGGCGCCCTCCAATACGCCGGTGCGTGGTTATGACCCCGTCCAGGCGCGGGCCATGAGTCGTGCCGATATCCAGCAGTTACGCGCCATGCACCGCGCAGCCGCGCTGCGGGCGCGGGACGCGGGGTTTGACATCATCTATGTCTATGCCGGGCATGACCTGAGTGTGCCTTTCCATTTCCTCACACCACGTAATAACCGCCGCACCGATGAGTACGGCGGCGTGCTGGAAAACCGCGTGCGCCTGCTGCGCGAACTGATTGAGGACACCCGCGATGCGGTGGGTGATCGATGCGCCGTGGCGGTGCGCCTGGCGGTGGATGAGCAGATGGCCGGCGGTCTGTGTCGCGAGGGCGAAGGGGCTGAAGTTTTCTCGATGCTGGCGGACTTGCCGGACTTGTGGGATGTGAATGTCGCCGATTGGTCCAATGACAGCGTCACCGCGCGCTTTGCCTCGGAAGGTTATCAAGAGGCCTTCCTGCTGGGGCTCAAATCGCTGACCTGCAAGCCGGTGGTAGGCGTCGGGCGGTTCACCTCGCCGGACACCATGGCCTCCATGGTCCGCCGTGGCGTTCTCGACCTCATTGGTGCGGCCCGCCCTTCGATTGCCGATCCTTTCCTGCCAAAAAAGATTGAAGAGGGGCGCGCTGAAGAGATCCGTGAATGCATTGGCTGCAATGTGTGTGTCAGTGGCGATCACACCAGCACGCCTTTGCGCTGTACTCAGAATCCGACCATGGGCGAGGAGTGGCGGCGCGGCTGGCACCCGGAGGCGGTGAAGCGGGCGGATGAGCCAGGGCGCGCGCTGGTGGTCGGCGCCGGCCCTGCTGGGCTTGAGTGCGCGCGGATACTGGGCGCGCGAGGGATGGACGTTGCGCTTGTGGACAGCCAGCGCACGCTGGGCGGACGCGTAGCCTTGGAGGCGCGGCTTCCGGGGCTGGCGAGTTGGGCGCGGGTCATCGATTATCGACTGGATGCCTTAAGCCGCCTGGCATCGGTCGAGGTTTATCGGGAAAGTCCTTTGCAGGCCCAGGACGTCCTCGACTTTGCTGCCGAGCATGTATTTATCGCCACCGGCTCTCGCTGGCGGCGGGACGGGTTGGGGCGCGCCCTGCGGTGGGTGTTACCGGGCCTGGAGTGCCTGCCCGTGCTGACGCCGGACGATCTGATGGCGGGTGTACTACCGCCTTCACCGGTGCTGCTGTTCGACGACGATCACTATTACATGGGCAGTGTGTTGGCCGAGCACCTGGTGGCGCGGGGACTCGACGTGATATTCGTCACCCCTGCGGCGGATGTGGCGGCCTGGACCCACAACACCCTGGAGCAGCATCGCATCCAGCGCCGGCTGCTGGAGTTGAATGTCACGATCATCCCGTCCCATACACTGGTCAGTGGTATGCCGGAAGGTGTGCTGGCAGGGTGCGTCTACACCGCGCGGACCTCCTTCATTCCAGCCGCATCACTGGTGTTGGTCACCTCCCGCGAGCCCGAGCAGGCGCTGTTTCAGGCGTTGAATAACGCACCCGAACAATCACTGGCGGCCGGTATCAGTACGCTGACCTTGATCGGCGACTGTATGGCGCCGGGCACGATTGCTGCGGCGGTGTATTCCGGGCATCGAATGGCACGAGAGTTTGATGCGCCTGCTGATTCTTTGTTTCTACGACGAGAGATTCCGTTTATCGAAGTGTAGCCAGTCCTGCTGTTTGATTAATAACGAGGAATACAATAATGAAAAAAATAATCCTGATGTTATTCGCCATGTTATTTGTAAGTGCGCCACTCGTTGCCAGGGACTATGCGGTAATTCGTTTCGGTGCCGACCCCAACTATGCGCCGTTTGCCTATAAGGACAGTGCGGGAACTTTGACCGGTTTCGAAGTTGATATAGGCAATGCTCTATGCGCGCGTTTGAAGATTCGCTGCCAATGGGTCGAAAGCGACTTCGACGGACTGGTCCCGAGCCTAAACGCCGGCAAGATCGACGCAATCCTGGCTTCAATGACGGTTACTGAAGCACGGCAAAAGGTGATCGATTTTTCCTCGGAGGTGTTTTCCAGTCCCACTGCCATGGTATTCCGCCCCGGCACTGAACTGGCCAAGGGGACGGCCGTTGGCTACTTACAGGGCAGTACCCAGGAAACCTATGCCCGCCAAGTGCTTGTTAAACAGGGCATGAAGGTCGTGGCGTACGCCGATCAGGAGCAGGTGTACGCCGACCTGGTGGCGGGCCGCTTGCAGGCTTCGCTGCAAGATGCTCAGCAGGCGCAAAGCGGATTTTTGCGCTTGCCCCAAGGCGCGGGGTTTGTGCTGGGACCGTTGATTGAAAGCGAACTGATGCCCTCCCAAAGTGCCATTGGTATCGCCAAGGGCAATCACGCGTTAAAAGCCTTGCTGGAAAAAGGGCTGGCCGCCCTGCACGCGGATGGCACCTATGCCCGGTTACAGGAACAGTACTTCCCGGGTGTGGACATGTTCAGCGGTCAATGATCGGCGAGGGCGCAACCATGCTACCTACCTTCACGCAGTTCGCTGCGACCCTGGAGGGCTTCGCGCCGTTGTTATTGCGCGGTGTCTGGGTCACGTTGCAACTGGCGCTGCTGTCGCTGCTGCTGGGGCTGACATTCGGCCTGCTCGGTGCGGGCGCCAAGTTGTCCGGGTGCAGGGCCTGGCGCTTCTGCGCACAGCTCTACACCACCCTGATCCGTGGGGTGCCGGACCTGCTGTTGATGTTGTTGATTTTCTACGGAGTGCAAACCGGTTTGAGTCGTCTGACGCAGGAACTGGGCTGGGCCTACATCGAAATCGACCCTTTCAGCGCAGGAGTGCTCACCCTGGGGTTTATCTACGGCGCCTATTTCACCGAAACCTTTCGCGGCGCCTTGCTGGCCGTGCCTCGCGGTCAGTTCCAGGCCGCCAAGGCCTTGGGCATGACCTTCAGCCAAGGTTTTGTGCACGTGATATTCCCGCAAATGATGCGGTTCGCCCTGCCAGGGCTGGGCAATAACTGGATGGTTTTGCTCAAGGCCACTGCGCTGGTATCGATCATCGGCCTGGCGGATTTGATCAAAGTGGCCCAGGTAGCGGGCAAGAGCAGCCAGCAGGTGTTGGCCTTTTTGCTGATGGCGGCGTTGATCTACCTGGTGCTCAGCAGCGTTTCAAACCTCGTATTGCGTTGGTTGGAGCGTCGCTACTGCGGGGGTGTGCAGGAGTCGCCGCGATGATCGAGCTGATTCAGGAATACTGGCGGCCCTTGCTCTACTCCGACGGTCAACAACTGACGGGCCTGGCCATGACCCTATGGCTGACCAGTGCCTCGCTGTGTTTCGGCCTGCTGCTTGCACTGCCACTGTCCATTGCCAGGGCGTCCTCCCGGCGCCGGTGGCGTTGGCCGGTGCAAAGCTTCACCTATCTGTTTCGCGGTACGCCGCTGTATATCCAGTTGCTCATCTTCTACACCGGGATCTACAGCATTGCCGCAGTGCGTGAGCAACCACTGCTGGATGGGTTTTTCCGCGACGCACTGAACTGCACGCTGCTGGCGTTCGCCTTGAATACCGGGGCCTACACCACGGAAATACTGGCGGGTGCCATTCGAGCGACGCCGCGTGGTGAAATCGAGGCTGCAAGGTCCCTGGGGTTCGATGGCTGGAAGCTGTATGTCCACTTGATCATGCCTTCGGCCCTGCGCCGCGCATTGCCCTACTACAGCAATGAAGTGATCTTCATGCTGCACTCCACCACGTTGGCGTTTACCGCCACCGTGCCGGACATCCTCAAAGTGACCCGGGATGCCAACGCTGCCACCTTCCTGACCTTCCAATCCTTCGGCCTCGCCGCAGCCCTTTACCTGTGCATCACCTTTGCCTTGGTCGGTCTGTTTCGCCTGGCAGAACGGCGATGGCTGCGCTTTCTTGATCCGGGCCGATAGGGGGTCGATATGCAGACTCATGTGCATGAGTTACTGGCGGCCGTGCCAGGTACGACGCGACAGATCCATAGTTTTCATTACGGTCCGGGCAATGCATCGGGGAAGGTCTATCTCCAGGCGTCGCTGCATGCCGATGAGCTGCCGGGGATGCTGGTTTTATGGCATCTCAAGCAACGGTTGGCGCAGCTGGAAGCGGCCGGGTTGTTGCGTTGGTCGGTCGTCCTCGTGCCGGTGGCCAATCCGCTGGGGTTGGAGCAAGTGCTGATGGATGTGCCCCAGGGGCGCTTCGATAACGACAGCCGGGAGAACTTCAATCGTTTCTTCCCTGATGTCAGCCAGCAGGTCGGTGATTGCGTGCAAGGTCTGTTGACTGATGATCCTGCCAGCAATCTGCAGCTGATTCGTTCGAGCCTTCGGCAAGCGCTCGCCAGCCAAGTGCCGGCGACGCAATTGCAGTCAATGCGCCTGACCCTGCAGGCGCTGGCCTGTGACGCCGATATCGTGTTGGACCTGCACTGTGATTTCGAAGCCGTGCAGCACTTGTACCTGTCGCCGGATTTCTGGCCACAGGTGGAACCCCTGGCCCGCTACTTGGGCGCCAGGGCCTGCTTTTTGACAAAAGAGGCAGGCGGGCAATCGTTCGATGAGTGCTTTACGTTGTTTTGGGAGCAGATGCAGGCGCGTTTCCCTGGGCGCTTTTCGCCACCCGGGTTCGCTGTGACGGTTGAGTTACGAGGGGTTGCCGATGTGGACCATGGGCTGGCACGTCAGGATTGCCAGGCTTTGATTCAGTACCTGATTCAGTGCGGAGCCATTGATGGCCAGACGTCATGCCCGCCGGCATTACTCAACCGGCCGACGCCGTTGGCCGGGGTAGAGCCCGTGATGAGTCCGGTGGGAGGTTTGATTGTGTTTTGCGCGCAGGTGGGCGATTACCTGGAGGCGGGGCAAACCCTGGCCGAAATCATTGATCCGATCACCGACCGCGTCACACCGGTGGTTTGTACGCGTGGGGGGCTTTTGTATGTTCGTTCAGTGCGGCGAATGGCAACTGCGGGAATGACCATTGCCCATGTCGCAGGTGCGAAGGCCTATCGACAGGGGTATCTGTTATCGCCTTGAGCATCAGGGCAGGGGTGAGAAGGGCGAGCGCCCATCGGCGCTCTGCAGCTCCAGCAGGTAGTTGCGGAAAATCTGCCCCAGGACCTGGGTGGCCACTTCCAATTCATCGCGTTGCATGTGCTCGGCGACTTCGTCGGCGGTGTCCAGCGCGTCTTCGGCGCCGTTGACCGCGGCCATTTTCAGCACGATATAGGCCTGGACGTTATTGGCCGGCACGCCTTCGCCTTTGAAGAACATGGTGCCCAACTGGAATTGCGCCTGGGCGTGGCCCTGCAGCGAGGCTTTCTCGAAGTAGCTCAAGGCTTTGTTGAGGTCACGGGCCGGGTTCTTGCTGTCGTGGTAGTACTCGCCCAACTCGTATTGCGCCTGCGCATCCCCATCGTCGGCCTGTTTCTGACACGCGCTCAGGGCTTCGGCCTGGCTGTCCGGCTGGGTATTGAGGGTGCAACGACCCATCGCTGGGATTAACAACGAGTTGCCGCCTGCCTGGGCTTGTGCCAGCAGCGGCTGAAGGAGCAACAGGCAGCCCAGTACCAGGGTGCGGCCGGTGCGTTTCATGGGAATCGACTTACCTCTGACGGGGCGCGCGGATCCTCTCGGGATCCAATAAGCGCGCATTATGAAATAAGCAGGCCTCTGCTTACAAAGTCTTTACTCGTTTTTCTGCTGCTTGGGCAAGTTATCTGCCGGATTGCAGGTAAATTCTCGGAAAAATAAGGAAATCCCTGTAGGCAAAGTAGCAAATCTGACGCCGCCCACAGCGACGTCAGGTTTTTGCTCCGGCTTATTTCAGGGCGGCGAAGGCGCGCTCGGCGGCATCCAGGGTCAGTTTCAGCTCGGCATCGCCATGGGCGATCGAGGTGAAGCCGGCTTCGAAGGCACTCGGCGCCAGGTACACGCCGCCCTCCAGCATCAGGTGGAAGAAGCGCTTGAACAGGTCGGCATCGCTGCCCATCACATCATCAAAGGTGACGATGTCATCGGCACCGCTGAAGTACAGGCCAAACATGCCGCCTGCTTGCGTGGTCACGAACGGGATACCGGCGGCGTCGGCGCGCTGTTGCAGGCCGTCCAGCAGGCGGGTGGTGTAGTCGGTCAGCTCGGCGTGGAAGCCCGGGCGGCTGATCAGGCGCAGGGTGGTCAGGCCGGCCGCCATGGCCAGCGGGTTACCCGAGAGTGTGCCGGCCTGGTACACCGGGCCCAGCGGCGCGATGTGCTGCATGATCTCGCGCTTGCCGCCGAAGCAGCCCACGGGCATGCCGCCACCGATGATCTTGCCGAACGTGCTCAGGTCCGGCGTGACGCCGTAGTGCGCCTGGGCACCGCCGAGGGCAACGCGGAAGCCGGTCATCACTTCGTCGAAAATCAGCACCACGCCGTGCTTGTCGCACTGTTCGCGCAGGCCTTCCAGAAATCCTGGGGCGGGCGGCACGCAGTTCATGTTGCCGGCCACCGGCTCGACGATGATGCACGCCACGTCCTGGCCGACTTCGCTGAGCATCTGCTCGACGGCACCGATGTCGTTGAACGGCAGGGTCAGGGTGTGTTTGGCGAACGCTGCCGGTACGCCGGCCGAGCTGGGTACGCCTTGGGTCAGCGCGCCGGAACCGGCTTTGACCAGCAGGCTGTCGGAATGGCCGTGGTAGCAGCCTTCGAACTTGATGATGCTGTCGCGGCCGGTGAAACCACGGGCCAGGCGAATCGCACTCATGGTGGCTTCGGTGCCGGAGCTGACCATGCGCACCATCTCCATCGACGGCACGATGCTGCAGACCAGATCGGCCATCTCGGTTTCCATGGCGGTCGGCGCGCCGTAGGACAGGCCGTGCTCCAGTTGCCTGCGCACGGCGTCCAGCACGTCGGGGTGGCTGTGGCCGAGGATCATCGGGCCCCAGGAGCCGACGTAATCCACGTAGCGCTTGTCATCTTCGTCGGTGACGTAGGCGCCTTCGGCATGCTTGAAGAACAACGGCGTGCCGCCCACGCTTTTGAACGCACGCACGGGGGAGTTCACACCGCCGGGGATGTGTTTCTGGGCATCGGCAAACAGGGTTTCGGAACGAGACATGGTGAGGGCTCTCTGAATTCAGGATTTGATTAATGCGTTGAAGGCGCGGGCGCGGCGCGTGACTTCCTGGGTACTGTCGGCACCGAACAGGCCGTGGACCACGGCCAGCAGGTCGGCACCCTGGGCCACCAACGGTCCGGCGTTTTCCAGGGTGATGCCGCCGATCACGCAGATCGGCACATGCAGGCGCTTGCGGGCCTCGGCGAGCATTTCAACGGTGGCGGCCGGAGCACCCGGCTTGGTGTTGGAATTGAAGAAGCGGCCGAAGGCGACATAACTGGCGCCTTCCTTCGCCGCCTGTTCGGCCAGTTCGATCTGGCCGTGGCAGGTGGCGCCGATGATCGCCTTGGAGCCGAGCAGCGCACGGGCCGGCGTCAGTGGGCCGTCGGTCTGGCCCAGATGCACGCCGACGCCCAGGCGGGCGGCCAGGTCGAAGTCATCATTGATAATAAGCTGGGTCTTGTAGCGCGAGCACAGCTCCCGCAGTTTTTCCGCTTCGCGCAGGCGCCGGGCTTCGTCGCTGCTTTTGTCGCGGTACTGCAGCAGGGTCACGCCACCGTCCAATGCCGCTTCGACGTAGGCGAGGAACTTGCCGGCCAACAGTTGGCTGTCGGTAATGGCGTAAAGGCCACGTAGTTTCATCGGGCAGGCCTCTTGCTGTTAAGAGCAGATAGTTACGAGCAGAAATCCAGCGGCAGCCGGCGCGGTACGAACTGGCCCTGGCCGAGTTGTTCGGCATCACGCAGGGTGCGCCAAGTGTAGTTAAGTGCCGACTGCACCGCACTCACCAGCCCTTCGCCTTGGGCGATCCGTCCGGCCAGGGCGCTGGCCAGGGTGCAGCCCGAACCGTGATAGCTGCCGGGCAGACGCTGGCAGGTAAAGGTCTGGCGCGTGCCATCACGGCTGTAGAGACGGTTGTGCACTTCATGCTCATCGCCATGGCCGCCGGTGATCAACAGGTGCTTGATAAACGGCAACAGCTTCGCGGCGCATTCGTCGGCGGTGCCCTCGGGCAGTTCGGCGAGGATGCGGGCTTCAGGCAGGTTCGGCGTGGCGATCAGCGATAACGGCAGCAGCCGCTCGCGCATGGCGTAGCCGACTTCGTCCTTGCCCAGGCTGCCACCGCCGCCGGCGCGCAGCACCGGGTCGCACACCACCGGCAGGTGCGGGTGCGCCTGCAGCAGTTCGACCACGGTGTCGACCATCGCGGTGGAGCCGAGCATGCCCAGCTTGACCGCCGCCACGTCGGAGTCACCGAGGACGGCATTGGCCTGGGCCATTACCCACTCACGGTCCAGTACGCGGAAATCGCTGACATTGACGGTGTTCTGCACGGTCAGGGCAGTGACGGCCGGGGCCGCATGGCAGCCTTGGGCGAGCAGGGCTTCGATATCTGCCTGCAAGCCGGCGCCACCACTGGGATCATGGCCGGAGAGACAGAGGACAACGGGGCGAGAGCTGTAGATATTCATGGTGCGCGAGCTTACCACCAAACGCTTTTGGCGGGGCCTTCGGGCGATGGTTGAATGTTGTCGCGCAAACGCCGCTTTTTTGGCGTGTGCTCGGCTGCGAAAACGCTCTGAAAGCCTTGTTCTAGAGCCTTTCAAAAAATTATTTCAATGGTGTCCAATGGCCTTTAGCGGCTATGCTAAAGTGGATTCAAACAACTTAACTGTACCGCCGGTGTACGTCTTCTCAAAAGGAATGGGGGGCTTTTGACATAACCGGACAGGCCACGCTGGGGCTCTATGCGCTATTTGCTGATCTTATTGTTGTGCGGGCTGCCGATGCTCGCCAGCGCCATCGAGTTCAACCAGGACACCCGAAGCCTGCCGCTGGGCCGAGCCATGCAAGTGCTCGAAGACCCCACCGATGCCCTCACCATCGCCGAAGTAAGCTCCCCCGCCTACGCCGCTCAATTCAAGCACCATGACAAAGCCACCCTCAACGCCGGCTATTCGCGCTCGGTGTTCTGGCTCAAGGTCGACCTGCATTACGTGGCCAAGGACCCCCGTGCCCCCCGCACCTGGTTCCTGGAGTTGGCTTACCCGCCGCTGAATCATCTGGACCTGTACCAGAACGATGGCACCGGCAACTATCGGCTGGCCGGCCGTACCGGCAGTGCGCTGCCTTTTTCCAGCCGTGAGGTCAGCCAGAGCAACTACCTGTTCAAGCTCAATTTCGTGCCCGACCAGCAGCAAACGCTCTACCTGCGCCTGCAAAGCGAGGGTTCGATCCAGGCGCCGTTGACGCTCTGGGCCGGCACCGCTTACCTAGAGCAACAACCGCTGCGCCTGTCGGTGCTGGGGGTGATCTATGGCGTATTGCTGGGGATGCTGGTCTACAACCTGTTCATCTACCTGAGCGTGCGCGACACCAGCTACCTGTACTACATCCTCTACATCGCCTCGTTTGGCCTGTACCAGCTGTCGGTCAATGGCGTGGCGGTGCAGTACTTCTGGCCGAACAACCCGTGGTGGGCGAATGCGGCGGTGCCGTTGCTGATCGGTTCGGCGGCGCTGTTCGGCAGCCTGTTCGCCCGCAGCTTCCTGCATACCGCGCAGCACAGCCGCTGGCTCAACCGGCTCTTGCTGGCACTGGCGGTGTGCGGCGGCGCTGTGATGGCGCTGGCGCTGCTGACCAGCTATGCCCTGGCCTTGCGCCTGGCGACCGGCCTGGCGCTGGTATTCACCGTGACCATCTTCGTCGCCGCCATCAAGGCCTGGTACTGCGGCCAGCGGGTGGCGCGGTATTTCATCATCGCGTGGTCGGCGTTCCTGCTGGGCGGGGTGGTGAACACGCTGATGGTGCTGGGCTACTTGCCCAATGTGTTCCTCACCATGTACGCCAGCCAGATCGGCTCGGCAATTGAAGTGGCGCTGCTATCCCTGGCCCTCGCCGACCGCATCAATGCCATGCGTGAACAACAGGCACAGATCCTGTTCGATGCCAGCCAGAAGCTCGAAGTGCTCAACCAGCAACTGGCCCGAAGCAACCGTCTCAAGGATGAATTCCTCGCGACGCTGACCCACGAACTGCGCACGCCCATGAACGGTGTGATCGGCTCCCTTGAGCTGATGCAAACGGTGCCGCTGGACGACGACCTGGCGCAGTACCAGCAAACGGCCGCCGGTTCGGCACGGGACATGATGCGCATGGTCAACGGCATCCTCACCCTCACCGAATTGCAGGCCGGGCGCCTGAGTGCCCAGCCTCGGGTGTTCAGCCTGCGCGGCGTGCTCGACACCTTGCGCCAGCAATTCAACACCAGCGCCCAAGGCAAAGGCCTGGCATTTTCCATCGATGTGGCCGATGAGCTGCCGGACCGTGTGGTGGGCGACGCCGACAAACTGCTCCAGTGCCTGGATTGCCTGTTGGACAATGCGTTCAAGTTCACCCGCGAAGGCTCCGTGCGCCTGCGGGTGGTGGGTGTGCCTCACAGTGATGGCGACGTGCGCCTGAGCTTCATTGTGACCGACACCGGTATTGGCTTCGCCTTCCTTGACGAGGCGACCTTGTACCAGCGCTTTTTCCAACTCGATGGCTCCATGACCCGCGAATACGGCGGCCTGGGCATCGGCCTGGCCATCTGCCGGCAATTGATCGAGCTGTTGGGCGGGCGCCTTACCCATCATTCCGAGCCGCACAAGGGCAGCCGCTTCCAGCTGGACGTGAACGTCAGCCCGGTGCCGATCGAGGTAAAACCGGTGCCCGGCCGGCAACGCGCGCCCCAGGATTGCGCGGTATTGCTGGTGGATGACAACAGCGTCGGCCAGTTGGCGGTGCGCGGCATGTTGCTCAAGCTGGGTTACCGGGTGAAAACCGTGGACAGTGGCCCGGCGGCGTTGGCGGCCTTGCAGGGGCAAAGCTTCGACGCGGTCTTGCTGGATGTGCCCGAAGGCGGCTTCTCGTTGTGTTGTCAGATCCGTGCACTGCCGGGCTGCGGTGAATTGCCGGTGATCGCCTTGAGTACGTCGCTGCACACGTCCGAGCGCGAGCGCAGCCATGGCATCGGCATCACCGATCGCCTGGCTAAGCCGGTGCGCTTCGAGGCGCTGCAGGCGGTACTGGAGCGCCACCTGTTGAGCGCGCTCGAGGGCGAAAGCGCCGGGCATTCGGCGGGTATGCCACTTTTTTAACCTGGATGACGGTGCTTAACTGAAAAAACCGGCCTCAATCGATCTGCGCCTTTATGGGTAGGTGCGCATTCGACAGGGCCTTTTTCCAGGAGGCCTGTCATGAACCTGCATCAGTTCGCCGAAACCCACGACGTCACCAACCAGCCGCCCTCCCTGGACGGCACCAACCTGTACCGCATCGACGCGCCCCTGCAAGACTGGTCGCGACGCTTTGGCGCCGGCTGGGCGCAGGCGCGCATCGATGCGTACGGGGCGTTGGCCGGCGGGCCGCTGATGGCGGCCGGGTTCCTGGCCAACCAGAACAAACCGGTGTTCAGCAGCCATGACCGGTATGGGCATCGCATCGACCTGGTGGAGTTTCACCCGGCCTACCACGAGCTGATGGGCACCGCGGTCGAGCATGGCCTGCCGTCGCTGCCGTGGGCCCATCCACAGTCCGGTGCCCATGTGGCGCGTGCGGCCATGACCTACCTGCACAGCCAGGCTGAGGCCGGCACCGGCTGCCCACTGACCATGACATTCGCTTGCGTCCCGGCCCTGCGCTTGCAACCGGACCTGGCGCAGACCTGGCTGCCGAAAATCCTCAGCACCCACTATGACCCGCGCAATGTCGGCATTGCCCACAAGGCCGGTGCAACCATCGGCATGGCCATGACCGAGAAACAGGGTGGCACCGACGTGCGGGCCAACACCACTCGCGCCTATCCGGTGGGCGCGGGCGGGCCCGGGCAAGCCTATGAGCTGGTCGGTCACAAGTGGTTCTGCTCGGCGCCGATGTGCGATGCCTTCCTGACCCTGGCCCAGACCGACAAAGGCCTGACCTGTTTCCTGCTGCCTCGGCACCGCCCGGATGACACCCGCAACGAGTTCTATATCCAGCGCCTGAAAAACAAATTGGGCAACTGCTCCAATGCGTCCAGTGAAGTGGAGTTTCGTGGGGCCCTGGCCTGGATGATCGGTGAAGAGGGGCGTGGCGTGCCGACCATCATCGAGATGGTCGCAATGACCCGCTTCGATTGCATGGTGGGTTCCAGTGCCTTGATGCGCCAGGCGCTGACCCAGGCTAGCCATCACTGTGCTCATCGCCGGGTCGGTGGCCATGTGCTCAGCGAGCAGCCGCTGATGCAAAACGTGCTGGCCGACCTCGCCCTGGAAAGCGAAGCCTCGCTGGCCTTGAGCATGCGCATGGGCTGCGCCCTGGACAATCTGGGCGATGAGCGGGAAGCCAAGTTCGCTCGGCTGGTGACGGCGGTGGGCAAGTATTGGATCTGCAAGCGCGCCCCGGCGATGATCAACGAAGCCGCCGAATGCATGGGCGGCGCGGGCTACGTGGAAGACAGCATCCTGCCGCGCCTGTACCGTGAAGCGCCGGTGAATTCGACATGGGAAGGTTCCGGCAATGTGCAATGCCTGGACGTGCTGCGCGCACTGTCCAAGGAGCCCGGCGTGCTGGAAGCGCTGTTTGTCGAACTCGGTGACGGGCATGGCGATAAGCAGTTGGCACGGCATATCGAACACCTGAAGTCGGCGTTCATGGACACCCAGGACATCCAGTACCGCGCACGGCAGTTGACCGAGGATATTGCCGTGGCGCTACAGGCCAAGTTGCTGCTGGAGGCCGGTCATGCGGCGGTCAGCGATGGTTTTATCGCCAGCCGTTTGGGCCAGTCGTCTGGCCGCGTCTACGGCACCTTGCCGCGTGGCGTCGATGTCGGGGCCATCGTCGCGCGCTCAAGTCCCAATGTCTCTGAATAAACACGGTCCACATGTGGGAGGGGGCTTGCAGCCATCTTGAGAGGCACTCCAATTCAAGGTTTGCGTCTGACAGGGATACAGGCAAGATAAAGGCCTGCAAGTCAGAACACAGGATGCTTACCGTGACCGAAGCTTTTGTTGTCGTTCAAACCGCCGAAGAGGCCGTGGATCGGCTGGCGGCCCTGCATGAGCGGGCTACCGGCGCGCTCAATCAAGCCCTCAAGCAATACCTCAAGGACCGCGTCGAACCCGACGCCGAACAACGCGCGCTGTTTCGCTACCCGGAACTGCGCCTGACTTACCACTGCCACGGCGAAGTCCCACAGACTACCCGGGCGTATGCCAAGGTCCAGTTACCCGGGACCTACAGCGTAACCGTCACGCATCCGGCGGCGTTCCGTAAGTATTTGCTGGAACAACTGGTGCCGCTGATGCACGACTTCACCGTGACCGTGGAAGTGGGCGTCAGCCAGCAGAACATTCCTTATCCGTACGTGGTGGAGCAGGGCGACGAACTGGCCGGCTCCGGTGTGACCGCCGCGACCTTGGCGCGCGTGTTCCCCAGCACCGACCTGTCGGCCGCCACCGACGGCATCGCCGATGGCCTCTACGACTGGGAAAACACCGACCCGCTGCCCCTGGCGCTGTTCGATGCGGCCCGCGTGGACTTTTCCCTGCGTCGGCTGGTGCATTACACCGGCAGCGACTGGCGCCATGTGCAGCCGTGGATCCTGCTGACCAACTACCACCGCTATGTCGACCAGTTCATCCTGCATGGCCTGGAACAACTGCGCAGCGACCCGCGTTTTATCCGCATGGTGCTGCCGGGCAACGTCATCATCGATAAGAGCATGGACCACGGCGAAGCCTCGGCGATTGCCGCCGGCGTAGTGTGGCACCGCTACCAGATGCCGGCCTATCACCTGCAGGCCAGCGATGGCCACGGCGTGACTCTGGTGAACATCGGTGTCGGCCCGTCCAACGCCAAGAACATCACCGACCACCTGGCGGTGCTGCGTCCGCATTGCTGGCTGATGATTGGCCACTGTGGCGGCCTGCGCCAATCCCAGACCATCGGCGACTACGTACTGGCCCACGCCTATATGCGCCGCGATGGGATTCTCGACCGGGTGGTACCGCCGAACATCCCGATCCCCGCCCTGGCCGAAGTGCAGATGGCCTTGCAGCAGGCGGCGGCGAATGTCACCGGTGAGAAAGGCGAAGAACTGAAAAAACGCCTGCGTACCGGCACCGTGCTGACCTACGACGACCGCAACTGGGAACTGCGCTGGGCCCAGGAGCGGCCGTTGATCAACCTGTCCCGCGCCGTGGCGGTGGACATGGAAAGCGGCACCATCGCCGCCCAGGGCTACCGCTTGCGCGTACCCTACGGCACCTTGCTGTGTGTGTCGGACAAGCCGCTGCACAGCGAGATCAAGCTGCCGGGTTCGGCCAACGCGTTCTACGAACGTGCGGTCAGCCAGCACTTGAAGATCGGCATCGAGGCGGTGGACCTGTTGCGCACCGAACTCAACTCGTTGCACTCGCGCAAACTGCGCAGCTTCGACGAGCCGCCGTTCCGCTAAGCGGTTGGGATGGTCATTTAGCGGTCAGGCCACTAGCATTGTCGGTCCTGACCGTTAGATGTTCCTTTGCCATGTCCCGTCCCACCCGTCCCGATTCGCGCCGCCCTGGCGTGAAACCTCCGTATTCTGCCGCGCGCCGTGTCGCCAAGGCGCCGCCGGCCGAGCCGAAGTTGGTGCTGTTCAATAAACCCTTCGATGTGCTGACCCAGTTCAGCGACGAAGGCGGGCGCGCGACGCTCAAGGACTTTATCGACATCCCCGGCATCTACCCGGCAGGTCGCCTGGACCGTGACAGCGAAGGTCTGTTGCTGCTGACCAACGACGGCCAGTTGCAGGCGCGTATTGCCGACCCCAAGCATAAGCTGGCGAAAACCTACTGGGTGCAGGTGGAAGGCGAACCCACCGAAGCATTGCTGCAACGCCTGCGTGACGGGGTGGAACTCAACGACGGCAAAACCTTGCCCGCCGAGGCCCGGCGTCTGGATGAACCGGCGTTATGGCCGCGCAACCCGCCGGTGCGCTTTCGCAAAAACCTACCGACGTACTGGCTTGAACTGGTGATTCGAGAGGGGCGTAACCGTCAGGTTCGGCGCATGACCGCCGCCGTGGGCCTGCCGACCTTGCGCCTGGTGCGGGTGCGTATTGGCGATTGGACAATCGACGGCCTGGACCAAGGCCAATGGAAGGAAGTGCCGGCGCGTTTATAAAGCGCCGGATTCGATCAGGCCGATCACCACGCTCTTGATGATGAACGCGGCCACGCCCAGGCCCAGTACGAAAAACAGGATGAACGAACCAAAGCGCCCGGCCTTGGATTTTTTCGCCAGGTCCCAGACGATAAAGCCCATGAAAATGATCAGGATAGTGACCAGGCCGGTCATCATCCATTCTTCGAACAGGGCGGGGTCGATGTTGTTCATGGGCTCTTCCAACGGGGCAGGCGGCAAGTATACGGCAGCGTTACAGGCGCAACATTGACCTGCGTCGGTGCGTCGCACGCAGACTTCACTGTTGAAACACAGGCCAAATGTGGGAGGGGGCTTGCCCCCCGATAGCGGTGTGTCAGGCTGTGTATCTGGTGACTGATACTCCATCGGGGGCAAGCCCCCTCCCACATTTGATCTTCATTGTTCAGGAGATCAGGTGCGCAGGTGGGTCAGCGGCAGCTCGGTGCTGTTGAGCACCTGGTTGAGCACAAAGCTCGAGCGCACGCTGGTCACGCCTTCGATCCGGGTGAGGTGGCCCAGCAGCAGTTTCTGATAGTGGTCCATGTCCGGCACCACCACTTTCAACTGATAGTCCGCATCCATCCCCGTCACCAAGCTGCATTCCAGCACCTGGGGCAGGGTGCGGATGGCTGCTTCGAAGTTCTCGAAACGCTCGGGGGTGTGGCGGTCCATGCCGATCAGCACATAGGCGGTGAGGCTCAGGCCGAGCATCTTGCGGTCGAGCAGGGCGACCTGGCGTGCGATGTAGCCGTCGTCCTCCAACTGCTTGACCCGGCGCGAGCAGGGCGAAGGCGACAGGCCGATACGCTCGGCCAACTCCTGGTTGGAGATCCTCGCGTCGCGCTGCAATTCCGCCAAAATACTCAGGTCGTATCGGTCAAGCTTGCTCATTGGGTTGGCCTTTGTCGTAACTATTGCGGTGAATTATCCATGAAGGGTTAAAAATTGCGCAAGCACTGTTTATTGACGCAATCTTCGCAATCATCTGCCCGGCGCTGGCCTGTATCGTTATCAACAGAATCACCGCCTGGACAACAGTCCACAGCAGCTCGCCCAATCAGGCTGGCTGCGGCCGCCACCCCAGCAGGGTCGAGCCGGCCTCCAGGCTGCACACTGTCCACAAGACGGCGTGAGGTGAGCCAACGTCAAAAGCGTTGAGCATGGACGAAGTTCTCAAGGGGTGGCCGACGGGTCACCCCTTTTCTTTTGCCTTAAGAAAATTGTTCCTGTGACTGATAACCTGTCTCAGAACCGGGCGGGGCTTTTCCAGTCTCATCTATGAGGCCGGACCTTCCAGGCCCTTATCCGCAGTGAGGAATAGCATGAAGCGCATCTGGCATATGGCAGGTGTAGGTTTGCTGATGGTCACCGTCGGCACGCAAGTGATGGCCGACGAGCCGCGCCCTGAGGGTGGCGGCCAGCATGAAAGAGGGCCGGAGGGTAACGAACAGCCGCGCCCGCAGAATAACCAGCCGCATCCACAGAACAATCAACCCCGGCCGGAAAATAATCAGCCACGTCCACAGAACCCGCATTTTGATCGCGCCGAGCAACCGCCCCACGGTGGCGGGCAGTGGCAAGGTCGCCCGCAAGGTGCCGAACAGCCTCGGCCAGCCCCGCAGCCTGCGAACAACCTGCCGATCCAGAGTCGCCCCGATACCGTGCGCCAGACCCAGGAACCGCGTCAGGGTTACTACCGTGACATTCCTCGACGCAACGACGACAACCGCAATTGGGAGGCCGGCGGCCCAGGTTCGCGGCCTGGCTACAACGGGCATCCCAACGATAACCGCTGGCCAGGTCGCCCCGACGGCCATGGCAACGGCTGGGGCCCCGGCCCCCAGTATCGGCCTGGCTATGTCGTCGACCGCTTCCCCGACCGCAACTACCGGGTGCCGTACCGTGGCCAGGATTACTTCTTCTCTGGCGGCTACTGGTACCGCCCCCAAGGCCCGCGCTATGTGGTCGTGGCGCCGCCGTATGGCATCCGCGTGCATTACCTGCCGGACTATGCGCGCGAAGTGTGGGTAGGTGGCTCGCTGCTGTTCCTGGCCGCTGGCGCCTACTACGCCTACGAACAAAGCACCCAGCAATACGTAGTGGTACAACCGCCGACGCAAGTGCCGGCACCGCAGCCAGCACCCCAAGGCAATGGCTATGACGTGGTGGCCTATCCCGCCAACGGGCAGTCACCGGCGCAAGTGCAGCAGGACGGCTACGACTGTTATCGCTGGGCAGTGCAACAAAGCGGCTTCGACCCGCAGGCCGTCACCTACGCGCCTGACCCGGCGGTGGTGCAAACCTACCGCCAGGCCCAGGGCAACTGCCTGAGCAGTCGCGGGTATCAGGTGCAGTACTAGGCCTTGGCGCCCGTGACCACTTCCCGTGGGTCGGCGTGCACCAGCACTTCGGCGCGCGGGTAGGCTGCGTGAATGGCATCGGCGGCCTGGTCGCTGATGCCGTGGGCCACTGACAGCGTCAGCTCCCCCGGCAGTTCCAGGTGCAACTGCACGAACCAGTGGTTGCCGGAGATGCGCGTGCGCAGGTCATGGGCACCCAACACCCCCGGTACGCCTCGCGCCAGTTCCAGCATGTGCTGGCTGACGTCCGGCGGCAGTTCCTCGTCCATCAACACCGCAAAGCTTTCCCTGGCGATCTGGATTGCGCTCCACAAAATGTAGGCGGCGATGCCCAGGCCGAACCAGGCGTCGACTTGATGAAAGCCCATGCCCGCCAGCACCAGCGCCACCAGGATGCTGCCGTTGAGCAGCAGGTCCGAGCGGTAGTGCAGCGAGTCCGCCCGCACGGCATTGGAGCCGGTTTCGCGCACAACCCGGTGTTGCAGCATCAGCAGCGCCACGGTCAGTGCCAGGGAAAACACGATCACCCCAATGCTCAGCCACGGCGCGCCGACCGGTTCCGGATGCTGCAGGCGCTCGTAGGCCTGCAAGGCGATCAACACCGCACTGCCACCAATGAACAACGCCTGGGCCATGCCCGCCAGTGACTCCGCCTTGCCATGGCCGTAACGGTGATCGTCATCGGCCGGGCGCAGGGCGTAATGCACGGCCAGCAGGTTCAGCAGCGAGGTCACGCCATCGAGCAGTGAGTCGGTCAACCCGGCGAGCATGCTCACCGAGCCGCTGAGCCACCAGGCGATGGCCTTTGTAACGATCAGCGCACAGGCCACACCCACCGAGGCGCGGGTGGCCAGGCGCAACAGCCGGGCGTGTTCGGGACTGCTGGTCATAAACGATCCTTAGGCGGCGGGTTGCAGGCCCAGGAGCGCAAGTTGTTGCACGCTGCCCTTGAACTGGATCATGCGTGGGTCGTCCAGCGGCAGGGTGCGGCCGGTTTCCTTCTGGATGATGCTTTGCAGCTTGGCGTTGTCGACCTTGCCGTCGGCGCCGATGGCTTCGTGGAGTTTTTCCGGGTCAACCTGGGCAGTCTTGCCGGGTTCGAAATAGATCGCGCCCGTGGCGAAGTCGACGCCGAACGCGATCAGGCCAGGGATCACGTAGAACAACAGGCCCACGGCATCGAGCACGGCAATGGTCGGGTCGATCTTGCCATCGATCTGGCCACGGCGGTCGGGGTAGAAAATCGACCCGCAGGCGGTGAGTTGGCTCAGCAGGGTGACGGCGAGGACACCGCCGATGACACGGGAAGCGATACGCATGGAGACTCTCCTGAACACGGTTGATACGGGACTATATAGCACTGCCATTGAGACCAGCGTCGGCATCCGGCAGTTCGCCGTTATACTCGCCGCTCTGCTTTGGAGCCAGTATGAATTCGTTGCCGATCGATGATGTTTTACCCGCCCTGCGTGACGCCTTGGCGAATCGCCATGAAGCCGTGCTGGAAGCGCCGCCCGGCGCCGGTAAAACCACCCGCGTGCCCTTGGCCTTGTTGAATGAGCCCTGGCTGGCCGGGCAGACCATCCTGATGCTCGAACCCCGGCGCCTGGCCGCCCGCGCCGCCGCGGAACGCCTGGCCAGCGAACTGGGGGAGAAAGTCGGTGAAACCGTCGGCTATCGCATCCGTCTCGACAGCAAGGTCGGGCCCAACACGCGCATCGAAGTGGTCACCGAAGGCATCCTCACCCGTCGTTTGCAGGACGATCCGGCACTGGACGGTGTCGGTCTGCTGATCTTCGACGAATTCCACGAGCGCAGCCTCGACGCCGACCTGGCACTGGCCCTGAGCCTGAACGGCCGCGACCTGTTTCGCGACGAGCAACCGCTGAAAATCCTGCTGATGTCCGCCACCCTCGAAGGCGAGCGTCTGGCCAGCCTGCTGGACGACGCGCCGATCCTGCGCAGTGAGGGACGCATGTTCCCGGTGCAGATGCGCTGGGGGCGGCCGTACCAGGCCGGTGAATTTATCGAGCCGCGCGTGGTGCAAACCATCCTCGAAGCCTTGCATGACCAAACCGGCAGCGTGCTGGTGTTCCTGCCGGGCCAGGCGGAAATTCGCCGGGTCAACCAGCAACTGGCCGACGCCCTGGGGCACAGCCCTGACGTGTTGCTCTGCCCGCTGCATGGCGAGCTGGACCTCAACGCCCAGCGTGCGGCCATCGATCCGGCACCGGCCGGTAAACGCAAAGTGGTGCTCGCCACCAACATCGCCGAGACCAGCCTGACCATCAACGGCGTGCGTGTGGTGATCGATGCCGGGTTGGCGCGGGTGCCGCGTTTCGACCCCGGCAGCGGCATGACCCGCCTCGATACTCAGCGCATCTCCCGCGCCAGCGCTACCCAGCGTGCGGGCCGGGCCGGGCGCTTGGAGCCGGGGGTATGTTATCGGTTGTGGTCCGAAGACCAGCATGAAGGGCTGGCCGCGTATGGCAGTGCGGAAATCCTCGCCGCCGACCTCGCCGGCCTGGCCTTGCAACTGGCACGCTGGGGCGTCACGCCCCCACAGCTCGTGTGGCTCGATGTGCCACCCACCGCCGCCTATGCCCAGGCCCAGGATTTGCTGGTGCGCCTCGGGGCCTTGAATGACGAAAAACTCACGGCACATGGCCAGAAGATGGCCGAGCTGCCGGCCCATCCACGTATCGCCCATTTGTTGCTGCGCGGGCAGGACCTGGGGCTGGCGGCCACGGCCTGTGATGTCGCGGCACTGTTGGGCGAGCGCGATATTTTGCGCGGCGGCGGCGCGGATTTGCACAGCCGCCTGGCGCTGATGTCCGGTGAAGAGCGTGCGCGCGGTACTCAAGGCGGCGTGCAACGCGCCAAGCAACTGGCGCGGCAATACCGTGGCTATTTGAGAGGCCAGGCGACCCGGCCGGTGGCCGACCCCGACCACCCGCGCTGGCTCGGCGCCTTGCTGGCGCTGGCCTACCCGGACCGTGTCGCCCAGCAACGTCGCCCCGGCGGTGCCGAATATCGCCTGGCCAATGGCCGCGCGGCATTATTCGCCGAGGCCGACAGCCTGATGAAACAGCCATGGCTGGTGATCGCCGACCTCGGCAGCCGCCAGGGCCAGCGTGAAGAACGTATTTATCTGGCGGCGGACTTCGATCCGGCGCTGTTCGACACGGTCCTCGCCGAACAAGTGCGCAACGTCGATCAACTGGACTGGGATGAGCGCGAAGGCGTGCTGCGCGCCGAACGCCAGCGCAAAGTCGGTGAACTGGTGCTCAGCCGCGAACCGCTCACCGGCCTCGACGAAGCCGCGCGCGGCCAGGCGCTGGTCAACCTGGTGCGGCGCAAAGGCCTGGAGCTGCTGCCCTGGACCCCGGAGCTGCGCCAATGGCAATCCCGCGTCCTGCTGTTGCGCCAGTTGGACGCCGGCAACACCAGCGAATGGCCCGACGTCAGCGACAACGCCTTGCTCGACAGCCTGGAGCACTGGCTGATGCCCTACCTGGGCAAAGTCTCGCGGCTGAGTCACTTCGCCAACCTGGATATCTCCAGCTACTTGCACAACCTGTTGCCCTGGCCGCTGCCCCAGCGCCTGGACGAGCTGGCGCCGCAGCATGTGAAGGTGCCATCGGGTTCATCGGTGCGGTTGGACTACAGCGAACAGCCGCCGATCCTGGCGGTGCGCTTGCAGGAACTGTTCGGCCTGGCCGACACCCCGCGCATTGCCGGCGGGCGCCAGGTGGTGAAGTTGCACCTGTTGTCCCCGGCACGGCGGCCGGTGCAGGTGACCCAGGATCTGGCGAACTTCTGGCGCAGTACCTACGCCGAAGTGAAAAAGGATCTGAAGGGCAGGTATCCCAAGCATTACTGGCCGGATGATCCGCTGATAGCCGAGCCGACCGCGCGGATCAAACCCCGGAAGTCGTAACGCCAAAGATCCAAATGTGGGAGGGAGCAAGTCGAATCGTCGCACCGCCCCTCCCACATTAATCTTGTTGTGTGGGTTATTGCGCGGCGGGCAGCAGGAACCGTGCAATCACCGGCAGATGGTTGGAAATACGCAACGTATCCTCCTGCCGTACATTCGCCTCCACCCGCTTGATCCGCGGGCTGTAGAACAGGTAATCGACGGTGCGATCCGGGCCATCAATGCTCGGGTCATTGGGAAAGTACGTCAGCCATTTCTCACGATCAATCCCGCTGGATTGGCTGTTGCTCGGGATCATCGGGTACTTGTCCCACAGTAAATGCAGCTCACTGTCCGGCGAATACTGCCCGCGCTTACCCGCCTCCAAACGCAGGAACTGCCCCAGGGGCAGCAGGTTGAAATCCCCGCCGATCAGCCAGGGCGTGCCACGGCCTTCGAACTTGTCCAGCAGCTTCACCGTCGTTTGCACCTGTTCCTGCACCGCACTGCGCCCCGGCGCGTCGCCGTCCAGGCGGGTGTTGAGCACCGCCAGTTGGCCGCCATCGCTCAGGGGCAGGTAGGTCAACAGCAAGGCCGGCTTGGGTTGGAACTGGCGGCTGATGATATTGGCCTCGGGCGCCGGCAATTGCAGGCGTTCGGCGTGTTCGATCTGGTAGCGGCTCAGGGTCGCCAGCTTGCGGCCGACGCTGCCGAAGATATGCCGGTCGGGCACGAAGTCGGCTTTCCAGTCGAAGGCCTGGGCGCTGCACGGGTAGAGGTCGACCAGGCGCTCCTGCAAAAGCGTCAGCTGGTCCTGGTAGTGGGAAGGCTTGGCGTTTTCGTCGAGTTCCTGCAACAGCAGGATGTCGGGTTGTTCATCGCGAACCACCCGCGCCACTTCGTCGAGGCTGGCGGCCATGTCCTCTACGGTGGGGCGGTCGTCCGGGCCGCTGCCGTCGGCGGTGTCGTACCAGAACACGTAGTTCTTGCCGGCCAGGTATTGCACGTTCCAGGTCATGACCTTGAGCGCCTGCCCGGGCAACAGGGTTGGCGCACGGGGCGCGACGCAGCTGACGGGCAGGGTTTCCTTGGCGGCGGGGCGCCAGGTCAGGCTGTAGATCAGGGCCGTCAGCAGGCCTGCGACGATCAGCAGGCCCAGCAGGGTGATGCGCAATAAACGGGTCATCGGCTCGGCTTATGGCGTTTCAGGAGTGGCGTGGAGCATATCACCGCGCGTCGGCATCGCCACCGATCAGCATGAATAAACGGAACAGCACCACGCTGGTGAACAGTTGCAGGAAGCTGTGGGCGCTGTCCATCAACAGCCCCACCAGCGGCGCGGGGTTGGGATAGGCCGCGACGCTGGCGCCCTTGAGCAGCCACAGAGGCGTCATGACACACAACAGGCACACCAGGATTCGCCAGAAATGCCCACGGGTCAGGCGCAAACTCTCCTTCATCGCCTCCAGTGCCGGCATGCCGCGCAATACCAGCAGGTACTCGGCGAACGCCAACACCACCATCAGCCACAGGCCCGGCAGGAAATACAGCGACAGGCCCAGCAGAATCAGGAGGGTACTCATGGCGGTCAGCAGGGCGAAGCGCGGCCACAGGGTCAGGGCCATGGCCCAGATGTCCTTGGTGCGCGGCGACTCGCCACGGGTGCGGGCGTCGAGAAACAGGATCAAGGCACCGGTGTACAGCGGGTACACCAGCAAGCCCACCACCACGCTGTAGCCGGGGAACGCATCCGCGCCGAGCGTATGGTCGAGCAGCTGTTGCAACAGGGCTTCGAGGATCACCAATGGCAGGCACAGTTGGACGATTGCGCCCAGGTTGCCTCGGGTAAAACGGAAGGAGTCACGCAATACGTCTAACGGATTCATCGGGTTCATCGCAGGCCTGAAAGCAAGGGCAACACTTTAACCGATGATGGCCAGCGGTAAGCAAATGTAAACCTTGAGTAAAGACCATTGAAACAACTCGTAACACCCCCATAACGGTTAAGCACCTGGCCTGATCACAGGCAAGGCCACGATTTCTACCGGCAATCTAACGAGGTCGCCATGAACAGCGAAGAGCAAACCCTGATCGATGGACTGTTTTCACGGTTGCAGCAAGCCGAAACGGACTCAGCCCCCCGCGACGCCCAGGCCGAAGCGCGGATCAAGGAGCATATGACTCGCCAACCGGCCGCCGGGTACTACATGACCCAGTCGATCCTTGTTCAGGAACACGCGCTCAAGAGTCTCGACGCGCAGAACAAGCAACAGGCGCAGCAGATCCAGCAATTGCAGGATGAGTTGCAGCGGGCCAAGTCCGCACAAGCGGCCCCGGCGAGCAGCGGTGGTTTCCTGTCGAGCATCTTTGGCGGCGGTTCCCGTGACCCGCAACCGGCCCAGAGCGCTCCGGCCTCTTCCGGCGGCGGCTGGCGTGAACCGGCGCGGCCGTCCTTTGGCCAGCCAGCGCCGCAACAGAACTATCAACAGCCGCAGCAACCGGCCGCCGCCCCCATTGGCAGCGGGTTCTTGGGTGGAGCGATGAAAACCGCCGCCGGCGTGGCCGGCGGTGTGTTGCTGGCCGAAGGCATCAGCAGCCTGTTCAATCACAACTCGCAACAGCCGCAGGTGGTGGAAGAAATCATCCGTGAAGAGCCGGCGCCCGCCAGTGACAACGGCAACTGGGGCAACGATGACCAGAAGTTCGCCGGCAATGACAGCTGGGGCAGCGACAACGCCTCGGACAGCTTTGCCGACAGCGACTATTCAGACGATTCCTCTTCCTTCGGCGACGACGATTCCTTCGTCTGACCCTCCCGGCCCGGGGCGCTGAGCCGCCCCGGTCTGATTTTTCCCGGCAACCTTCTCGCGGCTGGCATACTGGCACCCTTTCCGGGCCCTGGCGCCTGGCTGTCATGGGGAAGTGCGGTGAAGAAAATTGCAGTGTTCGCCGATGTACAAAACCTCTACTACACCGTCCGCCAGGCCTATGGCTGCCATTTCAACTACGCCGCCCTGTGGGCTGATATCAGCTCGCGTGGGCAAATCGTCGAGGCCTATGCGTATGCCATCGACCGCGGTGACAGCAAGCAGCAGCAGTTCCAGCAGATCCTGCGTAACCTGGGGTTCACGGTAAAACTCAAGCCGTATATCCAGCGCAGCGACGGCTCGGCCAAGGGTGACTGGGACGTGGGCATCACCATCGACATCATGGACGCCGCCGACCACGTTGACGAAATTGTGCTGGCCTCCGGTGACGGCGATTTCGACATGCTGCTCGACCGCATCATCCACAAGCACGGTGTCGAAGCCGTGGCCTACGGCGTACCGGGGCTGACGGCCAACTCACTGATACGTGCCGCCAGCCGCTACGTGCCGATCGAAGGCGCGTTGCTGCTCAAATAAGTACGGCGGCTTAATAAATAAAGGGTTAGACGGAGTTGGAACAGGTTTGGAACGTATAGCGGTCATCGACTTTGAAACCACCGGCATCACCCCGAGCAGCCACTGCCGGGCCACGGAAATCGCGGTGGTTATCCTCGAACGCGGCCAGATCGTGGACCGCTACCAGAGCCTGATGAACGCCGGTGTGCGCGTGCCCGGTTTTATCGAGCAACTCACCGGCATCAGCAACGCCATGCTGCGCAGCGCCCCGCCGGCCGAGCGGGTGATGAACGAAGTCAACGAGTTCGTCGGCACCACGCCGCTGATGGCGCACAACGCCGCGTTCGACCAGAAGTTCTGGGATTTCGAACTGGGCCTGATCCGCCGCACCCGCCTGCAAAAATTCGCCTGCTCCCTGCTGCTGGCCCGCCGCCTTATGCCGGCTGCGCCCAACCACAAGCTCGGCACCCTCAACACCTACGCGAAACTGCCCCATACCGGCCAGGCCCACCGCGCGCTGGCGGATGCGGAAATGGCCGCCAACCTCACGACGCACCTGGCCCAGGAACTGCGGCGTACCCATGGCTTGCGCGAACTGTCCCACGACCTGCTGTGCACCCTGCAGAAAGTGCCGGCGGCGAAGATCAATGAGCATTTGAAGAAACATCGCGGGTTCTGACAGAACAACGCCGTTCAAAATGTGGGAGGGGCGGTTATCTGTCGTTCATTGAGGCTGCACACACTCCAACGCCCGATCCACCACCCCCTTCGCCATCTCCACCAAATGCATCACCGCCCGCTGCTGCACATCAATCCCCTCACCCGACAAGTGCGCAGTGCCCACCGCGCAATGCAGCAAATCCGCCGCATGGGCGAGGGCGTCTTCGAGGCTCAGGTTGTCATTCAGGATGAAGGGCGGGGCATCTTGAGGGCGTTTATCTGCTTTCTGAATAGTCGGTAGGCTTAGCCTTGCTGTCCTGTCGGACCTTTCTGGATTTTCCCTTCTCCCGTCTATAGCCCTTCGCTGCGACCTAAGATCCCGGCTGTCATTTACGTACAGGGACTACGTCATGCAGGAAAGCGATCTTCACACAGCAATCGTGCGAAGCCAGTTTGAGCTCCAAGGCAACGGCATTGATTTCGGCTCAACTTCAAGCATGGCGTTTCATTTGGGAAACACGATGACAAGTTGCCCGGCAGTCATGGTTTTACCTAATTCGCCAGGCTGGACCCACGGCGCCAGTTACCAGTTACTCAAGCCCGTTCATGCGGACTCCTCGGTGCCGAGCACCACGTTTGACGAACTCTGGAAATGTACACAGCAACACTATGGCTTGACGGCCGCAACGGTTCTCACTGGCGCCGCAGGCATACCTATAAGCAAAATTGCCGTGGGCACTTGGGTTCATGTTGGCTCCAGCAAAACGACGAACTTGGCGAGTCTCATTGGAATGCGCTTTTTCCCTCGTACATTGATCAGGCAACCCACGGTGGCCAGAATGGCGAAAGCAACGTTTGGCACCGTCCGGGTATTTGGCATTATTGGACGGGGCATTCCTTTCGTTGCTGCGGGGTTGGCTGTCTTTGATCTAATCAGTATTGGTAAGTGCGCCTATGAGGCAAGAAATGGAAGGTAGCCCGACTAGAGCCGAGATCAGCGAAAAGGTGATTCAGCTATTCGTCGATATCATCGGTTTCATCGACCGAAGCCAGGTCACGGAGCAAACGGACTTCATCCATGACTTCAAGATTATTGATGATGATTTGACCTGCTTTGTCATGCAGATCAAGTGGCAATTCAACTTGCAAGCGACCCAGGAAGATTGGGATCACATCACTACCATCCAGCAGATAGTTGACTTGATCGTTGAACGCTCGAATTTGCAGTGCGGCCACTGACGCCATCGGGAGCAAGCCCTCTCCCACATTTTGAATGTATTCACAAATCAAACTGTGGGAGGGGGCTTGCTCCCGATGGCGGTAGATCAGCCACCACTTTTGCCATTGGTTTCCAACTGCCCCAACGGCACCCGTCGCTCTATCGCGCTCGACAAAATAATCGAGGTCTTGCTGAACCCGAACTTCGCCAGCCGATTGATCAAACTCTCCAACTCCGGCATCGAGCCCACCGCCGCTTGCATGATCACGCACGGATCGCCCGTAACCCGGTGGCATTCGGTGAGTTCCGGGATTTCGGCCAGTGCGTCATACACCTTCTGGTTGCCGTGGTTGGTCAGCCGCAGTTCGATCACGCACTGAATCGGCAAGCCCACTTTCGAAAAATCCACCTTGGCCTGGTACCCGGTGATCACCCCGCTGGCTTCCAGCTTGGCCACGCGTTCGGCCACGGCGGGGGCGGAGAGGTTTACCGTGCGGGCGAGTTGCGCGTAGGAGGCGCGGCCGTCTTCGAGCAGGGCGCTGAGGAGCATGCGGTCGTATTTGTCCATGATAAGGCTCTACTCGGGGATGGCTTTCGAAAACACGATTTATAGCCCTCATAACCATGCTTTGGAAAGTGTACTGGCGGTTTAAACAGGTTTTGTAACTTATGTTTAACGGCCTGTCTTTTTAGAATAAGCCTCTCTTATCTCTGCCTTCGAGCCGCCCAATGCCTGGCCCACGTCGCTTTCCTTTACCGTTGATCGCCGCCTTTTTTGCGCTGTATGTGATCTGGGGTTCCACCTACCTGGTGATTCGCATCGGCGTTGAATACTGGCCACCGCTGATGCTGGGCGGTATTCGCTTTTTGCTGGCGGGTGCGGCGATGTATGGCTTTTTGCGTTGGCGTGGGGCGCCGGCGCCGACCTGGGAGCAGTGGAAGGCTGCTGCCAAGATCGGTATTTTGCTGCTGACCTTCGGCAATGGCGCGGTGAGTGTGGCCGAGCACACTGGGGTGTCGTCCGGCGTGGCGGCGCTGGCGGTGGCGACCGTGCCGTTGTTCACCTTGCTGTGCGGGTATTTCTGGGGCGCGCGCAATACCCGGCTGGAATGGGCCGGGGTGATCCTGGGCATGATCGGTATCGCCATGCTCAACATGGGCAGCACGTTGCAGTCTAGCCCCATGGGCGCCGCTTTATTGTTGTTTGCAGCGGCGTCGTGGGCGTTTGGTTCGGTGTGGAGTCGGCGCCTGCCGTTGCCGCCGGGCGCTATGGCCAGTGCCGCAGAAATGCTGGTGGCCGGGGTGACACTGTTGATCGCCAGCGCGCTGACCGGTGAGCGCCTGCAAGCCATGCCGCCGCTGGAAGGCTGGCTGGCCCTGGCTTACCTGGCCGTGTTCGGCTCGATCATCGCCTTCAACGCCTATATGTACCTGCTCAAGCACGTACGCCCGGCGGCCGCGACCAGCTATGCCTACGTCAACCCCGCCGTCGCAGTCTTGCTGGGGATTGTATTCATCGGCGAGACCATCGGTGTGGAAGAGGCCCTGGCCATGCTGGTGATTATCAGCGCCGTGCTGTTGATCAGCCTGCCCCAGTGGCGAAAGCCCAAGCCGGAAATAAGGTAAACTGCCGCGCATTACGCCCTTGCGCTGAATTTTTCCTACGGTAACTACATGACTTTCGCCACACTTGGCCTGATCGAACCCTTGCTGCGCGCCCTTGAGACGCTCGGCTACCAGACCCCGACGCCGGTGCAGGCGCAAGCCATTCCGGCGGTGCTCGCCGGTCGCGACCTGATGGCCGCGGCCCAGACCGGCACCGGCAAGACCGCCGGTTTCGCCGTGCCGCTGCTGCAACTGCTGACCCTGGAAGGGCCGAAAGTCGCCGCCAACTCGGCGCGCGCGCTGATCCTGTGCCCGACCCGGGAGCTGGCCGAGCAGGTTCACGCCAGCGTTGCGGAATACGCCCAGCACCTGCCGCTCACCACCTACGCGGTGTACGGCGGCGTGAGCATCAACCCGCAGATGATGAAGCTGCGCAAGGGCGTCGATATCCTGGTCGCCACGCCGGGCCGCCTGATCGACCTGTTCCGCCAGAACGCGCTGAAACTCAACCAGCTGCAAACCCTGGTGCTGGACGAAGCCGACCGCATGCTCGACCTGGGCTTCTCCGAAGAACTGGCGAACATCTATCGCATGCTGCCGAAAAAGCGCCAGACGTTATTGTTCTCCGCGACCTTCTCCGATGACATTCGCCTGCTGGCCGGGCAGATGCTCAACGACCCGCTGAGCATCGAAGTCAGCCCGCGTAACGTCGCCGCCAACACCGTCAAGCAATGGGTCGTGCCGGTGGACAAGAAGCGCAAGGCGGAGCTGTTTGTGCACCTGATGCGCAAAGGCCGCTGGAAGCAGGTGCTGGTGTTCGCCAAGACCCGTAACGGCGTGGATGCGCTGGTGGATAAATTGCAGGGCCTGGGCATCAACGCCGATGGCATCCACGGCGACAAGCCGCAAGCCACACGCCAACGCGCGCTGGACCGTTTCAAGTCGAGCGAAGTGCAGATCCTGGTCGCCACCGACGTAGCGGCCCGAGGCCTGGATATCGAAGACCTGCCGCTGGTGGTCAACTTCGACCTGCCGATCGTGGCCGAGGACTACATCCACCGCATCGGCCGGACCGGTCGCGCAGGCAACACCGGTGAGGCGATTTCCCTGGTGTGTGCCGATGAAGTCAACATGCTGTCGGCCATCGAGATGCTGACCCGCCAGACCTTGACCCGCAAGATGGAACAGGACTTCGAGCCGGAACACCGCGTGCCGGATACCGATGCCAGCGGTCAGGTGGTGAAGAAGCCGAAAAAACCGAAGAAGCCCAAGGCGTCCGGTGGTGGCGGTGGCAAGCGCAACCTCGGCAAGTGGGTGGACAGTGGTGACGTGGCGCCGGTGGAGCCTTCGATCAAGCCGGTGCGCAAGGTGCCGGTGTTTAATACCGGGCCGCGTAAGAAGAAGTGATTTTGCGGGGTGGCTGATGGCCTAATCGGGGGCAAGCCCCCTCCCACATTTTTGATCTGTGAATACATTCAAACTGTGGGAGGGGGCTTGCCCCCGATGGCGGCTTTGAATCCACCGCAGATCTCAGCGGTTGAGCCACTCCAACATCCCCCGCCCAGCCGCTCTGCCACTGGCAAAACACCCCGTCAGCAAATACCCGCCGGTCGGCGCTTCCCAGTCCAGCATCTCCCCCGCACAAAACACCCCCGGCAATTGCTTGAGCATCAGCCGCTCATCCAACGCTTCAAAGGGCACGCCGCCTGCGGTGCTGATGGCTTCATCCATCGGCCGTGTCTTCACCACTGTCAGCGGCAACGCCTTGGTAGCCACCGCCAATTGCGCCGGGTCATTGAAGTGTTCGGCGGGTGCCAACTCTCGCAACAGCGCCGCCTTGACCCCATCCAAACTCAATTGGCTGTGCAAATGCTTGCTCATCGAGCGCGAACCTCGCGGCTTGGTCAAGGCGGCCTGGACCTTGTCCAATGGCTTGCTCGGCAGCAAATCGATATGCACCGTCGCCGAGCCATTACGGTTGATCGCCGCACGAATCGGCGCCGACAGCGCGTAGATCAAACTGCCCTCGATACCGGTGGCGGTGATCACGCATTCGCCGAGTCGCGGCTTGTCATCCCCCAGCCCAATGGCGACGTTTTTCAGCGGTGCGCCGGCGAATTTGCTGACCATCAAGTCGCTCCAGGCCGACACCTCGAAGCCGCAATTGCTGGGTTGCAGGGCCACGCAAGGCACGCCTTTATCCTCCAGCAGCTTGAGCCAGGCGCCGTCGGAGCCCAGGCGCGACCAACTGCCGCCGCCCAAGGCCAAGAGCACGGCATCGCTGTGGACAACTTTTTCGCCGTCCGGGCTGTGGATAAGTAAATCACCCTCGGCATTCCAGCCCACCCAACGGTGCCGGGTGTGGATAACCACGCCCTGGTCGCGCAGGCGCTTGAGCCAGGCACGCAGCAGTGGGGCGGCTTTCATATCCGTGGGAAACACGCGGCCGGAAGTGCCGATAAAGGTCTGGATACCCAGGCCATGAATCCATTCGCACAACGCTTCGGCACCAAACCCACGCAGCAACGGTGCTATTTGCGGGGCTCGCTCGGCGTAGCGCGACAGGAACGCCGGGTACGCTTCGGAATGGGTGATGTTCATGCCGCCCACGCCGGCCAGCAGGAATTTGCGCCCCACCGACGGCATGCCGTCGTACAGGTCTACCCGCACCCCGGCCAGGCTCAAGACTTCGGCGGCCATCAGCCCGGCAGGGCCGCCGCCGATGATGGTGACGTGTCGAGAGGAAATATCGGACATGGGCAGGGCTACGATCGCGGAAATAAGCCGAGCATTCTACCCGAGGCGCGCGGCGTTGCCTGATCAAAAAATGTACAGCTTCCTACAGGCTAGACAGCTACGGGCTCTTAGACGCTTACGCTCAAGTTATCCACAGGCCGTTCCACAGGCATTGTGGGTAACGCCCACACTTCAATGACACCCTGATGACGTCCACACCCGCTGCGCGCTGTGGTGCAGGATGCCGTGGCGGCGGGCCAGGGCCTGGCGATCCTTGCTGTAGCCGCCACCGATCACGCCCATCACCGGGATGTCGCGGCCCAGGCAATGGCGCATCACGCTTTCATCGCGGGCGGCCACGCCTGCGTCTGTCAGCTTGAGGTAACCGAGGGCGTCATCCTTGTGCACATCGACGCCGGCGTCGTACAGCACCAGGTCCGGTTGGTAGAGCGGCAGCAGGTAGTTGAGGGCGTCGTCCACCACCGTGAGGTAGTCGGCATCGCCCATGCCCATGGGCAGCGGGATGTCCCAATCGCTCTGGGCTTTGCGCGCAGGGAAGTTCTTTTCGCAGTGCAGGGACACAGTGATCGCCTCCGGCGTGTCGTGGAGGATGCGCGCGGTGCCGTCGCCCTGGTGCACGTCGCAGTCGAAGATCAGCACGCGGTTGACCCGGCCGCTGGCCAGCAGGTAATGGCTGATCACCGCCAGGTCATTGAAGATGCAAAAGCCCGCCGGGTAGTCGTAGTGGGCGTGGTGGGTACCGCCCGCCAGGTGGCAGGCCAGGCCATGTTCCAGCGCCTGCTCCGCCGCCAGGATCGAGCCGCCGACCGCGCGCACGGTGCGCCGGGCCAGGGCTTCGCTCCAGGGCAGGCCAAGACGCCGTTGGTCTTCGCGGGACAACTCGCCGCTCATGTAGCGTTCGATATACCCAGGTTCATGGGCGAGGGCCAGAATCTCCGCCGGGCACAGCGACGGGCGCAGCAATTGGCTGTCTTCGGTCAGGCCGCTGGCCACCAGGTGGTCACGCAGCAGGCGGAACTTGTCCATGGGGAACCGGTGGTCTGCCGGGAACTCAGGGCTGTAGTCATCGTGGTAGATCAATGGCAAAGGCATGGGATTTTCTGACGGGGATCTGCGAAGGATCTTAACAGCGCTGTACACTCACGCACATGGCAAGGGGAGGGGACCCATGGAGGAGATATTGCAATTGGAAAGCGCGCGCCTGGTCATGCGCCAATGGCGCGATGCCGACCTGACGGAATTTGCGCGCATGTGCGCCGACCCGCAGGTGATGCGCTATTTCCCGGCCAGATTGAGTCACCTGGAAAGTGCCGCCCTGATCGGCCGGATTCGCGGCCACTTCGCCGAATACGGTTTTGGCCAGTGGGCCCTGCAACGCAAGGACACCGGTGAGTTCATCGGCCTGACCGGGTTGCAGAACGTCAGCTTCGAAGCGGACTTTACCCCGGCGGTGGAAATCTGCTGGCGCCTGGCCCGTGAGCATTGGGGCCTGGGTTATGCCAGCGAGGCGGCCTGGACCGCGCTGCGCTGTGGTTTCGACCGTTTGCAGTTGGACGAAATCGTCGCTTTCACCACTCAAGCCAATCTGCCATCACAAAAAGTCATGCAGGCCATCGGTATGCATTACGATCCCCAGGCAGATTTTGCACACCCCAAGGTCGCAGCCGATGACCCGCTGCGCCCCCACGTTTTGTACCGCATCACCCGCGCCCAATGGTTGGACACGCTGCACGGATAAGCAGCCCGGAATGCCCTATCGATTGTTGTAGGAGTTGCTCTATGAGCCAAGTATTGGAAGATCTGGTGGACTTGCTGACCCTGGAGCCGATCGAGGAAAACCTCTTTCGCGGCCGCAGCCAGGACCTGGGTTTTCGCCAACTGTTCGGTGGCCAGGTGCTCGGCCAGTCGCTGTCGGCCGCCAGCCAGACCGTCGAAGAAGCGCGACATGTGCATTCCCTGCATGGCTATTTCCTGCGCCCCGGCGATGCGAAGTTGCCGGTGGTGTACTCGGTGGACCGTGTACGCGATGGCGGCAGTTTCAGCACGCGCCGCGTGACGGCGATCCAGAAGGGCCACCCGATCTTCACCTGCAGCGCTTCGTTCCAGTACGACGAGGCCGGCTTCGAGCACCAGACCACCATGCCCGTGGTGGTCGGCCCGGAAAACCTGCCGTCGGAGCTGGAACTGACCCAGCAGCGCGCGCACCTGATCCCCGAGCATATGCGCGACAAGCTGCTGTGCCCCAAGCCCATCGAAGTGCGCCCGGTCACCGAAAAAGACCCGTTCAACCCGCAGCCGTCCGACCCGGTCAAATATGTGTGGTTTCGCGCCGATGGTGCCCTGGCTGATACGCCGGCGCTGCACAAATACCTGCTGGCCTACGCCTCGGACTTCGGCCTGCTGACCACCTCGTTGCTGCCCCACGGCAAGACCGTGTGGCAGAAAGACATGCAGGTCGCCAGCCTCGACCACGCGTTGTGGTTCCACGCCGACCTGCGTGCCGATGATTGGTTGCTGTACGCCATGGACAGCCCATGGGCCGGAAACTCCCGTGGGTTCTCCCGCGGCAGCGTGTACAACCGCGCCGGGCAACTGGTGGCGTCGGTGACCCAGGAAGGCTTGATCCGCCATCGCAAGGATTGGGCATGAGCCTGACGGACGTTAAGCACTGGGTGTTCGACATGGACGGCACCCTGACGGTGGCGGTGCATGACTTTGCGGCGATTCGCGTGGCCCTGGACATTCCTCCCGAGGACGACATCCTCACTCACCTTGCCGCATTACCGGCGGACATCGCAGCGGCCAAGCACGCCTGGTTGCTGGAACATGAGCGCGAGCTGGCGCTGGGCTCCGTCGCGGCGGACGGTGCGGTGGAACTGGTGCGCGAGCTGGTCGGGCGCGGTTATCGCCTGGGCATTTTGACCCGCAATGCGCGGGAGTTGGCGCATATCACCTTGGAGGCGATCGGCCTGGCGGACTGCTTTGCCGTGGACGATGTGCTGGGGCGCGACGATGCGCCGCCCAAGCCCGATCCGGGTGGGTTGTTGAAGTTGGCGGCGGCGTGGGATGTATCGCCGAGCGAGATGGTGATGGTCGGCGATTACCGTTTTGACCTGGACTGCGGCCGGGCGGCAGGGGCGCGGACGGTGTTGGTCAACCTGCCGGAGAACCCGTGGCCGGAGCTGGCGGATTGGCATGCTGCAGACTGCGCTGCATTGCGCCGGATGATCCAGCTCCCATATTTTGAGACTGTTTCGTCAGGTATTACTGAGTGAACAATACCTTCTGGCCCTCGGGCGACGTAAACATCCCATCCCCGTCATGCCCCACCCCCGGCACTTCCACCAGCGTCTGGCGCAATTGCGGATGGCGCTGTTTGAGGTAGTCAAAGTAGTTGTGCCCACGAATCAGCCGATACGCGCCCTGGGTCTCGGCTTCGCAGCTTTTATCCAGCGCCGGGTGGTTCGGGTCGGTGTCCTGCTGGCCCAGCAGGTAAGTGATGGTGCGTGATACGTAGGCTTGTTCCAGCTGCTCGGCGCTTTGGCCGTTGGCGTAGGCCGGCAGGTGCTGCATGCCGTACTTCCAGGTGTTGAAGCCCGGGCAACTGGCGGTCTCGAACTTCACCGGCCGCTGTGGGCTGAAGTAGGCATAGGACGAGGGGTTGGCCACCACATAGCGCAGGCGGATGCCCTCGGTTTGCAGGGCCGGGTGCGCGTGGCCGGTGAGGGCGAAGCGCTGCACCACCTGGCCACCGCCGGAGTGACCGGCGACCACGATTTCCTTCAGCGCCGGGAACAGCGTGCGGTTGCCCAGGTGCTTGATGATCTGGTCGAGGGCGCCGAAAGAGCTGATCTGGCCTGGGCCGGTGGAGGCATCGCCGGCCATCCAGTCATTGCCCTTCCAGCGTAGCAACTGATTGTCCAGATGGTTGCGCTTCACGTCGGCCCCATTGAGAAACTGCGGTGCGATTACCAATGTGGTGGGGCCAACGCCTGCGTGTTCGGCGGCATCCATTCCGCTTTGCAGGTAGGTCTGCGCATTACGCAGGCGCCCGTGCACGATGATCAACGCGCGGGTGACGTCGGGCAGTGGCTGGCGCCAGTCCTGGCTCAGCCCGAGGCTGAGATCGCCGGCCTCCAGATGAAAACGCTCGGGGCTGACCACCTTGACGCCCTGCTCGGCGGCCCAGGCGGATGACGAGATGAGCAACAGGCCCAACAGCAGTCCCAATCGTTGATTCATTTATAGGCTCTTGGCAGCGAACGTGTCGCATTGAGTGATCTGGCCCTGGGCGAAGCCGGTCTTGAACCAGCGCACCCGCTGTGCCGAGGTGCCGTGGGTAAACGAGTCCGGCACCACGCGCCCCTGGCCCTGTTGCTGCAAACGGTCATCGCCGATGGCGTTGGCGGCGTTCAGTGCTTCTTCAATATCGCCAGGCTCCAGCCAGTTCAGGCGCTTTTGCGCACGGTTGGCCCACACACCGGCGAAGCAGTCGGCTTGCAGCTCCTGGCGCACCAGCAGGCCACCGTCACCTTGCATTTGTCGGCCTTGCTGGCGTGCAGCCTGGATCTTCGACGAAATGCCCAGCAATGTTTGTACGTGGTGCCCGACTTCGTGGGCGATCACATAGGCCTGGGCGAAATCGCCGGCCGCCTGGAAGCGTTGGGACATTTCCCGGAAGAAATCCAGGTCCAGATAGACCTGCTGATCAGCCGGGCAATAGAACGGGCCGCTGGCCGAGGTGGCGCCACCGCAGGCGGAATTGACCCGGCCACGGAACAGAATCAGCTTCGGGTTCTTGTAGGCCAGGCCGTTTTCCTGGAACACCTGGCCCCAGGTGTCTTCGGTATCGCCCAGCACCGCGCGTACGAAGTCGGCCTGCTCATCGTTGGCCGGCGGTGCCTGGCGCGACTGCGTGCTCACCGAGGGCGCCTGTTCCATCTGGCCGGTCAACTGGCCGAGGATCTGCATCGGGTCCTGGCCGGTCAGCCAGCCGATGCCGACGATCAGCACAATCGCGGTCAGGCTCAGGCCCTTGCCGCCGCCAAAGCGCATCCCGCCACCGCCGCCGCCACTGTCATCGCGGGCATCCACCACGTTGTCGCTGCGTCGGCCTTTTTTCCATAGCATGGGGCAATCCTCTGTGTGCTAACCGTGATTGAGTATGGTCGGTATTAACGGCAATAGCCTTCGCCGGTGGCGACGATCAGGCAGTCTTTTTTGTCCGCCAGCCATTTCAGCCCGGTCGCTTCTCCGTCGCCGGCGCGTAGGAGTTGCGGGCCGTCCGGACGGGTGAAGGCGATGCCGTCTTCGGCCGCTTCACCCTTGAAGGTGCCCGAGTCGTCGGCGTCGAGGCCGTATTGCATGGTCAGGAGGTAATGGCCACGGCCGACGCTGTCGTCCTTGGCGATGGTCAGGTGCAGGCCTTCGACGCCGATCCATTTGCCGACCCATTTATCCGTGGGCGGGGTTTCGGGTACCAGGGCGGCCTGCACGGAAGGCGGCGCAGGTTTGGGCGCTTGCTTGGACGCCTGGTCGCAGGCGGTCAGCAGGGCAAGGGCAGAAAGAACAAAGAGGAATTTTTTCATAGCAACGAGGCCTTGGTTAAAAAGTATGCAATGCGCAGGCTAAGGTGCTGCGTTGGACTCGAATCCGGTGATTTAGTGCGCTGTTCGCCCGGTGTTTGGTTATGCTCTTGGGGCAGGCTCCAGCCCGGCTGCTAGATTACCGGGTTGAGCGCTGCTTCGTTCAGTGCTCAGCGTTCCGCTCGCCACGCAAGAGAATTCCATGACTGTCAGCACCCCCCTTTCCGGCGTCAACCATCCCTTCAAAGGCATTTTGCTGATCGTGTTGGCGACATTCCTGTTCTCCAGCCACGATGCCTTGTCCAAGTACCTGGCCGGGTTTTACCCGATCGTGATGGTGGTGTGGGCGCGCTACGTGGTGCACACCTTGCTGATGGCCGGGATTTTCCTGCCGCAATCGGGTTTGCGGGTGCTGCGCAGTAAACGACCGGGGATGCAGGTGGTGCGGGCCTTGTGCCTGTTGGGCACCAGCCTGTTTTTCACCACGGCGTTGCATTACATCCCATTGGCGGAAGCCACGGCGGTGAACTTCCTTGCGCCAATCCTGGTGACGGCACTGTCGGTGCCGCTGCTCGGCGAACACGTGACACGCGGCCAATGGCTGGCGGTGATCTGCGGGTTTGTCGGCGTGCTGGTGATCATTCACCCAGGCGGTGAGTTGTTTACGCCGGCGGTGTTGCTGCCGCTGTGTTCGGCGCTGTTTTTCTGCTTCTACCAACTGCTCACGCGCATCCTCAGCCAATACGACACGCCCACCACCAGCAACTTCTTCGCCGGGCTGTGCAATACCTTGGTGATGAGTGCGATGGTGCCGTTCTTCTGGCAGGTGCCCACGCTGTGGCACGGGGTGCTGATGCTGGCGCTGGGCACCTGTGGGATGACTGCTCACTTGATGCTGACCCAGGCGTTCCGCTTTGCCGCACCGGCCTTGCTGGCGCCGTTCGGCTATTGCCAGATCGTCTTCGCGGGGTTGTTGGGCTGGCTGGTGTTCAACCATACCCCCGATGTGACCACGGTGGTCGGCATCGGGGTGATCTGCATGAGCGGTCTGGCCGCTGCCTGGCAGCAGCGGCGCAGGTGATCAGGCGTCTACGGTCGGAATCTTGCGCGGTGCCATGAAGTACATCCAGGTCAGCGCAATGAAGTACATCGCCGGGATCAGGGTGAACAACACGGTGTAGTTGTTGTTGGTGACGGTGAGGATGTGGCCGACGATCTGGGTCATGAACATGCCGCCGATGGCCGCGCACATGCCGCCGAAACCGAACACCGTGCTCATCATGTGCTTGGGCGTGTAGTCCATCACCAGGCTCCAGATGTTGGCGGTCCACGCCTGGTGCGCACCGATGGCCAGGGAAATGGCAAACACCGCGACCCACAACTGGCTGGAGCCGGCCGCCATGATCACGCCGACGATGCAGCAGGCAAACAGCAACATCGACAGCAACCGCGCCTTGATTGAGTTCATCCCACGGCCGATCAGGAACGACGACAGAATCCCCCCGCCCACGCTGCCGAAGTCGGCGGTCAGATAGATGATGATCAGCGGGATACCCATCTGGGTCACGTTGATGCCCAGGTTGTATTGCTGGTTCAGGAACGGCGGCAGCCAATACAGGTAGAACCAGAACACCGGTGCAGTGAGTGCATAGGCGATGGCGAAGGCCCAGGTGCCGCGCATGCGCAGGATGCGGCTGAAGGGTACGCCGGGTTGTTCCGGTTCGACTTGCTGTTGCACGTAGTCCAGTTCGGATTGTTTGACGGTTGGGTGGTCTTCCGGGTTGTAGTACTTCAAACCCCAGAACACCAGCCAGATCGCGCCCAGCGACGCCATGCACAGGAACGCCGCCTGCCAGCCCCACACATGCAGGATCAGCGGCAGCAGCATCGGCGTCATCATCGCGCCAACGTTGGTACCGGCATTGAAGATACCGGTGGCCACCGCGCGCTCACCGGCGGGGAACCACAGGCGCGTGGTCTTCACGCAGGCCGGGTAGTTGGCGGCTTCGGTCAGCCCGAGGATAAAGCGGCAGACCATAAAGCCGACCGCCGAAGTGGCCAGGCCATGGGCACCGGTGGCCAGGCTCCACAACAGTACGGCGCAGAAGAACACGCGCTTGACGCCCACGCGGTCGATCAGCCGGCCTTGCAGCACAAAGCCGACGGCGTAGCCGACCTGGAACCAGAAATTGATGTTGGCGTAGTCCATCGCCGTCCAGCTCATTTCCTTGGCCAGGATCGGTTGCATCACGCCCAGGGCTGCGCGGTCGATGTAGTTGAGGGTGGTGGCAAAGAACACCAGGGCCAGCATGCCCCAGCGGGTTTTACCCACGGCGAGGGCGCCGCGGATCTTGTCGCCGATGCCGGCGTGCGGGGTGCCCGGGCGCGCGGCCAGGGCGGAGTTTTGCGAAGGCATGTGGTTGTACCCGTTTTTTGAAATTTTTATGAGGTGTTGTGGGTCTTCTTTTGGGTGTCGCTGCGTGATTGATGGTGCGCAGTGGCTAAAAAATCGTCAATTCGCCAAAGAGGCTTAGTGTTCGATAATCGCACCAAAAACTAACCGGTTCGTACATTTTAATTGCTGCGGGTAGTCTGGGGGCGAATAATTTGCCACAAACAACAATTGCCGGGAGTCGCCCATGCAACGTTCCATCGCCACCGTGTCCTTGAGCGGTACCCTGCCGGAAAAGCTCGAAGCCATTGCTGCCGCCGGGTTCGATGGGGTCGAGATCTTCGAAAACGACCTGTTGTATTACGACGGCAGCCCCCGTGAGGTCAGGCAGATGTGCGCCGACCTCGGCATCGCCATCACCTTGTTCCAGCCGTTTCGCGACTTTGAAGGCTGCCGCCGCGATCGCCTGGCGCGCAACCTGGAGCGCGCCGAGCGCAAGTTCGACCTGATGCAGGAACTGGGCACCGACCTGGTGCTGGTGTGCAGCAATGCCTCGGCCGATTGCGTCGGGGATGAACGCATCCTGCTCGACGACCTCGGCCTGTTGGCCGAACACGCCGGCCGTCGCGGCCTGCGCATTGGTTATGAAGCGTTGGCCTGGGGCAAGCATGTAAACACCTGGCAGCAGGTGTGGAACCTGGTGCGCCAGGTCGATCACCCGAGCCTTGGGGTGTTGCTCGACAGCTTCCACACGCTGTCGCTCAAGGGCGACCCGAGCGCCATCGCGCAGATCCCCGGCGACAAGATCTTCTTCGTGCAGATGGCCGACGCGCCGATCCTGGCCATGGATGTGCTGGAGTGGAGCCGGCATTTTCGCTGCTTCCCCGGCCAGGGTGAATTCGACCTGGCGGGGTTCCTCGCGCCGATCATCAAGAGCGGCTACACCGGGCCGTTGTCCCTGGAAATTTTCAACGATGGCTTCCGCGCCGCGCCAACCCGCGCGAATGCGGCGGATGGCCTGCGCTCCCTGCTGTACCTGGAAGAGAAAACCCGCGAGCGCCTGCAACAGGAGGCGCCCGCGCAACCTGTCGAGATTCTGTTTGATACCCCGGCGGCCAGCGAATACGACGGTATCGAGTTCCTCGAATTCGCCGTGGATGAAAACCTCGGCGCCAAGCTCACCCATTGGCTGGAACGCCTGGGTTTCGTCAAGGCCGGCCAGCACCGCTCCAAGAGCGTTAGCCTGCTGCGCCAGGGCGACATCAACCTGATCCTCAACTGCGAACCCTATTCCTTTGCGCATAACTTTTTCGAGGCCCATGGGCCATCGTTGTGCGCCACGGCGATTCGGGTCAAGGACAGCGCCAAGGCCCTGGAACGGGCGGTGGCCTACAAAGGCCAGCCCTACCGCGGCCTGGTCGGGCCCAACGAGCTGGAGCTGGCGGCGGTGCGTGCGCCGGACGGCAGCCTGATTTACCTGGTGGATCAGAGTGAGGGCGGGATCTACGACACCGATTTCAATCTGCAAGCGTCCAGCGCGGCCGGCGGTGGTTTGCTGCGCATCGACCACATGGCCATGGCCTTGCCGGCCGACAGCCTCGACAGCTGGGTGCTGTTCTACAAGAGCCTGCTGGATTTCGAAGCCGATGACGAAGTGGTACTGCCCGACCCCTACGGCCTGGTGAAAAGCCGTGCGCTGCGCAGCCGTTGCAGCTCGATTCGCTTGCCGCTGAATATTTCCGAGAACCGCAACACCGCGATATCCCACGCGCTGTCGAGCTATCGCGGCTCGGGTGTGCATCACATCGCCTTTGACTGCGCGGATATTTTTGCCGAAGTGCGCCGTGCCAAGGAGGCCGGGGTGCCGCTGCTGGATATTCCGCTCAACTACTACGATGACCTGGCCGCGCGCTTTGATTTCGATGATGAGTTCCTCAGCGAACTGGCGTACTACAACGTGTTGTACGACCGTGACGCCCAGGGCGGTGAGTTGTTTCATGTGTACACCGAGCCCTTCGAGGGACGGTTTTTCTTCGAGATCATCCAACGCAAGAACGGTTACGCCGGCTACGGCGCAGCCAACGTGGCGGTGCGCTTGGCGGCGATGGCCAAATCCCGCAGCGGCGCGGTGCGCCAGGCGCGTTTATAACGGTGGGCCTGGTGCTTCCTTCGTAGGACGCCTCGGCCCATAATCGCGGCCTGCACAACAAAAATGGCCGTGAGCGCACCATGACCTCAAGTCCCGAACTCCCCGCGGTGTCAGACGCACCGCGCAAGAGTCGTAAGAACAACCCGGAAAAGACCCGCGAGAACATTCTCCAGGAAGCCATCGTCGAGTTTGTTCAGCAGGGCCTGTCCGGCGCTCGCGTGGATGCCATCGCCGAGCGCATCCATACCTCCAAACGCATGATCTATTACTACTTCGGCAGCAAGGAGCAGTTGTACGTCGAGGTGCTGGAGAAGCTCTACGGCGATATTCGCAACACCGAAACGCGGATGAACCTCACCGCCCTGGAACCGCGTGAGGCGATCCGGCGGCTGGTGGAGTTCACCTTCGATCACCACGATCAGAACGTCGATTTCGTGCGTATTGTCAGCATCGAAAATATCCACAATGCCGAGTACGTGAAGCGCACCGAAACCATCAAGGCGATGAACAGCAAAATCCTCGAGGGGCTGGGCGTGACCTTGCGTCGGGGCGCCGAGATGGGGCTGTTCCGTGAAGGGCTGGAACCGTTAGACGTGCACCTGCTGATCAACTCATTCAGCTTTTACCGGGTGTCCAACCGCCATACGTTCAGTGAGATCTTTCAGATCGACCTGTCGGATGAGGCGGTTAAACAGCGGCATCGCGAGATGATTTGCGAATCGGTGCTGCGCTACCTGCAGGCCTGAGTACACCGCCTGACCCCATGTGGGAGGGCGCTTGGCTCCCTCCCAACTTTCAGATGTTCATGCTCTTGAAGTGCGCGAGCATCCGCTGCGCATCCGGCACCTCGCCACTGAACAACTCAAACGCCTTCACCGCCTGGAACACTGCCATGTTGCCGCCATCCAGGGTGCGGCAGCCCAAGGCGCGGGCATCGCGCAGCAGTTCGGTTTCCAGCGGGAAATACACAATTTCAGCCACCCACAGTTCGGCTCTCAGCAGGGCCGCGGGCACCGGTGTGCCGGGCAGCTTGGCCATGCCCATGGGCGTGGTGTTGACTAGGCCATCCGCCTCGGCCATGGCGTTCTCCAGGTGGGTGCCGACCTGGGCGCGACCGGCGCCGAAACGCTGGGCGAGGTTATCCACAAGGTCGCGGGCGCGACTGGGGTCCACGTCGAAAACGCTCAACTGTTCCACACCTTCGGCCAGCAGTGCATGCGCCACCGCGGCACCGGCGCCACCCGCGCCCATCTGCACCACGCGTTGGCGCGGCACATCGTTGAGGTTGCGGCGAAAGCCCTCGGCGAACCCCAGGCAGTCGGTGTTATGGCCGATACGCTTGCCGTCCTTGAAGACCACGGTGTTGACCGCTCCGATGCCTCGGGCCTCGTCGGACAAATCATCGAGCAACGGCAGGATTGCCTGCTTGCACGGGTAGGTAATGTTCAACCCGGTGAAGTGCATCAACTCGGCGGCGTCCAGCAGGTCGGGCAGGGCGTTGATGTCCAGGTGCAGGGGCTCAAGGTCGATCAGGCGATACAGGTAGCGCAAACCTTGGGCGTCGCCTTCCTGCTCATGCAAGGCGGGGGTGCGGGAGGCCTGGATGCCGGCGCCGATCAGGCCGGCGAGGATGCGCGGTTTCATCGGGCCGACCCCTTCAACAACTGGCTGAAATGTTCCAGGGCCAAGTGGTAGCCATGGCTGCCAAAGCCCGCGAGCACCGCCTTGGCGATGGGCGACACAAACGAGTGATGCCGAAACGCCTCGCGCGCATGCACGTTGGATAAGTGCACCTCGATCACCGGCACTTCACTGGCCACCAAGGCGTCGCGAATGGCCACCGAGGTGTGGGTCCAGGCTGCCGGGTTGATCACGATACCGGCGCAGCGGGCGCGGGCGCCGTGGATCCAGTCGAGCAGTTCGCCTTCGTGGTTGGTCTGGCGGAATTCGATTTTAAGCCCCAGTTGTTCGGCGCTGCGGCCGCACAGGGCAGCGACGTCGGCCAGGGTTTCATGGCCGTAGGTCGCGGGTTCGCGGGTGCCGAGCAGGTTGAGGTTGGGGCCGTTGAGCACCAGCACGATGGGCGGCATACGGGGGATCTCCACAGTTCTTGTTGGTTGTGGGGATAAAATGTACTGGTTAGTTAATTTGGTCAATTGATGACGGCAGATGTGTTCGATTACCGAACCGTTAATCAGACGTGTCCGGCGCTCGAATCAGATTAGATATCAATTGAAAATCATTCTCGACAACGCTTAAGATGCCCGCCTGTTTCCTTTACATTCCAGGGAGTCGGTTTGTCGGACGTGGATCTCAAAGGCCTGTTTCTCAAGCACGCCGATACCCTGCGCGGGTATCTGGCGCGCAAGGTACGGGACCCGCAGTTGGCGGCCGACCTGGTGCAGGAGAGCTTCCTGCGCCTGGCGGAAAAACCTGCCGGCGAGCGTATCGACAACTCCCAGGGCTATCTCTATCGAACGGCGAGCAATCTGCTGATCGACCATATTCGCCAGGAAGCGCGGCGCAAGACAGACTCCGTGCCCCATGAGGCGCTGGCCGAGATTGAAGATGAAGTGGCCGGGTTGGAGGCTCAGGCAATGGCGCAGCAACAGCGACAGGCATTGAAGCAGGCGTTGGCGGAATTGCCGGAACGCACCCAGCAGATCTTCCGTCTGAACCGTATAGAGGGCATGACCCACGCCCAGGTCGCCCGGCATTTGGATATCTCCGACAGCTCCGTGCAAAAGCACCTGGCCAAGGCGCTGGCGTATGTGATGCAGCGCTTGCAGGACGGCGAGGTGGGGCCAGCCGACGAATGAATTACGGAAAAACCTCAGCTCAGACGTCACAGCGTCATATAACGAAAAATTCGAGATTCACACGTGAATAGCCAGGGTCCGCAACAGCACAGCATTACCGAGGAGGCCGCCGAGTGGGCGGTGCGCCTGCACGCCGGTGCCCTGACCGACCAGGAGCAGGCCGAGCTGCGCCAGTGGATCGCCTGCGACAGCCGCCACGAAGCGGCGCTGCGCTTTGCCGAACAGACCTGGGCGGCGTTGGGCGAGGTGCATAAGGACGAGAGCGTTCACCGCCAGCGCCCCGCGACTGCAGCGCTGCCCGTGCGTCGCTCCCTGCGGCGCAGGCCATGGCAACGTGCGGCGGCGGTCGCGCTGGTCGTGGTGGTGGCCGGCGTCGGCTGGCTGCGCGGGCCGGACGCCTGGCTGCGCATGCAGGCCGACTATGTCACCCAAAAGGGCGAGGTACGCACCGTGCACTTGGCCGATGGCAGCACGGTGGAGCTGGATTCCGCCAGTGCCATCCGCCTGGATTACGACGGCGTGCAGCGGCGTATCAGCCTGATCCAGGGCTCGGCGATTTTTGATGTGGCGCCGATGGCGGGTCAGGAGACCCGTCCGTTCGTGGTGCAGAGCGCCGGCGGGCAGACGCGGGCGTTGGGCACGCGGTTTGTGGTGGAGCGCGAGGCCGACCGCCGTGCTTGGGTGGGCGTGTTGCAGCACAGCGTCGAAGTGTCTTTGCACGCCTCGCCGAAAAAAGGCCCGAGCGATCGGGTGCTCCAGGAGGGCCAGGCTGCGCGCTACAACGCCCAGGAGGGGGTGGTGCCCCTGGATCAGTTCGATGTAGACCGTGCCACCAGTTGGCGACGCGGCGTACTGATCTTTGACCGCCAGCCCCTGGCCAAGGTCATTGAGCAGCTCAATCGCTACCGTCCGGGGCGGGTGGTGTTGACCCATTCCGATTTGGGCGAGCGCGAAGTCAGCGGCGTCTTCCGTCTCGACATGCTCGACAGCGCCCTCGGAACGCTCACCCAGGAACTTCAAGTGCAACGCTTGGACCTGGCAGGCCTCAGCCTGATCTATTGATGACCCGGTGGGAGGCCTGCTCTCACCCGCTTAAAACCCCCCTTCGCAAAAACTTTTTAAAAAACCTTACTGACTTCCTGTGCCTCGTACGTCTTGCTAGGTGAGAAGCATTCGCATAAACAAACATACGATCAGCGCAGGGAAACCAGAAATGTCAGCACTCACCAAGGGGCGTATCACCGGTAGCCGGTTAGCCCTGGCCATCCACTTGGGTCTGTTCGCCGCGGCCGCTCCCGTGTATGCGGTGCAACCTCAGGCGGACGCTGCCCAGTCGGCGGTGCGGGTGTTCGATGTCCCGGCGCAATCCTTGGGCAGTGCCGTATTGGCCTTTGCCGACCAGGCCGGTCTGCAGGTGCTATTTGACAGCCCGCGCCTGCAAGGCTTGCGCAGCACCGCGCTCAAAGGCAGCTTCAGCGTGCAGGAAGGGCTTGGCCGTTTGCTCGGTGCCACGCCGGTGGAATATCGCTTTACCGGTGAGCGCCAGGTCACCCTCAACCGTGTCAGTGACGACCCCGACGGCGCCATGACCGTGGGCACCACCACCATCACCGGCAACACCAACGGCCAGGCCAGCGACTGGGTGTACCAGACCCCAAAGTCCGTGGCGGTGATCAGCCGCGACATGATCGATAAACGTCCGCCCCGTCACGCCGCCGACATGCTCGAAGAAACCGCTGGCGTCTACACCGCCGTCAACCAGCGCGACCCCGGCCTGTCGGTGAATATTCGCGGTGTGCAGGACTATGGCCGGGTGAACATGAACATCGACGGCATGCGCCAGAACTTCAATGTCAACGGCCACCAGCAGCGCAACGGCACCATGCTGATCGACCCGGAGTTCATCTCCAGCATCGAGATCGACAAAGGCAGCCAGTCGGGGCAGGGCGGTGCGGCCGTGCTGGGCGGCATTGCTTCGTTCAAGACCCTGGATGCCAGTGAGTTCCTCACGGACGGCAAGGACTACGGCGGCCGCCTTCGCGCCGGCAGCGGCATCGGTGAGCTGGGTAACGGCACCGACTTCAACGGCAGTGGCGTGTTTGCCTTTGGTGATGAGCGCGGTGATGTCGTGCTGGGCTACAGCGAGCGGCATTTCGGTAACTACCGCGCCGGCCGGCACAACGACGACAACCTGGGCACCAACCTGCGCGCCAGGTCATCTGCCCCTGCGGCCTTCGACGACTGGTTGAACAGCGAAGTCGGCGACACCGGCAGCGTGACCCGCTCGCAGATCGTCAAGTTCGGCCTGAACCTGCCCAACGACCAGCGCGTGCAGTTGAGCTACCTGGAAACCGACACCGACAGTAACGATGCCTGGGGCTATATCGCCAACGACCTTCAGAGCACCTACTACGTACGCACCAGCAAAAACAATCTCAACGCCAAAAACGTCGCGCTGGACTACAGCTACAGCCCGGACAACCCGCTGATCGATCTCAAGGCCAAGCTCTATTACGTCACCACCCAGATGGATCGCAGCAACGCCCCCAACCTGTCGTCGCCAGGTACCGGTAACTACGTCGGCGCCTACACCGATCACTTCCAGACCGACACCTGGGGCCTGCAGGGTGACAACAGCTCGCGGTTCGATTTTGGCGAACAGGGGCATGTCACCTGGAACTACGGGGTGGAGCTGTACCAGGACGAGTTCAAGCCCCGCACCAACAAAGTTGAAGCCACCAACAACCTGGGCTTGTTGCCTTACGCAGAGGGCGGCACGCCAGGGGGCAAACGCACCATCGCCAGCCTGTTCAACAACGCGCAGTACGAATATGGCGGCTGGCTGACCCTGGATGCGGGCTTGCGTTATGACCGCTATCGGCTCGAAGGCGAAACCGGCATGACCCTGTACCGGCGTGATCGCTTCTACAACAGCCTTGTCGGCGCCAGGCGTGTCTCGGAAGTGATGGAGGTCGACCGCGAAGAAGGCCAGTTTTCCCCCACCTTCGGTCTCGCGGTGAAACCGGGCGTGGACTGGCTGCAGCTCTATACCCGGTGGGGCAAGGGCTGGCGGCCACCGGCGGTGACCGAAACCTTCATGACCGGCCGACCCCACGGTGGCGGTTCGGGAGAGCGCGTATTTCCCAACCCCTACCTCAAGCCTGAAGAGTCACGGGATTGGGAAGTGGGCATGAATGTCTTCAAGGAAGGCTTGTTTTTCAGTGACGATCGCCTCGGCATGAAAGTGGCGTACTTCGATACCCGGATTGAAAACTTCTCTTTCCTCAACACCAGCGTCAGCTTGCCGGAAACCCAGGTGGGTGGATTCCTCGGGACCATGGCTTACGTCAATAACACCAACCCGACGCGTTTTCGCGGGGTCGAATACCAGCTCAATTACGACATGGGCCGCGCGTACGCCAACCTCAGCTACACCCACATGATCGGCAGCAATGAGTTCTGCTCGAAGAACTATTACATGGGCGGTGCCAAGACCACCGGGCCAAGGACTACTCGCCTGGAGCGTTTCACCCTGCCGGATGGGCGCATCGGCATACGGCCGGTCACCACCTATGAGGTGTTGGATGACGACGTCGCCAACAACAAGGAAAGCTGCGGACGAATCATGGGGAACGCCACGTACATGCCGGCCGATCGCGGCTCGCTGACCCTGGGTACGCGCTTCCTGGAAAAACGCCTGGATACGGGTGTGCGTGTGCGCTACAGCTCGGGCAACGGCGAAAACCTCAATCAGCAGGGCTACGAGTTGATTGATCAGGCGATGTGGCCCAAGTACACGCTCTATGACCTGTACGCCAGTTACTGGATGACGGATCAACTGAACATTGCACTGGCGTTGGAAAACGCCACCGATGAAGCCTATTTCGTCGCCATGGGCGACGCCAACAACCTCAGCCTGGCGCGCGGGCGAACCCTGAGCGGCATGTTGGAATACAAATTCTGATCAGCGTGCGCAGGCACTTGATCAACGGTTTTGCCCATGGGTGGGCAAAAAGGCGCGCCGCACCGGCGTGCTCATCAACAACGTTGTTTAACGAGGTTTAGCGATGACTATTTCTGTTAGCTACGATTCGGGCCTGGGTTCTCTGTCGGTATCGGACTACCTGAGCTCCTGGGCAGTGGGGTTCAACACTGCAGGGCACGGCACCAGCAACACCGGCGGCTTCAGCAACGGCACCCTCAGCGGCGACCAGTATTCGACCCACGGCGCCAACAACTCCGAGTACGCGTTCATCGCCGACAGCGACACCAGCAATGGCCTGCACTATGTGTTCAACCCGTCGTTGCCCGCCAGCAGCAACCTGAACCACTACCTGTGGGGCGACCTGGATAACGTGCAACTGGGCACAGGCCTGGGCGGCGGCAATGGCAGCGACTTCTCCCTGAGCGACTTCAAGGTCGCGTTCAACGGCCTCGACCTGAGCGCCGCCGAGGGCGCCGGCCGGGCTGGCAACGACGTACAAAGCGTTATCTACGGTTTGATGCAGGGCAACACCGCCGCGCTGGAAACCGTGCTCAACAACCTGCTCGACGACTTTGGCCTGTCCACTGCCAGCACCTTCGACGAAGTGTCGGCGGGCCTGGCGGCACACGCCAGCGCAGTGTCCACCGACGTTGCCCTGGTGGGCGTGCAGGACGTGGCACAGGACTGGGCACTCGCTGCCTGAACCTGCTGCCGCCTGAAAAAAGCGAATGGAAGATCGCTCTCCCATTCGCCGTACTACACCGCCGTCGCCCAAGCCTTCTAACTCTTCCGGCGACGGCGGTGCCGAATTCTGCGCAGCGCCGTATCGGCTGTCAACGCGGCGACGCTGCACGTTCAACCCCACGAGAATCCCCAGATGCGCCACGTCGGCAACGAAACCCTGGCCGCCCTCACGGCCTATAAAAGTGGCTTCTTCAACATCGGCCTGTTCTCGGCGGTGATCAACCTGCTGATGCTGGCTCCGGCGCTGTACATGCTGCAGGTATATGACCGGGTGCTGGCCTCGGGCAATCAGATGACCCTGTTGATGCTGACGCTGATGATCCTCGGCCTGTTCGGCCTGATGGGGGCGTTGGAGTGGGTGCGCAGCCAGGTGGTGATCCGCCTCGGCACGCAGATGGACATGGGCCTGAACCAACGGGTCTACGACGCCGCGTTCGAAGCGCAACTCAAGGGCGGCACCCAGGCGGCGGGCCAGGCGTTGCATGACCTGACCACCTTGCGCCAGTTCGCCACCGGCCAGGCGCTGTTCGCGTTTTTCGACGCGCCGTGGTTTCCGGTGTACCTGCTGGTGATCTTCCTGTTCCACCCCTGGCTTGGCCTGCTGGCGCTGGGCGGCGCGGCGATATTGATCGCGTTGGCGTGGATCAACCACCATGTCAGCCAGGCGCCGATGGCCCAGGCCAGCCAACTGTCCATCCACGCCAGCCAGCAGGCCACGGCCAACCTGCGCAATGCCGACAGCATCGAGGCCATGGGCATGCTCGCCACCTTGCGCGGGCGTTGGTTCAATCAGCACCAGGCGTTCCTCGCCCAGCAAAACCTGGCCAGTGAAAAGACCGCCGCCGTCACCGCCTGGTCCAAGGGCGTACGCCTGGCCTTGCAATCGCTGGTACTCGGCCTGGGCGCGTTGCTGGCGGTGCAGGGCGATATCACGCCGGGGATGATGATTGCCGGCTCGATCCTGATGGGGCGGGTGCTGAGCCCCATCGACCAACTGATCGGCGTCTGGAAACAATGGGGCTCGGCGCGCCTGGCCTACGAGCGCTTGTCGCAACTGCTGGCGGCCAACCCGGCGCGACCGCCGCGCATGAGCCTGCCGGTGCCCAAGGGCCAGTTGAGCGTCGAGCACATCAGCGCCTGCGCCCCCTGTAGCCGTCGACCGGCGCTGGCCAATCTGGGGTTCAACCTGCCAGCGGGGGACGTGCTCGGCGTGATCGGACCTTCCGGCTGCGGCAAATCCACCCTGGCGCGGGTGCTGGTGGGCGCCTGGGCACCGCTGGCCGGCAAGGTGCGGCTGGACGGCGCCGACCTGGCCCAGTGGGACAAACAGCAACTCGGCCCGCACATCGGCTACCTGCCCCAGGACATTCAATTGTTCGCCGGCAGCATCGCCGACAACATCGCACGGTTTGCCGAACTGGATAGCGACAACGTCCTGGCCGCCGCGAAAATGGCCGGCGTACATGAACTGATCCTGCAACTGCCCCAAGGCTATGACACGCAATTGGGGGAGGGCGGTGCGGGGTTGTCCGGTGGCCAGAAACAACGCGTGGCCCTGGCCCGTGCGCTGTACGGCCTGCCGGCGTTGATCGTGCTGGATGAGCCCAACGCCAACCTCGACGAAGTGGGCGAGCAGGCGCTGCTCCAGGCCATCACCCAGCTTAAGCAGCAGCGCCGCACGGTGATCCTGATTACCCACAAAGCCAATGTACTGAGCCTGACCGACCAGTTGCTGATCCTCAAGGACGGCCAGTTGCAGGCCTTTGGTCCGACGGCGCGGGTGCTGGAGGCACGGCAGAAACCGGCAGCCTCCAAACCGGTGTCGACCCTGAGCATGAGCTACCGCCTCGGCGAAGGAAAACAGGCATGAGCATGAGTAAGCCGGTGCTGGTCAGCGACCGCCCTCACACGGTGTTGGCGCTGGATGACAAAAAATATTCGCGCCTGGGCTGGTTGTTGGTGCTTGGCGGCTTTGCCGGATTTATCGGCTGGGCCGCGTTGGCGCCGCTGGACAAGGGCGTGGCGGTGTCGGGCAAGGTCATGGTCTCTGGCCATCGCAAGACCGTGCAGCATCCTGCCGGGGGCATCGTCGAGCGTATCGAGGTGCGTGACGGTGATGTGGTCAACGCCGGCCAGGTGCTGTTGCGCTTGAAGGAGACGCCCTTGCGCGGGCAGATGCAGTCGCTGCGCAGCCAGTACCTGGCGTCCCTGGCCAGTGAGGCGCGCTTGAGTGCGGAAAGCGAAGGGCTGCCCGCCATCACCTTCGGTCCTGAATTGCTCAACGAGCCGGAGGCGGCCAACACCCTGAACCTGCAACGGCAACTGTTCACCAGCCGCGCCCAGGCGCTGGCCACCGAGCAGCAAGGCCTGCGCGAAACCATCGCCGGCGCCGAGGCGCAGTTGCGCGGCACGCGGGATTCCCAGGCGAGCAAGCTGCAGCAACGCGCGGCATTGAACGAGCAACTGCAAGGGCTGCGCGAGTTGGCGCGCGATGGCTATATCCCGCGCAATCGCCTGCTCGACAGCGAGCGCCTGTACGCCCAGGTCGACGGCGCGATTGCCGAAGACTACGGACGCATCGGCCAGTTGCAGCGCCAGGTTGTGGAACTGCGCCTGCGCATCCGCCAGCTCGGCGAAGAGTTCCAGAAAGACCTGCGCGGCCAGTTGGCCGAGACCCGTACCCGCAGCGATGACCTGCGTAACCGCCTGGCGTCGGCCGAGTTCGAACTGGCCAACAGCCTGGTGCGGGCGCCGGCCTCGGGGGTGGTGGTCGGGTTGGAGGTGTACACCGAAGGCGGCGTGATCAAGCCCGGCCAGGCCCTGATGGACATCGTGCCCCAGGGCGAACCGCTGTGGGTGGAAGCGCGGGTGCCGGTGCAAATGATCGACAAGGTGCATCCGGGCCTACCGGTGGAGTTGCTGTTCTCGGCGTTCAACCAGGCCACCACCCCACGGGTGGCCGGTGAGGTGACGCTGGTCTCCGCCGACCGCCAGGTCGATGAGCGCACCGATGAGCCTTATTACACCGTGCGCGCCCAGGTCAGTGCGGGGGGCATGCAACAACTGGACGGCGTGCGGATTCGTCCGGGCATGCCGGTGGAAACCTTCATCAAGACCGGTGAGCGTTCGATGCTCAACTACCTGTTCAAACCCTTGCTGGACCGTACCCACATGGCCCTGGTGGAAGAATGAAGGCGCTGTTTTTGACCCTGTGCCTGAGCGTTACACCGGCGGCACATGCCTTGGGTTTGCTCGACGCCTACGACCTCGCCCTGCGCAATGACCCGACCTTCCAGGCCGCCATCCAGGAGCGCGAGGCCGGTGAAGAGAACCGCGTGATCGGCCGAGCGGCGTTATTGCCGAACCTGTCCTGGAGCTATAACAACTCGCGCAACGAATCCGAAGTTACCCAAAGCACCGCCGTCGGCGATGTCACCAGCGACCGTGATTACCGCAGCTATGCCTCGACCCTGACTTTGCAGCAACCGTTGCTGGACTACGAAGCCTACGCGCGCTTTCGCCAAGGCACCGCCCAGGCGCTTATGGCCGATGAGCGTTTTCGCAGTAAGAGTCAGGAGTTGGCCGTGCGCGTGCTCAGTGCCTACAGCCAGGCGCTGCTGGCGCAGGAACGCATCGAGTTGAGCCGTGCGCAGAAACGTGCGTATGCCGAACGCCTGCAACTCAATGATCGCCTGCTCAAAGGTGGCGAAGGCACGCGCACCGATGTACTCGAAACCCAGGCACGCTTGAGCTTGGCCCAGGCGGAGGAAATCGAGTCGCTGGACGCCCAGGACAGCGCCTTGCGCGAGCTGGAAGCGATTGTCGGCCAACCGTTGCAGATCGAAGCGCTGGCACCCCTGGCCCGCCCATTCGACATCCCGCCCCTGGAGCCCAACCGCTTCGAAACCTGGCGCGAACTGGCCATGGCCAACAACCCCGAACTCAAGTCCCAGCACCACGCGCTGGACGTGGCGTCCTACGAAGTGGAGCGCAAACGCGCCGGGCACATGCCCAAGGTCAGCCTGTACGCCAGCAGCCGCCAGACCAGCTCCGATTCGGAAAGCAGCTACAACCAGAAGTACGACACCAACAGCGTCGGCATCCAGGTCAGCCTGCCGTTGTTTGCCGGCGGCTCGGTGTCGGCCTCTACGCGCCAGGCGGCCAATCAACTGTCCCAGGCCCAATACGAGCTGGACGCACACACCTCGGCGACGCTGGTGGAGCTGCGCAAGCAGTTCAACCTCAACACCAGTGGTGCGGCGAAAGTGCGTGCCTACGAGATGGCCGTCAGCTCAGCCACCGCACTGGTTACTGCGACCAGAAAGAGCGTCAGCGGCGGTGAGCGGGTCAACCTCGACGTACTCGACGCCGAACAACAACTCTTCACCGCCCGCCGCGACCTGGCCAATGCGCGGCATGCGTATCTGCTGGCCAGGATTCAGTTGAAGTATTACGCGGGGTTGCTGAGCGAGCAGGACTTGCGGGCGTTGGCGGGGTACTTCCAGCCTTCGGCATGAGTGGTTACAACCCGGCATTCGTCGGGTTTTTTGTGGTTACTAATCTGTGAAACAGCTTCGGGAATAGGGAGCCGGTTGTCGGGTGGCAGAGGGAAATTGTTACCTGGCGGAAAATAACCTAACGGATGGGTTACGATGAAAGTAGGTGTTTATAAGGGATATGTCATCTCGGTGTTTATCAGGGACGAGCATTGTCCGCCTCATGTACATGTCAGGGGCAGGGAATGGGATGCGCGGTTTCGTTTCAGTTTTTTGGATGGGGACGTTGAATTGTGGGACGTAGAGCCTGAACGGAGGCGGCCACCCACGGCGGTTCTGAAGGACATACGCGAGGTAATCATGCAGCGACATTATCTGGCACGGGCACGCAGGATTTGGCGGGAAAAACTGCAAACGGTTTGCCTGGAGAACCATTCATGGAACTGGGACACCAGTGAATTGGTTCCAGGGTTAGTCATTCGACGTGGTGTCTACGTCATCGCAAGCGCCTGGCACGACGCTGTAGCGCAACGGACTATTTTGAATCTGGTAAGAGCGCCAGATTGCGTGGGGATTAATTTATGAAAATCGTAAAAGCCAAAGTCATACCTTATGTACCTCTCACTGACGCCGACATCGACAAGGCAATCGCCCGTGGCCGTAGGCTAAAGCGCCTGTACGCCAACGCCAGCAATGTGCGTTATGTAGACGACTGCATTTCCATCGGTTTCAGCGACGGCAGTCGCGTCATGCTGCCGGTGGCAGGGCTGCCGGAGTTCGAAGGGTTTTCAGAGGAAGATTTCCAGCAGTTGGAAGTCAGTTTCGGTGGCAAGGCTATTAGCTGTGAGGCCCGGGATCTGGATGTTTCGATCACGGGCCTGATCGCCACAAGCCAGCCGCTGATGGACCTGGCCACCAGCCTGGTAGCGTCACGCAACGGTCGCAAGAGCAGCGCCGCCAAATCCGCCGCCGCCCGCGCCAATGGCAAGAAGGGCGGCCGGCCACGCAAGAAGGAGCCTGAGGACGCTGAATTACCGCCGGGTCAATAACACCCCGGATTCCATATGGTGCGTCCAGGGGAACTGGTCAAACATCGCACACCGGGTAATGCGGTGGCTGTCATGCAGCTGCGCAATGTTCGCCGCCAGCGTCTCCGGGTTGCAGGAGATGTACAGGATGTTGTCGAAGCGCCGGGTCAGTTCGCAGGTGTCCGGGTCCATGCCGGCGCGGGGCGGGTCGACGAATACGCTACCGAATTCATAGCTCTTCAGGTCGATGCCGTGCAGGCGGCGGAAAGGGCGTACTTCATTCAGCGCTTCGGTGAGCTCTTCGGCGGAGAGGCGCACCAGGGTGACGTTACCCACCGCGTTTTCATCGAGGTTGCTCAGGGCCGCATTCACCGAGGTCTTGCTGATCTCGGTAGCGAGCACTTTACGCACACGGGTGGCCAGGGGCAGGGTGAAGTTGCCGTTGCCGCAATACAGCTCCAGCAAGTCATCCGGGCGATCGCCCAAGGCTTCGTATGCCCAGTTGAGCATCTTCTGGTTCACCGTGCCGTTGGGCTGGGTGAAGGCGCCTTCGGGTTGGCGGTAACTGAAAGTGCGGCCGCCGACGTCGAGTTTTTCCACCACGTAGTCGTGGCCGATCACATCGCGCTTGCCCTTGGAGCGGCCGATGATGCTCACATTCAATTCAGTCGCCAGCTTATTCGCCGCCGTGTGCCAGTGCTCGTCCAGCGGGCGGTGATAACACAGGGTGATCATCGCGTCGCCGGCCAGGGTGGTGAGGAACTCCACCTGGAACAGCTTGTGGCTCAGGGCAGCGCTGGCTTGCCAGGCGGCCTTGAGCTGGGGCATCAACTGGTTGATGCGCTGGCTGGCGATGGGGAACGCTTCGATCAGGATCGGCGTGCGCTTGTCGTCCTGGGAAAACATCGCGTAGTGGCGTTCACCGCCTTCGCGCCACAGGCGGAACTCCGCCCGCAGGCGGAAGTTCTGCAGCGGCGACTCGAAGACCTGCGGCTCGGGTGCGTCGAACGGTGCCAACAGGTCACGCAAGCGCGTGACCTTGTCTTGCAGTTGAGCGGTGTAGCGTGTGGCGTCAAAAGTCATGCGTTGAACCAGCCCAGCTTGATCACGAACAGAATCGACAGAATCACCAGTGCCGGGTTGAGCTCACGGTAGCGGCCCGAAAGCAGCTTGATGGCGGTCCAGGCGATGAAACCGAAGGCAATGCCGTTGGCGATGGAGTAAGTGAAGGGCATCGCCAGGGCGGTGATCACCACCGGCGCTGCAACGGTAATGTCATCCCAGTCGATTTCGGCCAGGCCTGAGGTCATCAATACGGCGACGAACAGCAGCGCCGGCGCGGTAGCAAAGGCCGGTACGCTGGCGGCCAGCGGCGAGAAGAACAGTGCCAGCAGGAACAGGATCGCCACCACGATGGCGGTCAAGCCGGTACGGCCACCGGCGCTCACGCCCGCAGCGGATTCGATGTAGCTGGTGGTGGTCGACGTACCCAGCAGCGAACCGGCCATGGCGGCGGTACTGTCGGCGATCAGCGCACGGCCCATTTTCGGCATGTGGCCGTCCTTGCCCATCAGCCCGGCGCGCTTGGCCACGCCGATCAGGGTGCCGGAGTTGTCGAACAGGTCGACGAACAGGAAGGCGAAGATCACGCTGACCAGGCCGATGTCCAGCGCGCCCTTGATATCCAGCTGCAGGAAGGTCGGGGCCAGGGACGGCGGCATCGACATCAAGCCGCCAAACGCGGTGACGCCCAGCAGAATGGAGACGATGGTCACCGCCAGGATGCCGATCAGCACCGCGCCGCGTACGGCCAGGGCTTCCAGCGCAACGATCAGCATGAAGCCGAGGATGGCCAGGATAGGCGCCGGCTTGGTCAGGTCGCCCATGCCCACCAGGGTGTTGGGGTTGCCGACCACGATCCCGGCGTTGTGCAGGGCGATCAGTGCCAGGAACAGGCCGATACCGGCGGCAATCGCCGAACGCAGGGGCAGGGGAATGCTGTTGATGATCCACTCACGGATACGGAAGATCGACAGCAGGAAGAACAGCACCGCCGAAATGAATACCGCACCCAGCGCAACCTGCCAGGTGTGGCCCATGTGCAACACCACGGTGTAGGTAAAGAAGGCGTTGAGGCCCATGCCCGGTGCCAGCGCGATCGGGTAGTTGGCGATCAGGCCCATCACGGTCGAACCGATGGCCGCCGCCAGGCAGGTCGCGACAAATACCGCGCCCTTGTCCATGCCGGTCTCGCCGAGGATGCTCGGGTTCACGAACAGGATGTAGGCCATGGCCAGGAATGTCGTGATGCCCGCGAGGATCTCGGTGCGCACGTTGGTGTTGTGTGCCTTGAGTTGAAACAGCTTTTCCAGCATGCCTGCTCCCTGTGACGCTATGTTGCGTCGTTATTTGTTGACCTCTAAGTCAAAGCACAAACTGCGCCAAGCGCCTGTGGTTCCAGAGAGGATCGGAAAAAGCGGCGCATCATACCAGCAGCCGAGGCTGTGTGGCGCATGGCCTTGAGGCATACTGCGGCGACGTTCAACAGCAGGTCATCGACAGCATGAAAAAAGCCAACGCGTGGAGTCTAGCCCTGATCCCCTGTCTCGGCCTGTGGTTGGGCGCGGCACCGGTGTGGGGCGCGACTGCACCGCCCTTGAGCGAGGTGCGCGTATTCAAGGTCGAATCGGCGCACTGCACGGAAACCATCCCGGAACGCGCGCAAAGCACCCAGATGTGCACGCACCGTGGGCCCACCCAAGTGTCGGTGATGGAAGTCGGCCTGGGTAACAACCCGATGGGGCGCTTCAATGGTGCCGAACTGAGCGGGCAACGCACGCCCGTGTGCCAGGTCGGCAGCGTCAGCGAGGCCTGCAGTGGGGCAGGCACGCTGATGGGCTACATCTATGTATTTGACCTGAATGTCCAGGCCCAAGGCTGGTTCGAATACAGCAACTCGTCGATCAACGGCCCGCGGAATACCTTGAAGACCCTGCTCAATATCCGCTGATCAATCATCTTGAACGCTCAATACCCCGGGAAGTCGTACCCCTGAGACGGCGACTTTCCTGAACGCCGCGGATGTACACCAACCCGTGAGGTGTTTATGAGCGCGATCCCCAATGGCGCGGCGGCCCAACCGTTCGTCGCCCACTCCATACGCTTGACCCTCAATGGTCAGGACCGCCAACTCGACGTATTGCCGTGGACCACGTTGCTGGATTTGCTGCGCGAGCAACTGGATCTGGTCGGCAGCAAAAAAGGCTGCGACCACGGCCAATGCGGTGCGTGCACAGTATTGCGCGACGGCAAACGCATCAATGCCTGCCTGACCCTGGCGGTGATGTGCGACGGCGCCGAGCTGACCACCATCGAAGGCCTGGCCGACGGCGACCAACTGCACCCGATGCAGCAAGCCTTCATCAAGCACGACGCCTTCCAGTGCGGCTACTGCACGCCTGGGCAGATTTGCTCCGCCGTCGGCCTGGTCAATGAAGGCCGTGCCCACGACAGTGCACAGATCCAGGAGCTGATGAGCGGCAACCTGTGCCGCTGCGGCGCCTACAGCAATATCCGCGATGCCATCGAAGAGGCTTTGCCGGCGTGCCGCGCCCAGGGAGGTGAGCGATGAATCCCTTCCAGTACAGCAAACCGGCGGATATCCACGCAGCCGTGCACCTGAGCAGCGCCGCGTCGCGCTTTATTGCCGGGGGCACCAACCTGCTGGACTTGATGAAAGAAAACATCAGCCGCCCCGAGCACCTGATCGATATCACCGGCCTGCCGCTCAATGAGATTGAACAAACCGCCGAGGGCGGCCTGCGCATCGGCGCGCTGGTGAGCAATGCCGACCTGGCCTGGCACCCGCTGATCGAACAGCGTTACCCGTTGCTGTCCCAGGCGATCCTTGCCGGTGCTTCGCCGCAACTGCGCAATATGGCCAGCACCGGCGGCAACCTGTTGCAACGCACCCGGTGCTACTACTTCTATGACGCCAGCATGCCCTGCAATAAGCGTGAACCCGGCAGCGGCTGCCCGGCGCGCACAGGCTTGAACCGTATCCATGCGATCCTTGGTGCCAGCGAACAGTGCGTGGCCACTCACCCGTCGGACATGTGCGTGGCCCTGGCGGCGCTGGAGGCGCGGGTGCATGTCGAAGGCCGAGGCGGCGCGCGGATTATCGAGTTTGCCGACTTCCACCGCCTGCCCGGTGATGCGCCGCAACGCGACAACCAACTGGCCGACGATGAGCTGATCACCGCCATCGAATTGCCCGCTGACCACCTGGCCCGTCACAGCCATTACCTGAAAATCCGCGACCGCGCGTCTTACGCGTTTGCCTTGGTGTCGGTGGCCGCCGCTCTCGAGTTGGACGGCGATCGAATCGTCGATGCGCGCCTGGTCCTCGGCGGCGTGGCCCATAAACCCTGGCGCGACCGTGCGGTGGAAGCCTCGCTGATCGGCCGGGCGGTCAGCCGCGAAACCTTCAGCAATGCCGCCGATGCGGTGCTGCAAGACGCCGAGCCGCTGGAACACAACGGCTTCAAGATCAAGCTGGCGCGCCGCGCAATCATCCGTGCCCTGAGCGACGCCGCCGTCGCAGGAGATCGCCCATGACCGCTATTGGCAAACCCCTGGACCGTGTCGACGGTCTGCTCAAGGTCACCGGCCAGGCGCGTTATGCCGGTGAGTTTCCCGAGGACGGCCTGCTCCACGGCAGTGTGGTGTCCAGCACCATCGCCAAGGGCCGTGTGCTGGCGATTGATGCGTCCAGGGCACTGGCCCTGCCGGGCGTGGTGGCGGTTATCCATCACCTCAACCGGCCGAAAATCGCCCGTTACGACGATGCCTTCCAGGATGACGATGCGGCGGACGGCTCACCGTTTCGCCCGCTGTATAACGACCGGGTGCTGTACAGCGGCCAACCCCTGGCCCTGGTGATCGCCGACAACCTGGAACTGGCGCGGCATGCCGGCTCGCTGGTAGCGATCGACTACGCACGGGAAGACTTCGAGACCGACCTGCTCGCCCAGCAGGAACAGGCCCATGCTTCACCGCAGGCGCCGCCCAAGCCGCGTGGCAACTTCCAGGCCGAGTGGGCCGCTGCCGCCGTCAGCCTCGACCTGCACTACAGCACCCCCATCGAACACCACAACCCCATGGAACCCCACGCCAGCACCGTGCTGTATCAGCCGGACGGCACCCTGCATATCCATGACAAGACCCAGGGCCCGCAGAACTGCCAGGCCTATGTGCAAGACGTGTTCGGCCTGGATAAAAGCCAGGTGCGGATCTTCGCCGCGTTCGTCGGCGGCGCGTTCGGCTCGGGTTTGCGCCCGCAGTATCAATTGCCGCTGGCGGTGATGGCGTCCCTGGCGCTCAAGCGCTCGGTGCGCGTCACCCTGACCCGCCAGCAGATGTTCACCTTCGGCTACCGCCCGCGCACCTTGCAGCGTTTGCAGATGGGCGCCGCCGCCAATGGTCGCCTGCTGGCATTGGGGCATACGGCGATTGGCCAGACCTCGCGCTTCGAAGACTTCAGCGAGCACGTGGTGGAGTGGAGCGGCATGCTCTATCACTGCGACAACGTGCAACTGACCTACAAACTGGTGCCGCTGGATGTATTCACGCCCCTGGACATGCGCGCGCCCGGCGCTGCCTTGGGCGTGATCGGCCTGGAGTGCGCCATGGATGAGTTGGCCAGCGCCTTGGGCATGGACCCGGTGCAACTGCGGCTGGTCAACTACGCCGAGCGCAACCAGAACGAAGACAAGCCCTGGTCGAGCAAGGCCCTGCGCGAGTGTTACAGCGAAGGTGCCGAGCGCTTCGGCTGGAGCCAGCGCAACCCGGAACCGCGCAGCATGCGCGACGGCTGCCAGTTGATCGGCTGGGGCATGGCCGGTGGCGTGTGGGAGGCCATGCAGATGAAGGCCAGCGCCAAGGCGCGCATCGACGCCGAGGGCAAGCTGACCGTCAGCAGTGCGACCACGGACATCGGCACCGGCACCTACACGGTGATGACCCAGATCGCGGCGCAGGCCAGTGGCGTGGCGGTTGAGGACGTGGTGTTCCTGCTCGGCGACTCTTCATTGCCCACCGCGCCGCTGCAAGGCGGCTCGTTCACCGTGTCGTCCGTCGGCACCGCCGTGCAGCAAGCCTGCGAAGCGTTGAGCGCGAGGCTGCTGACCATCGCCCGGCAGACTTACCCGGTGTTCAAGGATGCCGAGTCCGTGCGTTTTGAAGACGGCCAACTGCACACCGGCGATGTGAGTGTGTCGTTGGCACAACTGGTCAAGGACAGCGGTGAAGAGAGCGTGGAAGTCCAGGTCGACAGCGAGCCGGACAAGAAACGCGAGGGTTACGCCACCGCCACCCATTCGGCGGTGTTCGTCGAAGTGCGGGTGGATGAAGACTTGGGCACGATCAAGGTCAGCCGCGTGGTCAGCGCCATTGCGGCCGGGCGGGTGGTCAACCCGAAGATGGCCCGCAGCCAGATCCTCGGCGGGGTGGTGTGGGGCATCGGCATGGCCCTGCATGAAGAGACCCAGATCGACCATCAGTTGGGCCGCTACATGAACCACAGCCTGGCCGAGTACCACATCCCGGTAAATGCCGATATCGGCGAGATTGACGTGGTGTTTGTCGAGGAACATGACGAGATCGTCAACGCCCTTGGGTCCAAGGGCGTGGGAGAGATCGGCATTGTCGGGGTGGCGGCGGCGGTGGCGAATGCGGTCTACCATGCCACCGGCAAGCGGGTGCGAGAGTTTCCGATCACCCTGGATAAGGTGCTCTGACGCGGTCCAGCAAACACTGAAGGTCCAAATGTGGGAGGGAACAAGCCTCCTCCCACATTGGATCATGCCGCGGGCTTGATGCTTTCATCTATCGGCACATGCATACGATCCCGATTCGCCAGGGTCGGGAACAGTTTGATCCACACCCCGGTCACCACCAGCGTACCGATGCCGCCCATCACCACGGCCGGCACGGTGCCGAACCAATGGGCGGTAATCCCCGATTCGAACTCGCCCAGTTGGTTGGAGGCGCCGATAAACAGACCATTGACCGCACTGACCCGCCCGCGCATTTCATCCGGCGTCTCCAACTGCACGAAGGACGCACGGATCACCATGCTGATCATGTCCGCCGCGCCCAGCACCACCAGCACCGCCAGGGAAAACCAGAACGAGGTGGACAGGCCGAAGGCGATGGTCGCTACGCCGAATACGCCGACGGCGGTGAACATCACCCGGCCCACCTGCCGATCTACCGAAAAGCGCGCCAGCCACAACGACATCAACAGCGCGCCCACCGCCGGCGCCGAGCGCAACAGGCCCAGGCCCCATGCGCCGGTCAGCAGGATGTCCTTGGCGAATACCGGCAGCAACGCGGTGGCGCCGCCCAGCAGCACGGCGAACAGGTCGAGGGAAATCGCCCCGAGGATGTCCGGGCGGCTGCGGATAAAGCGGATGCCGGCCAGCAGTGAATCGAGGGTGGCCTTGCCTTTGTTGAGCGGGGTCTGGCGGGCGGGCAGGTTGAGGGTCAGTACACAGGCAATCAGGTACAGCGCCACCGTGGGCCCATACACCCAGACGCTGCCGAAGGCGTATAGCAAACCACCGAGCGCCGGGGCGACGATGGTTGCCAGTTGCTGGGCCGACTGCGACGAGGCCACCGCACGCGGGAACAGCGCACTGGGCACGATGCTTGGCAGCAGGGCCTGGGTGGTGGGCATTTCAAACGAGCGCGCGGCGCCGAGCAGGAAGGCGAGGATAAAGATCATCTCGCGGGTCACGTTGCCGGTGAGGCCGCCAATGGCCAGGGAAAGGGCAATCAGCGCCTGCACGGTCTGGCAGATGGCCGCGACTTTGCGTCGGTCATAGCGGTCGGCCACATGCCCGGTGTGCAGCATGAACAGCACGCGCGGCACGAACTCCACCAGGCCGACCAGCCCCAGGTCGAGCACGTTGCCGGTGAGTTGGTAGAGGTTCCAGCCAATGGCCACGGTAAGCATCTGGAAGCCGCTGGCGGTGAAGATCCGTGCCAGCCAGAACGCGATGAAAGGGCGGTGGTGACGTAACAGCAACGTGGGTTCACTGGGCATCGGAAATTCAGGTCAAGGCCGGAGGGAAGGGGCAGATTAGCATCAAGCTGTAACAATTAGTTGCGAGAAGAAGGCTGAGGCAAGCTGTCACGCGGCAAAAGACCACACAGGCCAGCCGCGAAAATGGGACTACTCTTTTCACTGTGATTGACCCAGATCAAAGTCATTTCAGAATTTGTTCTGGTGGCCGCAAGGCCCGATTCCCTGCGTGGCTGGTTAAAAAAAGAAACGAATTGAAATTCGCCAGACTCCATATCCGTGGGGGCAGTGGGTGCAGGCTCCCGCCAGCAGCCGGTATTACCTGACAGAGGAAGACTTATGTTCGGTTTGGAGGCGCTAGATCTCGCCCGAATTCAGTTCGCGTTCACCATCTCATTCCACATCCTGTTCCCGGCGATCACCATCGGCCTGGCCAGTTACCTCGCGGTACTGGAAGGCTTGTGGCTCAAGACCCATAACGATACCTACCGTGACCTCTACCATTTCTGGTCGAAGATCTTTGCCGTCAACTTCGGCATGGGCGTGGTCTCCGGTCTGGTCATGGCCTACCAGTTCGGCACCAACTGGAGCCGCTTCTCGGACTTCGCCGGCGCCGTCACCGGGCCGCTCCTGACGTACGAAGTGCTTACGGCCTTCTTCCTCGAAGCCGGTTTCCTCGGCGTGATGCTGTTCGGCTGGAACAAGGTGGGGCGCAAGCTGCACTTCTTCTCCACCGTGATGGTGGCCGTCGGTACGCTGATCTCGACCTTCTGGATCCTGGCGTCCAACAGCTGGATGCAGACGCCGCAAGGCTTTGAAATCATCGACGGCCGCGTGATTCCTACCGATTGGCTGGCGGTGATCTTCAACCCGTCGTTCCCTTACCGCCTGATGCACATGGCGACGGCGGCGTTCGTGGCCACCGCGTTCTTCGTCGGTTCCTCGGCGGCCTGGCACTTGCTGCGCGGCAAGGACAACCCGGCGATCCGCAAGATGTTGTCGATGGCGATGTGGATGGCCCTGATCGTGGCGCCTATCCAGGCGGTGATCGGCGACTTCCATGGCCTCAACACCCTCGAGCACCAGCCGGCGAAAATCGCCGCGATTGAAGGCCACTGGGAAAACAAAGGCAATGAGCCAACGCCGCTGATCCTGTTTGGCTGGCCGGACATGAAAGCGGAAAAAACCAAATACGCCGTGGAGATTCCGTACCTGGGCAGCCTGATCCTGACCCACTCCCTGGACAAACAGGTGCCGGCGCTCAAGGAATTCCCGCCGGAAGACCGGCCGAATTCGACCATCGTATTCTGGTCGTTCCGGGTCATGGTCGGCCTGGGGTTCTTGATGATCTTCACCGGCCTGTTCAGCCTCTGGCTGCGCCGGGGCGACAAGATGTACACGTCCAGGCCGTTCCTGTACCTGGCGCTGTGGATGGGGCCGTCCGGCCTGATCGCGATTCTCGCCGGTTGGTTCACCACCGAGATCGGCCGCCAGCCGTGGGTGGTCTACGGGTTGATGCGCACTGCGGATGCTTCTTCCGGGCATAGTCTGGCGCAGATGACGATCACCCTGGTGTTGTTCGTGGTGGTGTACTTCGCGCTGTTCGGCGCCGGCCTGGGCTACATGATGCGCCTGGTGCGCAAAGGCCCGGTGACCCACGAAGGCACGGAACCGACCCACGGTGGCCCTGGCCAGAAACGCACACCGGCCCGTCCGTTGTCCGCCGCCGATGATGGCAGCGATGACGACCACGCCCACATCCAGCACAAGGGGAATTGAGATGGGTATTGATCTTCCGCTGATCTGGGCCGTGATCATCATCTTCGGCATCATGATGTACGTGGTCATGGACGGCTTCGACCTGGGCATCGGCATCCTCTTCCCGTTTATCCCGGGCAAGACCGACCGTGACGTGATGATGAACACCGTGGCCCCGGTCTGGGACGGTAACGAAACCTGGCTGGTGCTGGGCGGCGCGGCGTTGTTCGGCGCGTTCCCGCTGGCCTATTCGGTGGTGTTGTCGGCGCTGTACCTGCCGCTGATCCTGATGCTGGTGGGGCTGATCTTTCGTGGCGTGGCCTTCGAGTTCCGCTTCAAGGCCAAGGACCACAAGCGTCACCTGTGGGACAAGGCGTTTATCGGCGGTTCGCTGGCGGCCACGTTCTTCCAGGGCGTGGCGCTGGGGGCGTTTATCGACGGGATCCCGGTGGTCAATCGCCAGTTTGCCGGCGGCTCGCTGGACTGGCTCACGCCGTTCACGATGTTCTGCGGCGTGGCGCTGATCGTGGCCTATGCATTGCTCGGCTGCACCTGGCTGATCATGAAAACCGAAGGCCCGTTGCAGGAGAAAATGCACAACCTGGCGCGGCCATTGGCCTTCGTGGTGCTGGCCGTGATCGGCATCGTGAGTCTCTGGACGCCACTGTCGCACCCGGAAATCGCCTCGCGCTGGTTCACCCTGCCGAACCTGTTCTGGTTCCTGCCGGTACCGATCCTGGTGCTGGTGACCATGTACGGGTTGATCCGCGCCGTGGCGCGGAATGCCCACTACACACCGTTCCTGCTGACGCTGGTGCTGATCTTCCTCGGCTACAGCGGCCTGGGGATCAGCCTGTGGCCGAACATCATCCCGCCATCCGTGTCGATCTGGGATGCCGCTGCGCCGCCCCAGAGCCAGGGCTTCATGCTGGTGGGCACCTTGTTCATCATCCCGTTCATCCTGGGCTACACCTTCTGGAGCTACTACGTGTTCCGCGGCAAGGTCACCCACGAAGACGGCTATCACTAGGAGGGTCGTTGCATGTCCGGCAAACCTACGTTGCACGAGATCGAACAGGCCGAGAAACAGCCGCTGTGGCGGCGCCTCGGCTGGCTGGCGATGATCTGGACCGGCAGTGTGCTGGCCCTGTTCGTGGTGGCCAGCCTGATGCGCATGTTCATGAATGCGGCCGGCCTGACCACCCACTGACATCCCGATCCGGGCTTCGCGCCCGGTTTTCAGCCCTGCTCTTCTTCTGGAAGGGCAGGGCTTTTTTTATTTGCGTGCTTTGAGAATCACGAACTTGGGCGTGGCAGCGACCTGCTCTACGCCACGGAACAAGCGCGCCAACTTGCTGTGATAACCCAGGTGACGGTTGCCGACGATATACAGCGCGCCGCCGACCACCAACGCCTCCCGCGCCTGCTGGAACATACGCCAGGCCAGGAAGTCGCCGACCACCTGCTGCTGGTGGAACGGCGGGTTGCACAGCACCACGTCGAGGGAGTCCGGCTCCTGGCCTGCGAGGCCGTCCCCGGCGCGTACTGTCACCTCCCGATCACCGAGGGCGGCTTGCCAGTTCTCAAGGGCCGATTGCACGGCCATATAGGACTCGTCCACCAAGGTGTACCGGGCGTCGGGGTTTTGCAGTGCGCTGGCAATCGCCAATACCCCGTTGCCGCAACCCAGGTCCGCCACGCGGGCACTGCCCAGGTTATCGGGCAGGTGCGGCAGGAAGGCGCGGGTGCCGATGTCCAGGCCTTCACGGCAGAACACGTTGGCATGGTTGAGCAGTTCGATAGCCGGCGCGTCCAGGGTGTAGCGCGTCGGGTAGGGCGAGACCGCCGTGGGGCGGTCGGCCAGTGTCGCGATCAGCAACCGCGCCTTCTTCACCGCCAGGGAGGCGTGCATCGGCCCGATATAGCGCTCCAGCAACTCACCGGCCGCCCGGGGCAGGTGCTTGACCATCGCTGCGGCAATCACTTCGGCGCCTGGCGCCAGTTGGCCTTGCAGGCGGATCAGTTGTTCTTCCAGCAATGCCAGGGTCTTGGGGACGCGGATCAGCACCCGGTCGAACGGCCCGCTGGGCACCTCGCTGGCGGGGATGAACGGCACGGCGTCAAAGGCCTTGCCATTGCGCACCAGGTTTTTATCCAGGCCCAGGGCGGCCAGGAACGAGTCGCCGCTGGAGGTCACCTGCACCCGGCCTTCCAGGCTCGCAGCCAGGGCGCCGAAGCTGTCATTGAGCACCAGCACGCGGGTCGCAGCGCTCGGTTGCTGTTCAGCCAGGTAGCTGAGCAGGTACTCGTCGGCGGCGTCGAAGGCTTGCAGCGGATCGTTATGTTGCTCTGGCTGGCGGATCAGATCGAGCTGGGCGAAGGGGCTGTCGAGCAGGGGCATGGCGAGGGAGGCTCTGGGTCATCGATGGGTGTTCGGCAGTCGGCTGCGGAACCGTCTGAGTGAACAGCGGGCGGCACCCCGTGGGAACAGCCCAGCACTCAGAATGGGTCGTAAATGTTACTTTTTTTCCTGAGGGATTACATGCGGTGTTTCAACGCTGATTAAAACAACCCCGCTTTCGAGGCGCAGAGCACGGCGGCGATCTTGTTGTTGACTCCCAGCTTTTTGAAGCAACTGCAGATATGAAAGCCCACCGTACGCTCGGACAGGCACAGGATGGCGGCAATGTCCGCAGCGGTCTTGCCCATGGCTGACCACTTGAGGATTTCGGTTTCGCGCGGGGTCAATTTGTTTGCAGGGTTAATGCTGGGCTTGTGTGCGTAAGTCTTCGCGACTACCGCATGCATCGCATGGCACAGCCACAGGACCTGGCCGGCTTTTTCATAAAGCTCCTGCGGGGTCACTTCACCCGCACTGCGACCCAGGGTCAGCATGCTGAACACACCCTGGAAATCATGCACGGCTTGGGTCCATCCCAAATGCACACCAAAGGATCGGGCTAAAGACCACAGGTTGGGTGAGTCTTTAAAGATTTTTTCTTCCCAGACAAGGGGCAGTACACAACGTTTGCAATGTTCCACCACGGGGTCAGCGTCAAAGAAGTGGGCCTGGTTATACAGTTTGTTCCATTCATCTGGATAGTTGTTGAGGCGAACAGGTTTCGTTTGGTTGTTAGGTAGTTGAGAGCTCATCGTGAAAGAACAGTATTGGAAGCCGAGTGCGTAGGTGTGGTTAACAGCCATCTCGAAAAGAGTCGTAACCTCGCTCTCGCCTTCCAGTTTGGGAAGTCGGGTATTGCGCCAGTTGACCATTGGTAACTCTCCATGGGTTTCCGCATGACATGGGATACGTCCTGAACTCCCACTGCACGGAAATTAGTGTAGGACATGAGCTACATCGCGAGATGAAATTTTCGCTCTTGCAGGGCAGCGTTTAAGAAACTTTCTCTAAGGTCGCGGCGGGCTTAGCTAAGGGGCTTAGTTGTTTTTTCGATTTTTTAGTCAGTTGAAGCACCTGTAGCAGCTCAACTTAGAGCGCGCTTGTAGCGCGGATAAAGGGGCTAATAGCAAATTGATCAGAGTTGATATTAGGTTGCCATTATTTTGTGCCTATATAATGCCACTACCAACCAGAGGTGTTTCCGGGCTCGAGTTTGAGGGACACTAGGGCACCTGTAGAACGGAGTCCCCCATGACGGCCAGTGCTGAGAAATTTACCCGCCAAACCTTGCTCGATGTGCAATCCCTGACCCCCAGCCTGTTTACCCTGCGAACCACCCGTGACCCAGGGTTCCGGTTTACCGCCGGCCAGTTCGTGCGCCTGGGGGTCAGCAAGGCGGATGGCAGCACGGTATGGCGCGCGTATTCCGTGGTGTCCTCGCCGTTTGATGAATACTTGGACTTCTTCTCGATTGTTGTCCCAGGCGGCGAATTCACCAGTGAACTCAGCCGCCTGAGGGTGGGCGATACCTTGATGGTGGAGCGCCAGGCTACCGGGTTCCTGACCCTGAACCGTTTCGTCGATGGCCGGGACTTGTGGATGTTAGGCACCGGCACCGGGGTGGCACCGTTTTTGTCGATCCTGCAGGACTTCGAAGTCTGGGAGAAATTCGAGCGCATCATCCTGGTGTACAGCGCGCGGGAAGCCCGGGAGCTGGCGTACCAGTCGCTGATCAAGGGGTTGGGCGAGCGGGAGTACCTGGCAGAATATGCGCACAAACTGACCTACATCCCCATCGTGACCCGAGAGGATTATCCGGGGGCGTTGAGTGGGCGTATTACCACCTCGATCGAAAACGGAGAATTGGAGCGTGCTGCCGGCGTCGATCTGACCCCGGAACATTCCCGTGTGCTGATTTGCGGCAACCCGCAGATGGTGGATGACACTCGCCAGTTGCTCAAGCAGCGCGACATGCAACTGAGCCTTAGCCGCCGGCCAGGGCAGGTGGCAGTGGAAAACTACTGGTAATGAAAAGGCGCCTCAAGGAGGCGCCTTTTTTCCAAGCCGGTACGGGTTAAAGCAGCTTGTCGTTCTGTGCCTTGAGCAGGTCGCGAATCTCGCCCAGCAGCACTTCTTCCTTGCTCGGTGTCGGTGGCAGGCTAGGCGCCACGGCTTCTTCGCGCTTGAGGCGGTTGATGGCCTTGACGCCCATGAAGATCGCAAACGCGACGATCACAAAGTCGATCACGCTCTGGATGAACTTGCCGTACGCCAGCACCACGGCAGGCACATCGCCCTGTGCCGCCTTGAGCGTAATCGCCAGGTCACCAAAGTCCACGCCACCGATCAATAGACCAATGGGCGGCATCACTACGTCGCCTACAAACGAGGAAACAATTTTGCCGAAGGCGGCGCCGATGATGATACCGACGGCCATGTCGACCACATTACCTTTGACCGCGAAGGCCTTGAACTCACTGATCACGCCCATAGGTTATTCCTTGTTACAGATGAGAAGGGTGCCGCTCAGTGTAAATCAGTCGCAGCGGGCATGCCCGACACAACCGTTAACACTGTCAGTTTTTATCGACACATTAAATCGCAAATAGTTTGCAAAGTGCCACCAATCGCGCGCGAAATACCCGCTATTTCAGCGGCTTACCACATTATTTTCTTAATCGACCTGGTGGTGTTTTTCTATTTATCTTCTGACTCGTGGGTCACTAGCCTCTGGCAAGCACAACTGAATGTGCATTAAAAAAACCAGAGGAAACCTTGATGAAGAATCCAATGAATCGCGGCCCGGTATTGGCGCGTCATGTGCTGGTACTGGCGACCGCCAGCCTGCTTTCCCTCTCCGTACAAGCCGCCAACCTGACCCGTGACAACGGTGCCGCCGTCGGCGACAACCAGAACTCGCAAACCGCCGGCGCCAACGGCCCGGTGCTGCTGCAGGACGTGCAACTGATCCAGAAACTGCAGCGCTTCGACCGTGAACGCATCCCTGAGCGCGTGGTGCATGCCCGCGGTACCGGCGCCCATGGCACCTTCACCGTCACCGATAACCTCAGTGACCTGACCAAGGCCAAGGTCTTCGCTGCTGGCGAAACGACCCCGGTGTTCGTGCGCTTCTCGGCCGTGGTGCACGGCAATCATTCCCCTGAAACCCTGCGTGACCCGCGCGGCTTCGCCACCAAGTTCTATACCGCCGATGGCAACTGGGACCTGGTGGGTAACAACTTCCCGACGTTCTTTATCCGCGATGCCATCAAGTTCCCCGACATGGTCCACGCCTTCAAGCCGGACCCGCGCACCAACCTGGATGATGACTCCCGTCGCTTCGACTTCTTCTCCCATGTTCCCGAGGCCACTCGCACACTTACCGAGTTGTATTCCGACTCCGGTACTCCGGCCAGTTATCGGGAAATGGACGGCAATGGCGTACATGCCTACAAGTTGATCAACGCCAAGGGTGAAGTGCATTACGTCAAGTTCCACTGGAAGAGTCTGCAAGGCATCAAGAATCTCGATCCCAAGCAAGTTACCGAAGTGCAGGGGCGTGACTACAGCCATATGACCAATGACTTGGTCACCCATATCAACAAGGGCGACTTCCCCAAGTGGGACCTGTATGTGCAGGTACTCAAGCCGGAAGACTTGGCCAAGTTTGATTTCGACCCGCTGGACGCCACCAAGATCTGGCCGAATGTGCCCGAACGCAAAGTCGGGCAGATGGTACTGAACCGCAACCCGGCGAATGTCTTCCAGGAAACCGAACAAGTGGCCATGGCTCCGGCCAACCTGGTACCGGGCATCGAGCCGTCGGAAGACCGCCTGCTGCAAGGCCGGGTGTTCTCGTATGCCGACACGCAGATGTATCGCCTGGGCGCCAATGCCCTGCAACTGCCGATCAACGCCCCTCGGGTCACCGTCAACAACGGTAACCAGGACGGCGCGCTGAACTTCGGCAAGACCACCAGCGGCGTGAACTACCAGCCAAGCCGCCTGGAAAACCGTGAAGAGCCGCAAACCGCGCGCTATAGCCAGACGGCGCTGTCGGGCAGTACCCAGCAGGCGAAGATCCAGCGTGAGCAGAACTTCAAGCAGGCCGGTGATCTGTATCGCTCCTACAGCCCGAAAGAACGCCAGGACTTGATCGACAATTTCGGCGGCTCCCTGGCCACTACCGATGACGAGAGCAAGCACATCATCCTGTCGTTCCTCTACAAGGCCGATCCGGAATACGGCACCGGCGTGGCCAAGGTCGCCAAGGGTGATCTGGCACGCGTGAAGGCGCTGGCCGAAAAACTCACTGACTGACGTTGGTTTCGGTCGACGCCCCTCCCGGGCGTCGACCTCTGGCAGGAGAGCACCCATGCGTATTTCTATCGGTTTACTGATGACCATGCTGGCCTTTGTCGCCCATGCCGAGTCGCCCGACCCGGTAGCGCTCAAGGCGCAGCTCCAGGACTATTACTTCGACGCCGCCCGCCGTGGCGACCTCGACATGCTCAACACCTTCATCGACGCCGGCTTCCCCCTCAACACCCAGGACGACAAGGGCTACACCGCGCTGATCCTCGCCGCCTACCACGGCGAAAGCGCTTATGTGGAGCGTTTGCTCGCCGCCGGTGCCGACGCCTGTGTGCAGGACAAACGCGGCAACACCGCGTTGATGGGCGCGATCTTCAAGGGTGAGTTGAACATTGCCCAGCGCCTGCTGGCCACCGACTGCAACCCCGACCAACGTAATGGCGCCGGTCAGACGGCCGCCATGTACGCCGGCCTGTTCAAGCGCCTCGAGTTGCTCGACGAACTCAAGGCCAAGGGCGCCGATCTCAACGCCCAAGACCCGGTCGGCAACAGTGCTTCACGATTGGCCAGCGGTGAAATCCGGACCCCGGCGTCGCGCTGAGCTATCATCGCGGTTTTTCGGTTGGAGGTTCTCAAATGGCAAAGGCCAAGCGCATGTACGGCTGCACGGAGTGCGGCGCGACCTTTCCCAAGTGGGCCGGCCAATGCACCGAGTGTGGTGCGTGGAATACCCTGACTGAAACCATGATCGAAAGTGGCGGCGCCTCGGCCCCCACCGGCCGCGCCGGCTGGACCGGGCAGCAGGCGCAGATCAAGACCCTGGCGGAAGTCAGTGTTGAAGAGATCCCGCGTTTCTCGACGGCCTCCGGTGAGCTGGATCGGGTCCTGGGAGGCGGCCTGGTGGATGGTTCGGTGGTGTTGATCGGCGGCGACCCCGGCATCGGCAAGTCGACGATCCTGCTGCAAACCCTGTGCAGCATCGCCAGCCGCATGCCGGCGCTGTACGTCACCGGCGAAGAATCCCAGCAACAGGTGGCCATGCGCGCCCGCCGCCTGGGCCTGCCCCAGGACCAACTGCGGGTCATGACCGAAACCTGCATCGAAAGCATCATCGCCACGGCCCGGATCGAAAAACCCAAGGTCATGGTGATCGACTCGATCCAGACGATTTTCACCGAGCAGCTGCAATCGGCGCCGGGCGGCGTGTCCCAGGTGCGCGAAAGTGCCGCGTTGCTGGTGCGCTACGCCAAGCAGAGCGGCACGGCGATCTTCCTGGTCGGCCATGTGACCAAAGAAGGCGCGCTGGCCGGGCCACGGGTGCTGGAACATATGGTCGATACCGTGCTGTATTTCGAAGGCGAGTCCGATGGCCGCTTGCGTTTGCTGCGGGCGGTGAAGAACCGCTTCGGCGCGGTGAACGAACTGGGTGTGTTCGCCATGACCGACCGGGGGCTGAAGGAAGTCTCCAATCCCTCGGCGATTTTCCTGACCCGTGCCCAGGAAGAAGTCCCGGGCAGCGTGGTCATGGCGACGTGGGAAGGCACCCGGCCGATGCTGGTGGAAGTCCAGGCGCTGGTGGATGACAGCCATCTGGCCAACCCACGCCGCGTCACGCTGGGCCTGGATCAAAACCGCCTGGCGATGCTGTTGGCGGTGCTGCACCGTCATGGGGGGATCCCGACCCACGACCAGGACGTGTTCCTCAACGTGGTCGGCGGGGTCAAGGTGCTGGAAACCGCGTCCGACCTGGCGTTGATGGCGGCGGTGATGTCCAGCCTGCGTAACCGGCCATTGCCCCACGACCTGCTGGTATTCGGTGAAGTGGGGCTGTCCGGCGAAGTGCGCCCGGTGCCGAGCGGTCAGGAACGCTTGAAGGAGGCGGCCAAGCACGGCTTCAAACGCGCGATCGTGCCCAAGGGCAATGCGCCGAAGGAAATGCCGCCAGGATTGCAGGTAATTGGGGTCACGCGCCTGGAACAGGCGTTGGATGCACTTTTCGAATAACTCAGGGATGGACGCCATGCAACGATCGAATCGCTGGGGTGTAGTCGCCCTGTTTGTCGCCTTGGCCGGCTTGCCCGCCATGGCCTGGGCTGAGCTGCCAACGGGCTATCGCCTGGCGCAAACGCTGGTGACGCCAGACGGCAGTGTGCTGCAGGTGCTCGAAGACCAGCGCATCAGCCCCCAACTGCACAAGGACAGTTGGGGCAGTGGGCTGGATGAAGACTCGTTCGACGAGCCCGGCGATTTGGTCGACAACCCGCTGCTCGAAGCCCAGGTGCGGTGGGTATCGGCCTCGGGCGAGGTGATAGCCCACGAAGACCTCGGCTACCCGTTGGCCGAAGTCAAGAAAGCCCCGCTCAAAGGGCTGCCCGAACCTGTGTATTTTTTGACCATCGACCAGACCGCCCCCATGGGCAGCTACAGCGGGCCTGCCACGCAGCTGTTGCTGCCTGGCAAGCAGCAACTCAAACCGCTGGGTTACCAGGGCGCCGACGGCAAAGTCCAGGTGCTGACCCTGGCTCATACCGGCAAGGCTGCGTGGACGATCGCAACGCCAGTCAGTGGCGGCGCGGATGAACTGCTGCAGGTGTCGTCATTTATGGACGGCGACGGTGAGGATGACTTTGCCACCCGTTATCAGACTTATCGGTTTGTCGACGGGCAGTGGCACAGCGCCTCAAGTCAGAAGAAGGGCTACTGGGACACGGAAAGCGAATTTCCCGCACGTACCGCGTTCCCCTGAGCCATCACACTTCCAGCAACGCCGCCAGCTCCCGATCCAGTTCTTCCTGATCGCCTAGGTTCAGCTCGATCAGCCGCCGCAAGTGGCTGATCGAGTCCAGGTCGATGTATTGGCATACGAAACCCAACTGGCCAGGATCCTCGTGGGTCAGCTTCACCTGCATCTTTATATGGGCCTTTGGATCCAGACGAATATCGACGTCAAAGGGCAGCGCCTTATTTCCCTTCCACTCTTCAGGCCGTTGCACCAACAGGCCCTTGAGCGACAAATCCACCAATTGCACCGGCCATTCGTTGCCGTTTTGCCGAAGTTCGGTCTTGGCATCAAAGGCGATCCGGCGAAAACGACGGCGATCAGACGCTTGCTCGGTCATGGTGAAACCCTCTGTGGATAAAAGGATTGTAGCCCTGCGCCATCATCGGGTGGTTTTTTCTGCTTTTTTTGCCTCTGCAAGGCTCTAGACCAACGTAGGGGGGTGGCCTTTAAGGCCAGTAGCGCTAAACTCCGGATGGCTGTCCTTTCTGTCCACCCTGGCTGGAATATAAAAATGAAAAATAATAATAGCCTGCTACGCCACCTACCCTGGCTGGTGCTGGCAATCGTAGGAGCGTGCGCCCTGGGCGTAGTAGCCTTGCGCCGAGGCGAGGCGATCAACGCCTTGTGGATCGTGGTCGCTGCCGTGGCCATCTATCTGGTTGCTTATCGCTACTACAGCCTGTTCATCGCTAATAATGTGATGCAACTCGATCCACGGCGGGCCACCCCCGCAGTGCTCAACAATGACGGTCTGGACTATGTGCCGACCAACAAACACATCCTTTTCGGTCACCACTTTGCGGCGATTGCCGGTGCAGGTCCCCTGGTCGGCCCGGTACTGGCGGCGCAAATGGGCTACCTGCCCGGCACGCTCTGGCTGATTGCCGGCGTGGTGCTGGCCGGTGCGGTGCAGGACTTCATGGTCCTGTTCCTGTCCACCCGTCGTAATGGCCGTTCCCTGGGCGACATGGTTCGCGAAGAGATGGGGCGTATCCCGGGGACCATCGCGCTGTTCGGCTGCTTCCTGATCATGATCATCATCCTCGCGGTGCTGGCGCTGATCGTGGTCAAGGCCCTGGCCGAGAGCCCATGGGGCATCTTCACGGTGATGGCGACCATCCCGATTGCGATGTTCATGGGCATCTACATGCGCTACATCCGCCCGGGCCGTATCGGTGAAATCTCCATCATCGGCGTGCTGTTGCTGCTCGGTTCGATCTGGCTGGGCGGGCAGATCGCCGCTGATCCGGTCTGGGCCAAGGCCTTCACCTTCACCGGGATCCAGATCACCTGGATGCTGATCGGCTACGGTTTCGTGGCGGCGGTACTGCCGGTGTGGCTGATCCTCGCGCCACGTGACTACCTTTCTACCTTCTTGAAGATCGGCACCATCATCGCCCTGGCGATCGGCATCCTGGTGACCATGCCCGACCTGAAAATGCCGGCGCTGACCCAGTTCATCGACGGTACCGGCCCGGTATGGAAGGGCGGCCTGTTCCCGTTCCTGTTCATCACCATTGCCTGTGGCGCGGTCTCGGGCTTCCACGCGCTGATTTCCTCGGGCACCACGCCCAAGCTGCTGGCCAATGAAAGCCACGCCCGTTACATCGGTTACGGCGGCATGCTGATGGAGTCCTTCGTGGCGATCATGGCGATGGTTGCCGCTTCGGTGATCGAGCCAGGCGTGTACTTCGCCATGAACAGCCCGGCGGCAATCGTCGGCACCGACGTGGTGACCGTGGCACAAACCGTCAGCAGCTGGGGTTTTGCAATTACCCCCGAGGCGCTGTCGGCGGTGGCCCATGACATCGGTGAAACCACCATCCTCGCGCGTGCCGGTGGTGCGCCGACGTTGGCGGTGGGTATCGCGCAGATCCTGCACAGTGTGCTGCCGGGTGAAAACACCATGGCGTTCTGGTACCACTTTGCGATCCTGTTCGAAGCGCTGTTTATCCTGACTGCCGTCGATGCGGGCACCCGTGCCGGTCGCTTCATGCTTCAGGACTTGCTTGGCTCCTTCGTACCGGCGCTCAAGCGCACCGAGTCCTGGACCGCCAACCTGATCGCGACCGCCGGTTGCGTCGCCATGTGGGGTTACCTGCTGTACCAGGGCGTGATCGACCCGCTGGGCGGCATCAACACCTTGTGGCCGCTGTTCGGTATCTCCAACCAGATGCTGGCCGGTATCGCGCTGATGCTCGCCACCGTTGTGCTGATCAAAATGAAGCGCCAGCGCTACATCTGGGTGACCATGCTACCGGCGGTCTGGCTGCTGATCTGCACCACCACCGCGGGCTTCATCAAGCTGTTCGACGCCAACCCGGCGATCGGTTTCCTGTCGCTGGCGAAGAAGTACAGTGATGCCCTGGCAAACGGCCAGATCCTGGCCCCGGCCAAGAGCGTGGACCAGATGCAGCACGTGATCTGGAATGCCTACACCAACGCAACGCTGACTGTGCTGTTCCTGTTCGTGGTGTTCAGCATCCTGTTCTATGCGCTCAAGGTCGGTGTCGCCGCCTGGGGCAACAAAGAGCGTACGGATAAAGAAGCCCCGTTCCAGGCAGTACCGGACGCCTAACCGAGGATTGCAAGCATGTTCAATGACATCAGTCGCCTCGGTAAATACCTCGGTCAGGCCGCGCGCCTGATGGTCGGCATGCCCGACTACGACACGTACGTCGAGCATATGCAAACCAAGCACCCGGACAAGCCGATGATGGACTACAAGGCGTTCTTCCGGGAGCGCCAGGAGGCCCGTTACGGCGGCAAGGGTGGGCCCAAGTGCTGTTGATTTAACGCAACGCCCTGTGGGAGGGGGCTTGCCCCCGATAGCGGTGTGTCAGTGACAGATCAGTGCCTGACACACTGCTATCGGGGGCAAGCCCCCTCCCACATTTGTTTCTGTGTTCCTTTAAGGAGAATTTCTTTTGTCCTCTCCCATTCCAGTCACCGTCCTCAGCGGCTTTCTCGGCGCGGGCAAGACCACCTTGCTGCGCCATCTGCTCAAAGCCGAGCACGGCTTGAAAATTGCCGTGATCGAAAACGAATTCAGCGACGCCGGTATCGACACCCAATTGCTGGGCGAAGAACCGGTGCAAGTCATGACCCTGTCCAACGGCTGTGTGTGCTGCACCATCCACACCGACCTCACCAAAGCCCTGTATCTGTTGCTGGAGCGCCTGGACAGCGGCGAGATCGCCTTCGACCGCCTGGTGATCGAGTGCACCGGCCTGGCCGACCCGGCGCCGGTGGCCCAGACCTTTTTCATCGATGAGGAACTGCGCGAACGCTACATCCTCGACGGCATCATCACCCTGGTGGACGCCGCCCACGCCGAGCATCACCTGACCCAGACCATCGCCCAGGCGCAGATCGGTTTCGCCGACCGGCTGCTGGTGAGCAAGCGTGACCTGGTGGACGATGCTGCCTTCGAGGCACTCAGTGAACGCCTCACACGCATCAACCGCCGCGCGCCGATTCGCGTGGTCGAGCACGGCAAGATTGATCTGGCCGAACTGCTCGATGTGCGCGGCTTCAACCTTAATGCGGGCATGAGTCTGCGCCCGGTGAGCAAGGCGCCGTCCATCGACCGTATTTCCAGCCTGGTGCTGCGCACCGACCAGCCGCTGGATATCGACCGTCTCAGTGAGTTCATGAACGAACTGCTGGAAGACCATGGCAAGCAGCTGCTGCGCTACAAGGGCGTACTCAATATTGCCGGCGAAGACCGTCGCATGGTGTTCCAGGGCGTGCTCAAGCTCTATGGTTTCGACTGGGATACCGAATGGGCCGAGGGTGAGGCGCGGGAGAGTGTGATCGTGTTTATTGCCGATGAATTGCCCGAAGACAAAATCCGCGAAGGCTTTGCCAAGGTCTACCAACCTTGACGTGTAATGCAGTCAAATGTGGGAGGGGGCTTGCCCCCGATGGCGGTGGGTCAGTAAACCTATATGTGACTGACACACTGCTATCGGGGGCAAGCCCCCTCCCACAGTTGATCTCATTTCAAGTTGGAGACCAGGCATAAAAAAGCCCGGCTCAAGAGCCGGGCTTCTTAGTCAAGCAACTGCAATCAAGCGCCGTATACCGGCAGCTTCTTGCAGATGGCCTTGACCTTCTCACGTACCGCGTCGATCACGGCTTCGTTGTTCAGGTCCGCCAGGATGTCGCAGATCCAGCCGGCCAGTTCCTTGCACTCTGCTTCCTTGAAGCCACGAGTGGTCACAGCCGGGGTGCCGAAGCGCAGGCCGGAAGTCACGAACGGCGAACGTGGGTCGTTCGGCACGGAGTTTTTGTTCACGGTGATGAAGGCTTTGCCCAGGGCAGCGTCAGCATCTTTACCGGAAATGTCCTGCTTGATCAGGGACAGCAGGAACAGGTGGTTTTCAGTACCGCCGGACACCACGTCAAAACCGCGCTCGATGAACACGCCGGCCATGGCCTGGGCGTTTTTCACCACTTGTTGCTGGTAGGTCTTGAACTCAGGTTGCAGGGCTTCCTTGAAGCAGATCGCCTTGGCGGCGATCACGTGCTCCAGTGGGCCGCCCTGGGCGCCCGGGAATACGGCGGAGTTCAGCTTTTTCTCGATCTCGGCGTTGGCGCGCGCCAGGATCAGGCCGCCACGTGGACCGCGCAGGGTCTTGTGGGTGGTGGTGGTCACCACGTCAGCGAAAGGCACAGGGTTCGGGTAGACGCCAGCGGCGACCAGACCGGCTACGTGAGCCATGTCGACGAACAGGTAGGCGCCCACCTTGTCGGCGATGGCGCGGAAGCGTGGGAAGTCGAGGATCTGCGAGTAGGCAGAGAAACCGGCCACGATCATTTTTGGCTTGTGCTCGACCGCCAGGCGCTCGACTTCGTCGTAGTCGATCAGGCCGTTGGCATCGATACCGTACTGAACGGCGTTGTACAGCTTGCCGGAGGAGGAAACGCTGGCGCCGTGGGTCAGGTGACCACCGTGGGCCAGGCTCATGCCCAGGATGGTGTCGCCGCCCTGCAGCAGGGCCAGGTACACGGCGCTGTTGGCTTGGGAGCCGGCGTGCGGCTGGACGTTGGCGTAATCGGCGCCGAACAGTTCTTTTGCACGGTCGATGGCCAGTTGCTCAACCACGTCGACGTACTCGCAGCCACCGTAGTAGCGCTTGCCTGGGTAGCCTTCGGCGTACTTGTTGGTCAGAACCGAACCTTGAGCCTCCATCACCGCAGGGCTGGTGTAGTTTTCCGAAGCGATCAGCTCAATGTGCTCTTCCTGGCGCACGGCTTCTTGCTCCATGGCGGCGAAGAGATCGGCGTCGTACTTGGCAATAGTCAAATCACGGCTGAACATGGCGGTCCTCAAGGATCGGGGGCAGAAAAGGAGGGCATTCTAACCCAATGGGTTTTAGATGGCATATGAAAGGACATCATGTCGCGGACAAGCGGGGCTCATCTCGGGATGGGCGGTGACTGTGCCGGCCTCATCACACCGCTCAATCGAACATGAACAGCGCATCATTGCTGAACTGCGCCTCGAACCGATTCGCCGGCATCGGCCGCCCGAACAGATACCCCTGCACCTCGTCGCAACCATGCTCGCGCAGGAAGTCCAGCTGCTCATGGGTTTCCACACCTTCGGCAATCACCGCCAGGTTGAGGCTGTGGGCCATGGCGATAATGGCGCGGGCGATTTGCGCATCCTGTTCGCCGGAGGGCAGGCCATCGACGAAGGTGCGGTCGATTTTCAGCACGTCGATGGGGAATTGCTTGAGATAGTTGAGGGACGAATAACCGGTACCGAAGTCGTCCACCGCGATGCTCAGGCCCAGGTTTTTCAGGCTGTCGAGGATGTGCATGGCTTCGTTGACTTCGCGCATCAGGATACTTTCGGTCAGCTCCAGTTCCAGGCACGCCGGCGGCAGGCCGGTGTCCTTGAGGATGGTGGCGATGCGCGTGCCCAGTTGGCCGTCGGAGAACTGCCGCGCAGAGATGTTCACCGAGACTTTCGGCACCCGCACCTTGTTCTGGTGCCAGGTCTTGAGCTGGCGACAGGCTTCGCTGATCACCCAGTCGCCCACGTCCACCACCAGGCCCAGCTCTTCGAGCACCGGAATGAAGTCCCCCGGCGGCACCAGTCCACGGCGTGGGTGGCGCCAGCGCAGCAGCGCCTCGGCACCGGTCAGGCGTTTGCCGTCGCCGCTGAACTGCGGCTGGTAATAGAGCACGAATTCGTCCTGCTCCAGGGCGTGGCGCAGGTCGCTCTCCAGTTCCAGGCGTTCCAGGGCGCTGGCGTTCATATCGGCCTGGTAGAACTGGAAGTTGTTCTTGCCGCGTTCCTTGGCGTGATACATCGCGGTGTCGGCGTTTTTCATCAACTGGCTCAGCTCGTTGCCGTCCTGGGGGCTGAGTGCGATGCCGATACTGGCGGTCACAAAGAACTCGCGACCTTCCAGCACGAAGGGCTTCACCAGGCTGGCGAGGATCTGCTCGGCCACATGGATCGCGCGGTTCAGCGCCATCTCGCGGTTGACCCGCGGTTGCAGCAGCAACGTGAACTCGTCGCCGCCCATGCGTGCCACGGTGTCGTCTTCGGCCACGCAGCCGAGCAGGCGGGTCGCCATTTCCTTGAGCATGCGGTCGCCGGCCGCGTGGCCCAGGGAGTCGTTGATCGGCTTGAAGCGGTCGAGGTCGAGGAACATCAGCACCACCCACGACTTCTGCCGTTCGGCTGATTGCAGCGCGGTGTGCAGGCGGTCCTGGAACAGCGTGCGGTTGGGCAGGTGGGTCAGGGCGTCGTAGTAGGCCAGGCGGTGGATGCGCTGTTCGCTGGCCTTGCGTTCGCTGATATCACTGAAGAAACACACATAACTGGCCAGGTCGCCTTCGTCGTCGAACACCGCCGTAATGCCGACCCAGGCCGGGTAGTGCTCGCCGTTACGGCGCTTGAGCCACACTTCGCCTTCCCAGGTGCTGTGCTGGTGCAATTGCTTGAGCACATAGCGCAGGTGGGCTTCCTGTTGTTCGTCGACGGTGAGCATGTTCGGCAACTGGTCGAGTACGTCACTCACTGCATAACCGCTGACCCGGCTGAACGCCTCGTTGGCCTGCACGATATAACCGGCCGGGTCGGTGATCAGGATCGCCGACGTGGAGTGTTCGAATACGGTGGCGGCCATGCGCAGGTCTTTTTCCGCGCGGCGTTGCTGGCTGATATCGCGGCCCACGCCGAGGACGCCTTCGAAGGCGCCGTGCTCATCCCACACCAGCACCAGGCGCAGCTCGATCGGCACCTTGCGGCCGTCGGCGCGCAGGCAGTCGAACAGGAACAATTGGGTCTGCACTTGATCACGGAGTCTGTTCAGCGCGTCGGGATCGCCCAGCGCCCGGCTGACCTGTTCCAGCAAGCTATAGATGCCGGTCAGTTGCTGGGGGTTGGCGATGATCGACTGCCAGCCGTTCTTGAATACCCAGTCCACGTCGTAACCCAGCACGGCGTTGACCGACGGGCTGATGTAGTTGAGGGCCAGTTGGCTGTCGGTGGAGCAGATCACGTCGCTGATGCTTTCGGCCAGCATGCGGTAGCGCTTTTCGCTGTCGCGCAAGGACTCGCTGGCTTCGATCTGGTCGGTGATGTCCTTGGCCACACCGATGATACGCGTGACTTGCGCCGATTTGTCCCGCGCCAGGGCCTGCTCGCGGATATCAAAGCGCCGCCATTGATTGTTGCGATGGCGAAAGCGCAACTGGCAGTGCAACTGCGTCGCGTAGCCGGCCTGGCGTTGCTGTTGGCGCAAATCGTGGTAATGCTCGGCGTCTTCGGGGTGCAGCAGGATTTCCCAGAAATACTCGCCCATTTGCTGCAGTTCGGCCTTGGTATAGCCGAGGGTGTGGCCCAGATGGTGGTTGCTGAAGATCATGCGCTGGCTGATCACGTCCTGCACATACAAGTGGTCGGGCACGGTACGCACCACGTCCGACCAGAAGCTTTCGCGTTCCACCAGCGACAGTTCGATCAGCTTGCGGCTGGTGATGTCGCTGATGCTGAGGATCACCGCCTTGAAGTCGTCCTGCTGCTCCGGCAGGCGCATCACCATCCAAAGGTACTGTTCGTTGCCGGCCACATCCTTGAGCTGGATTTCCAACTCAAGCTGATTCTGTTGGGTCAGGACCGCTTCGAGTATCTGATGCCCGATGGACGTGGTATTGCGCGGGCAATCATCGATCAGCCGCTCCCACGCTTCCTCGCAGGAGCCCACTCTGAGCAGGCTCACCGCCACCTGGTTGATCTCGGTGATGCGCAGTTCGGTGAGCAACTGCCGGCATTCCTCGGGGGAGGTTTGCAGCCAGGCGTGCAGTTGCTCGCGGGTCTGCAAGTGCACCTTGCCAAAAAATGCATTCAGGCCCGACAGGTCAAGTACGCACAGGGCGACGCCGGTGCCTTCGAAAATATCCTGATACCGACGCCGGCCTTCATGCACCTGGCGCTGGCGGCGACGCATATTCAGCAGCACGATCACGGGGATCAGCGAGAAGGCCAGGCCCAGCAGGCATTTACCGATAAACGCCGGCAGCAGTTGTTCCAGCACGGCTGCGCGGTCGAACATCCCACGCAATTGCCAGTCGCTTTTGCTCAGGGGCGTGACCAGCACGCTTTTATTCAGGTCATCCGGGGTCAGGGCGTCGCCCCATTGCGCCGGCATGCCGCTGTCACGGCTGACCACCCGGTGGTTCAGGCGGTTCTCGATGGCCCACATCGGCCGTTGGACCTGGCTGTCCTGGCGGGTCAGGTTGACCAGGTACTCGGGTGCCAGGCGCAGCGCCCAGTACATCCTTGAGCCGCCGCTGGGCTGGTGCAGCAGCAGATAGATGAGGGTGCCGTCGTTGTTATTGCTCAGGTAGTAGGGTTGGCCGTGGCTGCGCTGCACCAATTCTTCCAGCCAGGCGCTGTCCTGGCTGTCATTGGCGCTGTCGCTGATCATCGCGCCGCTGGGCGCCAGCAGGGCGATACTGCGCAGTTCCGGCAGCGAGCGCTGCAACGTGCGTGTCAAGGCCTGCTGCTGTTCGATGTCGCGCGGCGGCTCGACCATCGGTAGCAGGTTCAGGGCAATTTTTGCGCTCAGGGCCATGTTCAGGCTGATCTGTTCAGCCAGGTCGGCACTGTAGTCGATGGTGTATTGCTGTTGGTTTTTCTGGTTTTGCTGCAACTGGTCCAGCAGTTGCCAGAACAATAATGCGAGCAGCAGGAGGACAAGCGTCGCCAATGCGCCTTTGAGGGTGCCGTGCAGGGGCGTTCCCGGCGCTACATGAGCGGCGCGCAAGGGCGTTGGCGGCGTGACTTTGGACAAGCTGTGATCCTGCGGTTTGGCTGGACTGGCGCGCGACGTGCACTATAAGCCGGACGCCCGAAGGGCGGCTAGCATGCCTTGACTTGTGGCAAAGTGCCAGCCCCGCTTGGCTGGACTGACCAAGCGCATTCAGGTAGCTTTGCCGGTTACGCGGGGGCGTTCCAGCCCCAGACATTCAGGCTTTTTCCGCTCGCTGGCATTGATGATAGTCAACGGCCCGCGCGGCGCATGGCCTGGCACGGGCTTCGCCCGCTTAATTCATCAGTCACTGACGCTAGGTTCACCATGGCTCAATACGTCTTCACCATGCATCGGCTGGGAAAAGTTGTCCCTCCGAAGCGGGAAATCCTGAAAAATATTTCGCTGTCCTTCTTCCCCGGCGCCAAGATCGGCGTGCTCGGCCTCAACGGTTCGGGTAAGTCCACGCTGCTGAAAATCATGGCCGGCGTCGACACCGAGTTCGAAGGCGAAGCCCGCCCGATGCCGGAACTGAACATCGGTTACCTGCCCCAGGAGCCGATCCTGGACCCGACCAAGACCGTGCGTGAAGTGGTCGAAGAAGCCGTCAGCGTGATCAAGGACGCCCAGGCCCGCCTGGACGAGGTCTACGCCGCCTACGCCGAACCGGACGCCGACTTCGACAAGCTGGCCGCTGAACAAGCCAAGCTCGAAGCCATCCTGCAGGCCGGCGACGGTCACAACCTGGAGCGCCAGCTGGAAGTCGCCGCCGATGCACTGCGCCTGCCGGCGTGGGACGCCAAGGTCGAACATCTGTCCGGTGGTGAAAAACGTCGCGTGGCCTTGTGCCGCCTGCTGCTGTCGGCGCCCGACATGCTGCTGCTCGACGAACCGACCAACCACCTGGACGCCGACTCCGTCGCCTGGCTGGAGCACTTCCTGCACGATTTCCCGGGCACCGTGGTTGCGATCACGCACGACCGCTACTTCCTCGACAACGTTGCCGGCTGGATCCTCGAACTCGACCGTGGCGCCGGTATCCCTTACGAGGGCAACTACTCCGGTTGGCTGGAAGCCAAGTCCGACCGTCTGGCCGCCGAATCCAAGCAGCAATCGGCCCACGAAAAAGCCATGAAGGAAGAACTGGAATGGGTGCGCAAAGGCGCCAAGGCCCGCCAGTCCAAATCCAAGGCACGTCTGCAACGCTTCGAAGAAATGCAGTCGCAGGAATTCCAGAAGCGCAGCGAAACCAACGAGATCTACATCCCGGCCGGCCCGCGCCTGGGTGACAAGGTCATCGAGTTCAAGAACGTGTGCAAAGGCTATGGCGACCGCGTGCTGATCGACAACCTGTCGTTCTCCATGCCAAAAGGCGCGATCGTCGGCGTAATTGGTGGTAACGGTGCGGGTAAATCCACCCTGTTCCGCATGCTGATGGGCAAGGAAACGCCGGATTCGGGCAGCATCGAAATCGGCGAAACCGTGCAACTGGCCTGCGTGGACCAGAGCCGCGAAGACCTGGATGGCAGCAAGACTGTGTTCCAGCAAATTTCCGACGGTTCCGACCAGATCCGCATCGGCAACTATGAAATCCCGTCGCGCACCTACGTCGGCCGTTTCAACTTCAAGGGCGGCGACCAGCAGAAGTTCGTCAAGGACCTGTCCGGTGGTGAGCGCGGTCGCTTGCACCTGGCCCTGACCCTGAAAGAGGGCGGCAACGTCCTGCTGCTCGACGAACCGTCCAACGACCTCGACGTTGAAACCCTGCGTTCCCTGGAAGAAGCCCTGCTGGACTTCCCGGGCGCCGCCATTGTGATCTCTCACGATCGGTGGTTCCTTGACCGGGTCGCGACCCACATCCTGGCGTACGAAGACGACTCGCAAGCGGTGTTCTTCGAAGGCAACTACACCGAGTACGAAGCGGACCGTAAAAAACGCCTGGGCGAAGCGGCTGCCCAGCCGCACCGTGTGCGCCACAAAAAACTGGCCTGATCCGGCTGGTGTGAAAAAAGCGGAGCCCTCGGGCTCCGTTTTTTTTGTACATTCTTCCTGACCCACACCGATCAAATGTGGGAGGGGGCTTGCCCCCGATAGCTTTTTCCCTGCTGGTGCATAACCTGCCTTGGCAATCCCCTTTTAAGTGCGATAAATCCCTGTTTCCTGGGTTTATTTATATCTAATGCACCATTTAAATTCACAAAAGCGACATTTTGCCCTGTCGCGGTGCGACATGAATTGATAAAGTCCGGCTCAATCTCATTTAAAAACAATCAATTTGCCGAGACTTTTCATGATCGAATCCGTCGAATCCTTCCTCGCCCGCCTGAAAAAACGCGACCCCGACCAGCCGGAATTCCACCAGGCCGTAGAAGAAGTCCTACGCAGCCTGTGGCCGTTTCTTGAAGCCAATCCCCATTACCTGGCCTCGGGCATCCTGGAGCGCATCTGCGAGCCGGAGCGTGCGATTACCTTTCGGGTGTCGTGGGTGGATGATCACGGCAAGGTCCAGGTCAACCGCGGCTTTCGTATCCAGATGAACAGCGCCATCGGCCCCTACAAGGGCGGCTTGCGTTTCCATCCGTCGGTAAACCTGGGGGTGCTGAAGTTCCTCGCCTTCGAGCAGACCTTCAAGAATTCCCTGACCTCGCTGCCCATGGGCGGCGGCAAGGGCGGCTCGGATTTTGATCCCAAAGGCAAGAGCGATGCCGAAGTCATGCGTTTCTGCCAGGCGTTCATGAGCGAGCTGTACCGCCATATTGGCGCAGACGTGGATGTGCCGGCCGGCGACATCGGCGTGGGCGCCCGTGAGATTGGCTTCCTGTTCGGCCAGTACAAGCGCCTGAGCAACCAATTCACCTCCGTGCTCACCGGCAAGGGCATGACCTACGGCGGCAGCCTGATCCGCCCGGAAGCCACTGGGTTCGGGTGTGTGTACTTCGCCGAAGAAATGCTCAAGCGCGACGGCCAGCGGGTGGAAGGCAAGCGCGTGGCGGTCTCCGGCTCCGGCAACGTCGCCCAATACGCGGCGCGCAAGGTCATGGACCTGGGCGGCAAGGTGATTTCCCTGTCCGACTCCGAAGGCACGCTCTACGCCGAAAGCGGCTTGACCGAGGAACAATGGGCGGCGCTGCTGGAGCTGAAAAACGTGCAGCGCGGGCGCATCAGCGAACTGGCCGGCCGTTACGGCCTGGAATTCCGCGCCGGTAAGACCCCTTGGGAACTGGCCTGCGACATTGCCCTGCCATGCGCTACCCAGAACGAACTCGACGCCGAAGCGGCCCGCACGCTGCTGCGCAACGGCTGCATCTGCGTGGCCGAAGGCGCCAACATGCCGACCACCCTTGAGGCTGTGGATATCTTTATCGAGGCGGGCATCCTGTTTGCGCCGGGCAAGGCATCGAATGCCGGCGGCGTCGCCGTGAGTGGCCTGGAGATGTCGCAGAACGCCATGCGCCTGTTGTGGACCGCCGGTGAAGTGGACAGCAAGCTGCACAACATCATGCAGTCGATCCACCATGCCTGTGTGCACTACGGTGAAGAGAACGGTCGGATCAACTACGTGAAGGGCGCGAACATTGCGGGCTTTGTCAAGGTTGCCGACGCGATGCTGGCCCAGGGCATCGTCTAAGCCTCGGCCTCGATGCGCAGCACCTCGATCAACTGGTCACCGACGGGGCGCTTCCACAGCACCTCGTCACCCACCTGGGCGCCCAGCAAGGCACGGCCCAGGGGCGAGCCCCAGTTGATCAGGCCGGCGCCGGCATCGGCCTGGTCTTCCCCGACCAATTGAATGCGCTGCTGTTCGTCATGCTCATTGGCGAACGTCACCCAGCTGCCGATCTGCACCTTGTCGGTAGACGTAGCGGGTGCCACCACCTGGGCGCTCTGCACGCGCTGGTTGAAGTAGCGCAAATCCCGCTCAAGGTCGGCCTGGCGCTGCTTATCGGCCTGTTCGCCCTTGGCGGACTCGGCGCTGTGGGCGGCCTGTAGCTGCGCAACCTTGGCCTGCAATTGCGCCAACCCCTGGGCGGTCAGGCGATTGGGCTGCTCACTGACCTGGCGCTCCACCGGCTGATCGGCCTGGGCGGCGGCGTTGTCCTCATTTACAAAAGCTCGGCTCATGACGTTCTCCCTCTATGGAGCTTGGGCCATGTTCGCCGCACTTTAGTTTCGATGAATGTCTGAAAGCGACCTATTGCGAGCGATAGGCCCGCGCAGCATCCCGGTTCTTCTCCTGTTGCCAGGCGCGTTCACGGTCATTCCAGTGATTGTCCTTGTAGTCGCGCAGCTCCTCGTTCTCGCGCATGGCCTTGCACTGGCGAAAGCCATCCTCCCAGCCTTCGGCGTAGACCCGGTCTTTCAGGTAACGCGGCACGTTTTTGCGAAACACCCCAGTGATCACCCCCGCCGCCTGGCGGCCGCTGCTGCACCCATCGTCAAAACCATCGGCAAAGGTGGGCGGATAGCCCCGAGCCAGCAATTCCTGATGGGTTGACTGGCAACCCGATAGCCACACCACCGCACACAGCATTACTGCATACCGCCACATTGCTTGCTCCCTGGCCGTTTCACGGCTGATAGGAGAAGTCTAGATAGGGATTTGTCGGGGAGGTGTGAAAGGGGTGTGAGAAAGGTGTGGAGCACGATGAGGTCGGGCGGTGGGCACTGAAACTGTGGCGAGGGCGCTGGCTTCCGTAGGACCGCAAAGCTGCCTCAATGCTGACGGTGGATATTTTTTCGGTAGGAACGCTTCGCTTGGTTCGGTGGCTGCTGCGCAGCCCAGCGGAAGCAAGCTCTTATCAAACTTAAAATAACTCACTGATTTTAAAGAGTTAAAATTTCACACTAAAGTCTTGAGTCTTGCATAAATAATTTCAGGCAAGCGCATTCTTGTGGTGAGCGGGCTTGTCCCGCGTTGGGCTGCGCAGCAGCCCCAAAACCAGGCGCAGAGGAGTGTCTGATACACACATTTGTCTTCATCAGGGGCACTTCGCACCCCAACGCGGGACAAGCCCGCTCGCCACAGATTTCACTCATATTGAATAAGTGTTGCCCGATCTAATCTGGCCTTCAGGCGTAATAGCCCACGGTCCTTTTCAACTGATCGGCGTACTCATAAATCTCATCAATGGATGAGATAGCGTGCCGAGTCTCATTTTTCTCCTCGTCGAATATTCCGAGGTATTTCTGACTTCTGTTGAAGTGAAGGCGACAAATCGGTTTACGGTTGTTGTCGTCCAGCAGGATGCCAAAATAACTTTGGGTGTCTCGTTGGACGATTCTTTTGGCATCGACAACGGAGCGGACGACAGCCCGAACGATGTGATAGCCCTCAAGCTCTTCAAGCGTTGTCAGGATTTTATCTTCTGACTCGTCTCGATCCTGAATGTCGACATTTGTGCTGTTCGCCATGGTCAGTGACGCTACCGTCGGCTGAATGGCGCCGCTCATAGCAGACTTGAGCCGGTCATTGATTTGGTCATTCAGAAACTGAGCTAACGCTTTTCGTGTCAGTTCGAAAAATTGCTCACGGACTTTCTGCGTGATTGCTCCCTCGTAAACGCGGGATGCGAAAAATTTCACGAAGTCGTCTTCAGGTTTACTGACTTGGGCGCCAATAAGCTTCTTTAGCTGGCTGACGTATTTCAACTCTCCCGCAGCATTGATGATTGAGTCGACATCAAAGGCCGACTTTGTAAGCTTTATCAGCTCCGGTACGGAGTACTCATCAATGTCCAGCAAATCTAATTCTAAAAATGGTTTTTCATCCATTTTATTAGGTGCATCCAGGTCGGTGAAAAACCTGTAGACCTGGCCGTTCGTGAGAATTGAGATTCTTGCGCTTGTGACGTGAAAGTATCGAAACAGCTGTGATGCGTGATTAATGCTCAATGACTCGCCGATTTTTTTGCATTCGATGAGTATTTGAACCTCTCCGTTTTTCATAATCGCGTAGTCGATTTTTTCGCCTTTTTTTGTCCCTATGTCGCAGACAAACTCAGGCGTTACCTCCTGTGGATCAAACACGTCGTAACCCAAAACCGTGTTGATAAAAGGCATCACGAAAGCGTTTTTTGTTGCTTCTTCTGTTTGGATGGCGGGGCCCTGCAACCGAACTTTTGCTGCCAGATTGGTGAGCTTTTCAAAAAATTCCATATAAGCCTCTTACCCTATTCGAATCCGTGTATAGATGTGATGGCAAATTGACTGCCATTCGATACTAGACACAAATCCTCACAAAGAAAATGGAGTGAGAGACAGTTTGTTTCGACTGAAAAAAGCTAAAAAATTGCCGAAAATTTCCTGCCTATTTATCAATAGGTTGGAAGCCGAATAGTAATTTGTACTTGCAGGCAAAAGTTTGAAAATTCTGAGTAGGTCAGTTTTACGGATTAGGTTTGTGGCTTTCCTGCTCTCGTCAGGACTGAATGTTCCGCCAATTCCTGCTGGATAAACGCCGCGATCATTGCGCGATAGACCTGCTCGGTCACCTCGGGGTTGGCGCCCACGGTCTGCGCCAGATCCCGCACCTTGGCGATCACCTGCTCGACCCGCTGCGGGGCCTTGACGCCATCGGTGTCTTTTTTGAAGCGTGCCGCCTGGGAGACGTAGCGGCCGCGTTCGGCCAGCAGGGTGACGATTTGCTGGTCGAGGCGGTCGATGTTGTTTCGAACTTCTTCAAGGGTGGTGCAGGTAACGGCCATGTCGAATGAACTCCTGATGGTGCGGGCAATGCTGACAAAAGGTGTTAGTCAGTAGTGATACCACTTCACCTCAAGCATCACTTCATTCACCGGCGTCGACAAGTGGCTGTACTCGCGCTGTGCACTCAGGCGCAGGCCCAGGTTACGGGACAGTTCCCACTGCTGGTTCAGGCTGATGCTGCGCCGCACTTCACCATTGGTGAAGAAATCCCCTTTCGCTTCCAGGCTCAAATTGCCCAGCGGGTTTTTCCACAGCACGCCGGTATTGAACCCGGCCGCGGGAGAGATGGCTTCGTTGAAGTCGTTGTTGTGTTCCACGCGCACGGTGCCGAGGGCGAAGCCGAGCATATCGTCGCGCAGTTGCCAGGTGCCGCCGGCGCCGCCGTTGACGTGGGCGACCAGGGTTTCGTCGTCGTGTTTACCGGGCACCCGCTCCAGGCCGCCGGTAACTTGCCAGGACCACGGCTGCAGCAAGGCGTTGCGCGGGGTCAGGGAGCGGATGGTGGCCAGGTCCAGTTGCTGCAGTTGCCAGTGGTTGCCTTCGTACTGGCGCAGTTTCATCTGCAGGATTTCGATCTGGGCGCCAAGAGGGAAGCCTTCGGCGTTGTCGTTGAGGTCGTGGTAGGCCATGCGCAGGCCGTATTCGCCGAAGGCCTTGTCGCCACGGGTGCCGATGCCGGCTTGCCAGGTGCGCGATTCATGGCCGTTTTCGGGCAGGCCGGGGGGCGTGATCGTCAGGTCGGGCGCGGGGTTCTGGTTGATCGCGCGCAGCAGTTCGAAGCTGCGTTGGGAGCGCGCGGTGTCGCGCTCGAGGCCATTGGCACGGTAGCGGCCCAGGCGGTAGGCGGCGTCGATGATCAGCGCCTGGCGGTCGCGAGGCAATGCTTTGAAGGCTGGCGCCTGCAATTGCTGCTGGTCGTCGCTGACTTTCAGCACCCATTGCTGTTCGTCGCTGTCGAGCGGCTTGGCACGCTCCAGCAACTCGCGCTCGCGGGAGGGACGGTAGTCGATCTTTTCCACCAGTCCCGCGTCCTTCACGGCCTTGACCGTGTCGGTGGGGATCGCGGTGAGCGGGAATTGCTCGGTCAGGCGTAGGCCGGGGCGCGCCACTTGCAGCAGTTCCAGCAGGCGATAGGAGCAGTTTTCATCGAAGAAGAAGTAGTCGAACTGGATCTGCTTGAGCTCCCACACGTGCTCGACCATGCGCTCGGTCTCGACCTGGGTGAGGTTGAGGCGGTATTCCCACAGGTCGCGGTTTTCGAGGCTGCGGTATTCGGAGAGTTTTTCCTGGTAGGGCACCAGGGCGAACAGGCCGGGGTAGCCGCCCATCAGGCCTTTCCAGGCGTACAGGATGCTGTTGTCCGAGCCTTCGATATAGGCGCCGAAGTTGATCGCGTAGCTGAGCAGTGCGGTCTTGTTGCTCTGCACGTCGGCCTGGTCGATACGCAGCAGGGTGTGACCGAACATCGACGACGGGCTGTTGAGGTAGGCCGCCGGGAAGATCATCACCGCGCTATGGGGGGCGACGTCCTTGAACCATTGCTTGAATTCCTTGCAGTCCACGGCGGGCAGGTCAGTGAGGTGCAACTGATCCTTGAGCCAGCGGGTACGTGCGGGGTAAACGCATTGGGCGTGTTTTTCACCCAGGCTGGCCGGAGCGTAAAGCGCTTCAACGGTGGCCTTGAGTTCTGCATCCGGGTGGTGGGCGCCATCGGCGGCGAGGAAGAATTTCTTTTCACTGACATAGCTGCGCCAGCCACTGACTTTGCCGGCTTCGTAATGGCCCAGAGAAAGCCAGAACGGATCATTGGCCAGTTGCTGCAAACGTTGATCATCAAGATGCGGTGCCGCGTACAGCGGGGCGCAGGCAAAGAGTGCCATCCAGGCAAAGCGTTTGAGCATAGGGGCAACTTAAGTCGGAAATTAGAGAGACCCAAGGAGAGGCGGGTCCAAAAATAAAACCCGCGCCTGGGTAGGCGCGGGCAGGACGAGCTTAAGCCTGGGTAGCGTATTTCGCCAGACGGGCATCGCCTTTCAGTACAGCCAGGGTGTTGTTGTGCACGTCTTCAGCGGTCACATCGGCCTTGCTGAAGATTTGCTGGAAGTGTTCGTGAGCCACGGCAGCGAAGTGCTCGCGATCTTCCGGAGCAACACCCAGTACCACGGCGTAGGTGGTCAGTGCTTCGCCATTACCCTTGGCCATGTCTTCGGACAGCTCGTTCATCATGCCATTCATGGCAATCCAGGACTTGCCGCCGTAGGTCAGCGCGCTGTTGGTGCTGCAACCGTTGGTGCCCGAGGTCATGCCGAAGGTGGCGTTACCCGAAGTACCGTTGGTGGTGGAAGCCAGGAAGTGAGCTGGAGTACCGCGCTGGCCTTCGAACAACATGTTGCCCCAACCGCAGTTCGGGCCACCTGGTGCTTCAGCCATTGCATTGAGGGAGACGACGGTGAAGAGAGTACCGAGAAGGATCCGTTTCATAGCTTTGTTCTCTTTGTGTGCAAACCAATGGACAAGGGTTCAGGCACTTCATAGCGCCCTAGGGATCGGTTATTAGTCCAACCCGCGCAGTTTGGAGTTTAGGCACGTTCCAAGGGTTCCGTGTGTTTTTATAAAACAATCAGCAATGTCGCGATTTTTTTTGCAGGGCGCCTCCCGTGTCCAGGGTTTCCCAACGGCGCGCCTTGCCAGAGCGCGCAACAGGGAGCCAGAATGCCGTCATCTGCCCCGCCTGATGTAAGGAAGCCCGATGCCTGATCCTGTTGCTGCCAGCTTGCGTCTAGCGCCCGAAGCGCTGACTCGCCCTTTCTCCGCTGAACAGTTCAGCTTCTCGACCACCAATGATTTGGAGCCCTTTCGCGGTGTGCTTGGCCAGGAACGTGCGGTTGAAGCGTTGCAGTTCGGTGTGGCCATGCCGCGCCCCGGTTACAACGTATTTGTCATGGGCGAGCCGGGCACCGGCCGCTTTTCGTTCGTCAAACGCTACCTGAAAGCCGAGGGCAAGCGCCTGCAGACCCCGGCGGACTGGGTCTATGTGAACAATTTTGACGAGCCTCGCGAACCCCGCGCCCTGGAATTGCCAGGCGGCGGTGCGGCCGCGTTCATTGCCGATATCAATGGCCTGGTCGACAACCTCGTCGCGACCTTCCCGGCGGTGTTCGAACACCCGACTTATCAACAGCGCAAGAGTGCCATCGACCGTGCCTTCAACCAGCGCTATGACAAGGCCCTGGACGTGATCGAGCGCCTGGCCCTGGAAAAGGACGTGGCGCTGTACCGCGACAGCTCAAATATCGCCTTCACCCCGATGCTCGACGGCAAGGCCCTGGATGAGGCCGAGTTCTCGCAGCTGCCGGAAGTGGATCGCGAGCGTTTCCACACGGATATTTCCGAGCTGGAAGAACGCCTCAACGAGGAGTTGGCCAGCCTGCCCCAGTGGAAGCGCGAGTCCAACAACCAACTGCGTCAGTTCAACGAAGAAACCATCACCCTGGCCTTGCAGCCTTTGCTCGCACCGCTGTCGGAAAAGTACGCGGAGAACGCCGGTGTCTGCGGTTATCTGCAGGCCATGCAGGTGTACCTGCTGAAAACCGTGGTCGAGCAACTGGTGGACGACGCCAAGACCGACGCCCAGGCCCGCAAGCTGCTCGAAGAGCAATACTGCCCGAGCCTGGTGGTGGGCCATGCGGTCAACGGTGGCGCGCCGGTGGTGTTTGAACCGCACCCGACCTACGACAACCTGTTCGGCCGTATCGAATACAGCACCGACCAGGGCGCGCTGTACACCACCTATCGGCAGTTACGCCCAGGTGCGTTGCACCGTGCCAACGGCGGGTTTCTGATTCTTGAAGCCGAGAAGATGCTCAGCGAGCCGTTTGTGTGGGACGCCCTCAAGCGTTCCCTGCAGTCGCGCAAGCTGAAGATGGAATCGCCCCTGGGCGAACTGGGCCGCCTGGCCACCGTGACCCTTAACCCGCAGATGATCCCGTTGCAGGTCAAGGTCATCATCATCGGTTCGCGCCAGTTGTATTACGCGCTGCAGGACGCCGATCCGGACTTCCAGGAGATGTTCCGGGTGCTGGTGGATTTCGACGAAGACATCCCGATGGTGGACGAGAGCCTGGAGCAGTTCGCCCAGTTGCTCAAGACCCGCACTTCGGAAGAAGGCATGGCGCCGCTGACTTCGGACGCGGTGGCGCGCCTGGCCACCTACAGCGCACGGCTGGCGGAGCACCAGGGCCGTTTGTCGGCACGTATTGGGGATTTGTTCCAGCTGGTCAGCGAAGCGGACTTTATCCGGCACCTGGCGGGCGATGAGATGACCGATGCGGGCCATATCGAGCGCGCGCTGAAGGCCAAGGCCACGCGTACCGGGCGGGTGTCGGCGCGGATTCTCGACGATATGCTCGCCGGGGTGATCCTGATCGACACCGCCGGCGCGGCGGTCGGCAAGTGCAATGGGCTGACGGTGCTGGAGGTCGGTGACTCGGCGTTCGGGGTGCCGGCGCGGATTTCCGCCACGGTGTACCCGGGCGGCAGCGGCATCGTCGACATCGAGCGTGAAGTTAACCTCGGGCAGCCGATCCACTCCAAGGGCGTGATGATCCTCACCGGTTACCTGGGCAGCCGCTATGCCCAGGAATTTCCGCTGGCGATCTCGGCGAGTATCGCGCTGGAGCAGTCCTACGGTTACGTGGACGGTGACAGCGCGTCCCTGGGCGAGGCCTGCACGTTGATCTCGGCCTTGTCGAAGACGCCGCTCAAGCAGTGCTTTGCGATCACCGGTTCGATCAACCAGTTTGGTGAAGTGCAGGCCGTGGGCGGGGTCAACGAGAAGATCGAAGGCTTCTTCCGCCTGTGCGAAGCCCGCGGTTTGACCGGCGAGCAAGGGGCGATCATTCCCCAGGCGAACGTGGCCACGTTGATGCTGGATGAAAAGGTGTTGCAGGCCGTGCGCGCCGGGCAATTCCACATCTATGCGGTGCGTCAGGCCGACGAGGCATTGAGCCTGCTGGTGGGCGAGGATGCCGGTGAGCCGGACGCCGAGGGGCAGTTCCCGGAAGGCACGGTCAATGCCCGCGTGGTCGAGCGCTTGCGCGCGATTGCCGAGATGATCAGCGAGGAAGACCTGAAGGACGCGGAGAAGGAACTGGCGCAGCAGGCGCTGGCCGAAGCCAAGCCCACCTGAGTTCTGAGGCCAGGCCGGATCAAACATGTGGGAGGGGGCTTGCTCCCGATTGCGATGGGTCAGTCATGTAGATGTCGACTGACACACTGCATCGGGAGCAAGCCCCCTCCCACATTTGGATCTGGTTACGTCACTAAATTGACGTCCTTCTGAGGGGCCAACGCCCGTTGGTCCCTACAGCCTTGGTTTGTCATGTTTTTATTCTATTCTGAGCCTTAGGGATATCCACAGGAGTCGCTGGATAGAAACAGCCTCGCCATAGGTTGAGGCTGAACACCGATCTACCGAGGGTCGCCGCCATGCCGCGCAACCTTTGCCTTACCCGCCAGTGCTTCGGCCTGGTTACCCGAATCGAATGTTCCGTTCGCCCGCTCGCGGGGGATAACGGGATGTGGACCTTGTTGTTTGCCGCCGGAATGACGGGTGAACAGCCTTCCACAATCAAGTCCCAGGGCCCGTTTCATGGGCCCTTCGTGGCAGAAAGCATGCTGCAATCGATCGTCGACAGCCTGACCCTGCACGGCTATGAGCTGGCGGGTGACCCGCAGATCTGGTGCCTGCACATGCAGGCCCATCTGCGGCAGCTCAATGGCAGCCATGAGCAACTGGCGCTGTAGGCGCGGTTATTTGCTCTCGGGTTTGTCCAGCTTGACCTCAAAGCCGTATTGCACGGTACTGAGGTCGGTGCGCTGGTAGCTTTCCAGTGCGGTCGGCTGGCCGTAGAAGTAATGCACGTCAAACAAGGCCGTGCCGTATTCCTCGGCGCGGTGGCTGACGCCGAGGATTTCCTTGAGGTAGTTGCCGCTGGCGTCCTTGGCATAGAAGCGCCAGCTGTCGGCCGGGAACTCCTTTTGGTCGACGATCAGTGCGTTGTCCTTGAGTGATAAACCCTTGGGCAGCTTGGCCGCATCGATGTCACCTTTCTCGATAGTCGCCAGGAACAGCGGGATCGAACCCACCACAAACGCCGGGTTTTCCGGGAACAGGTTGAGGTCGTAGGTGAGGGTGCCGCGGGCCGGGTTCAATTCATACGCCTCGGTCGGTAACTCGATGGGCTCGCCGCGTTCACCTTTCTCATCGGCAGTGAAAAACGTCACCGGTGATTCGCTGCTGTTGCGCTCGCTGCCCACCAGGTCGTCATTGAAGGTGAATGGGTGGTCGAACACGATATGGGCGGCGCTGGCGTCTTCGACGGACTGGCTGATGGTGACGCTGTTCTTCAGTTGTTCCTCGGTCAACGAGGCGTCCTTGAGCCAGCTGGCGGCGCCGTCGTCGTACACGGTGACCGGCATGGGCAAGGCTTGTACGGTTTTTTCCAGGCTGTTCTTGTCGAAGCGCAGGACCGGCAGGTCGAGGTCCTTGCGCGTGACCGTGGCCGTGGAGAAATCCAGCACATTGATCTGCAGGGTGTCGATCAGGCCATTGAAATAGACCTTGGCGTAATGGCTGCTCTGCTTGTGTTCGAAGGCTTTCTGCTCATCGACCAGTTGCTTTTCAAACCCATCGGACCAGGCCTTCTGTTTTTGCATCTCGGCCAACTGTTTCTGGTAGAACTCGACTTGCGCGCTGCTTTCGTTGATCGAACCCGAGCGTGTGAGGAATTGTCCGGTGCCGTCCCGTGCCTGTACCAGCAAGGGGTTGGGCGATTCGTCACCCACTTCGGGGGCCAGTGGTTGGCTGTTGGTCAGTTCGATTTCGGCGTAGTTCTTTTCCAGGAGCAGCAGGTTGACGGTGATATTGCCTTCGGTGCGTTTGTGGCCGACGTCCTTTTTCGACAAGTCGAAGGTCAGCACTTTGCCCGGTGCGATCACTTCCACTGCGCCTTTGAGGCGAACGGGTTGCGGCTGGCTTTTGTTTTCCGTCTCGATGCCATCGATAAACGGGTAGGTGACCGTCAGGTCATCCGGGTTGGTCAGGTTGGAGCTGCTGGGGCTCAACTGGATGCCGGGATCGGTTTCCGACCATTCCGGCTGGAACGGCACGACCTTGTTGTTGCTTAAGGTGACGGACTGCCATTCCAGGCCGTGGGGGAAGGGGAACTGGTCCGGCACATTGAAGTTGAACGGGAAGACCGGCTGCAGATCGGTCAGGTAGTCGGAATGTGAGGCTTTGCGCAGTACGAACAAGCCATTGATGTAGGTGTCCACCAGCCCTTGCGGCGTGGGGTAGTGCTTGAGCAGCGCGAGGGTGTCCTCGCCGTATTCGGCCTCGATGGGCTTGGTGGCGAGCTTGACCCGCGCCCGTTCCAGCAGCAGCAGCGAGCCGCCGAGGTCGGCAATGGCGTCGCGCAGTTTCGGATCCTGGATGCTGTCGAGGGACTGCTCGAACTTCGCGGTTTTCTCTTCGAGGGTGGCCTGTTTCTGCTCATCGCTTGGGGAACAGCCGCCGGCCAGCAACAAGGCGGCGCACAGGCCAACGCTGGCCAAAGGGGATCGCACATCCATCATCTGAGTTTTTTCCTGTCCGACGTCATCGAGCCGAGTTATTGGGCTCGACACTAGCAGAAAAATTCTCTTACAGATGCCGCCCAGGTCAGTTTTCTCGTGGTTACAGGTGTCTTATAGCGGCTGGTATACTCGCCGCCATTTCTAGCCATGCTGTGTGAGATCCAATGGAACGCTTTATCGAAAATGCTATGTACGCCTCGCGCTGGCTGCTGGCGCCTATCTATTTCGGCCTGTCCCTCGGGTTGCTGGCGCTGGCGCTGAAATTCTTCCAGGAAGTGATTCACTTGCTGCCGAGCGTGTTCTCGATGGCCGAGTCCGAGCTGATCCTGGTGCTGCTGTCGTTGATCGACATGGCCCTGGTCGGCGGCTTGCTGGTGATGGTGATGATTTCCGGCTACGAGAACTTCGTCTCGCAGCTGGACATCGATGAAAACAAGGAAAAGCTCAACTGGCTGGGCACCATGGACTCTTCGTCGCTGAAGATGAAAGTGGCGGCCTCCATCGTGGCGATTTCCTCCATCCATTTGCTGCGCATCTTCATGGACGCCAAGAACGTCGATCCGCAACACCTGATGTGGTACGTGATCATTCACATGACCTTCGTGATCTCGGCCTTCGCCATGGGTTACCTGGACAAGGTCACCAAGCACTGATGCCCCGCGCTGGCCTTACTGCTCGATGAAGTAGTAGGGCTGGCGGTTGATGGCTATCTCCTTGATCACCGTGACCTTGGTGGTCAAGTCGTTGGTATGGTCCAGCAGCGCGACGTTGCCGGGCTTGGCGGTCAAAAAGCGCTGAAGCTCGGCTTCGGTCTGCAGGATCGGTAGGTAGGCCTGGGTGTAGAACACGCTGGCGCCGGCGATCCGCTCATTGGGCTGAAACAACACCACCTCCTTGCCTTCGGCTTGCAGTGCCTGGATCTGACTGATCAACGGCACGAACGACTGGCGCACGTCGGCTTTGGGCGCGAACCAGAAAGCAGCGATCAGGTAGCACGCCACTGCCAGGGTAAAAACGCCGCCAATCACGCGGCGGTGATAGGCGTACAACGCCGGCTTGTGATCCTTCAGCCATTTCAGCAGCACCCGCACATATTCCGCAGCCAGTACAGCGGCGGCCGGTGTCAGGGCCATCAGGTAAACCGTGCGCTTGCTTGAGGCCAGCGTCAGCAGGGTGAATTGCGCCACCAGCCATACGCTGAAAAACAGGCGGTAGCGGTTACGCACCAGGCTTTTCCGGAAGTGCCACAGGCCCAGGTACACCAGGATATTCCACGGCAGGAAGGCCTCGGGCAGCTTGGCGATGTAGTAGTAGAACGGCTCGTAATGCCCGGCCTCCACGAACGAGCCGCTGAAGCGCCCGACGCTGTTGGTCCACAGCACTTCGCCCACGGCCTGCATCCCGCCGCGCTGGAACAGGAAGCACAACCAGATCATCAGCGGCACCAATGCCAGCAGGGTGAACAGCGCCGGCTTGAGCCAGTCGGCGAGGCGCAGGCGCCTGTCCATCAGGCTGGTGCTGGCCAGGTACACGAAAATCACGATGCCCGGCATCGCCAGGCCCAGTACGCCTTTGCTCAAGGTGGCGATCACCATGCCGGCGGTAAACAGCGCCCAGGCCCAGGTCGTCGAGCTTTGGCGCTCGGACTCAGGCCGCATCGCCTGGTAGAACGCCAGCAGCGCGGTGGTCACGCCGAGGCTGAGCAGTGAGTCTTCCCCCACGCCGCGCACATTGCTCCAGTAGCTGGCCATGGTCGCCAGGATCAGCGCCGCACTGAAGGCCAATGTTTTCGGGCGCCCGAACCGGCGCAGCATTCCATAGAACAGCATCACGCTGAACAGACCGGCAAATGCCGACGCCAGGCGGACCGCCCCAGGCGTTCCGCCGAACAGGCGAATCGCTCCGGCGTCCAGCCACAGGCTCAGGGGTGGTTTTTCCAGGAAGGGTTCACGAAACAGTTGCGGCACGACCCAGTCATTGTCCAGGTGCATGGCCATGGCGATCCCCGCGACGCGGGCCTCGGTGGAGCCTTGCAGTTCGTGGTTTCCCAGGGCAAAGAAGAACAACAGAGCAGCAAGCAGGAGCAGCAGGGGAGCGGGGCGCGTCATGGAGTCTGGCTACCGAGGCAGAAGGCCGTTCGGGAGAACGGCTCGCAATCGGTGAGTATAGGGAGGCGATTCTTAATATTTCATGAATGGGAGTGGGTTTATAGCGCTGGGCCAGGAGGTTGATGTCCCCCCCTGGCTTCGCGTGAGGCATTACGAGGCTTTGACTTTGAAGCGGCTCAGGCCCTGTTGCATGGAACTGGCCCGTTCCGACAGGTTCTTGGCCGCCACCGCGCATTGTTGGGAGTTGACCTGATTCTGCTGGGTGACTTCATCGATCTGCTCCAGGCCGATGCTCGCCTGCTGCAGGCCGGAAGCCTGTTCACTGGAGGCTTGGTAGATCAACGACACCAGGCTGGACACCGTGCTGGTGCCGCTGACGATATTTCTCAACGAGTCGGCTGTGCGGCCGGCGATGATCATGCCGCGCTGGGTCTTGGTCGAGGAGTCGGCAATCAGCGCGGCGGTTTGCTGGGCGGCTTCGGCGCTGCGGGCGGCGAGGCTCCTGACCTCATCGGCGACCACCGCAAAGCCACGGCCCAGTTCGCCGGCACGGGCGGCCTCGATGGCCGCGTTCAGCGCCAGCAGATTGGTTTGAGCGGCGATGTTGTCGATGGTGGTGATAATGGCCGTGATGTCTTTGCCCGAGTTGTCGATTTCCGCCATGGCGGCGATCAATTCACTCATCAACTTGTCACTTTCCCCGGCGTCGGCGCGGGAAGCCTGGGATTGCTCGTCGGCCTTCTTCGCATTGGCGGCGTTGTCGGTGGTTTGCGCTGCCATCTGGGTCATCACCGCACTGATTTCCGTGATGGACGAGGCAGAATTGGACGCGCCGTCGGACAGCGACTGGCTCAACTCGGTGACCTGCGCGGAACTGCCGGTGATTTGCGTGGCGCTGGCCTGCACCTGGGAAATCAAGGTGTTCAGGTTGCCGACCATTTTTTCCAACGACTTGCCCAGGGTGTCATTGGGCGAGGACAGGCGCACTTCCAGATCCAGGTCCCCTTCGGAAATTCGCTCGGCTACGCGCACCTGGCGTTGCAGGCTTTCCGACATATCGTTCAAGGCAAAGGACAACTGGCCCACTTCATCTTCAGATTTTTGCACCAGCCGGCGCGAGAAATCCCCCAGGCTGATGTTGGCGGCCAGGGCTGCGGCTTCACGAATCGGACCGACGATTTTCGCCGTGGCGAACCACAGCGCCAGCAATGCCAGCAAGGAGATACCCACGCCGACCGAGACCTGCCAGATGCTGCTCTTGACGCCGCGTGACTGCAGTTCCTGCTCCAGGGCAATGGCCTGGCTCATGACCACCGCCTTGGGCAGATGGATCACGATCGCCCAGGGCTTGCCGGTGCGGCCCAGGTTGATCGGCATCTGCACTTCGATTTCCTGTGAGTCCGGGTTGAGCCGACTGTCTCCCTGGCCCTTCTGTACATTGGCCAACACTTTTTCCCATGTGCCGGGCAGCAAGGCTTTCAGCGACTGGCCGATGAGCTCCGGGCGTTTACTATCGGCCACCACCAACCCTTGATTGCTCAGGATCGACACCGAGCCTTTGCCGCCATACAGGTCGGCGGACATTTGTTCGCTGAGTTTCTGGATAAACGAAATGTCGAAGTCTGCACCGACCACGCCGTAGAACTTGCCATTGGCGATGATCGGTACCGACAGCGTGGTCAGCCATACATTTTTGCCCTGCACCACGTAGGGAAGCGGGTCGAGCACGCTTTCTTTCTGGGTGTCCCGCGGGCCGGAATACCAGCCGCCCTTCAACACACCGTTGGGGTGGCGGGCATCGGAATCGTACTCAACCAGCGGTTGCACGGCGATATGGCCGTCTGAACTGCGTGTCCAGTAAGGCGTGAAGCGGCCCGTCAGCGGGTTGTTACCGCCCTCATTGATACGAAAGGCTTGATCCTGGCCGTCCAGCGCATCGGGCTCCCAACATGAATACGTGCCGTTGAAGTCAGGGTTGTCCTTGAGCACGCTGAGCAGCATCGCATTGATCTGCTCGCGGCCCAGGCTCAGCGGGCTCTGGGCACTTTTACTCGCTCCCAGGGTATTGGCCATTGTGCGGGCCGAATCCAAGGCGTTTTGCAGTTTTGCCTGGATGGCATTGGCACGCGCCTCAGCCAGGTTTTGCACTTCGCGGATAGTGGCGCTTTCAATCAGGGTTGAAACTTCAGCACCTACATAGGCCTGGTTGGCGTTCGAGGAATAGAGGCCATACAGCACCAGGCTCGCACAGGAGATAAACAGGCAGAGTCCGGCGGTGAAGCAAATTCGAGTCTGCAGTGAGTTGAATTTCATGATATTTCCTGCCCATGCTAATAGTCGCCAACATCATCGAATGTCGACATTCCGGTACTTTCTTTGCACAAGGCATAGTGTTTTATCATTGGCTGCTTAGGCATATACATGCGGTACAGCGCTGGGTGTTGCTTAGTGCTCTTTGGGCGTCTCTTCATCGAGCCATAAACGGTCGGTGTTTTTAAAACCGTAACGCTGGTGCGGCACCCTCGCGACAATCCGGTCGGGTTGTGCGGGATCACTCAGGTCTATTATTTTCGGCGTTACATAGATATTCAGAACGGGCAGGAAAAACACTTTTATTTTTGGCGTCAATAAAGAATCAGGATGTTGTTCTATGACTACGCCGATACTGCCACTTTTCAATTGAACGATAGAACCGATCGGGTAAATACCCACGGACTTTAAAAACGCACGAAATACCTCGTCATCAAAGTGTCCGTCCCATGTGGACATCTGCTGGATGGCGACGGCGGGGTCCCAGCCCTGGTTGTAGGAACGGTCCGAGGTGATTGCATCGTAGACATCGCATACCGCCGCCATCCGGGCCACCAGGCTGATCTGGTCACCCGCCAACTGATGGGGGTAGCCGGTACCGTCGACTTTTTCGTGGTGATGCAGGCACACATCCACGACCATTTCGCACATCTGCGAGGCCGCCAGCAGGGTTTTCTCCCCCTCCAGTGGATGGGTGCGCACCAACTGCAATTCGTCACTGCTCAACCGGCCAGGCTTGTTGAGGACGGCACCTGGTATGGCCATTTTGCCGATGTCGTGCAGCAACCCGGCCATCCCGACCCGACGAATCAGTGCGGAGGACAGGCCCAATTGATTGCCCAGGGCAATCATCAACGCACACACGGCGACCGAATGCATGTAGGTGTAGTCGTCGATGCTTTTAAGGCGTGCCAGGCTGATAAAGGCATTGGGATGGCGGGCGATCGAGCTCGAAATGTCGTCCACCAGTGCACTGACGTCTTCAAGCTCCAGGGCCCGGCCCATGCGGGCATGGCCGAACATTTCGACAACGGCGGTCTTGGCGCGGCTACAGATTTCCTGTGCGGCGACCAACTCGTCCTGCATGGAGGTGGGGACGACGGCGATGACCGGAGCAGCTGTTGGGGGCTGGGTGGCTGGCGGAGCGCCGCAGCCCAGGGCGCACGGCCCCTCTGAAGGTGCACCGCCCCGCCAGAAGGGCTTTGCCTCGCCGTCAGGCGACTGCAGATTAAGTTCATTGCACTTCAACATGGTATGCCCTCTGTTGATGTTCTTCTTATATGTATCTCATCAGCCTCCCTGGCTTGAGCAGTGTTGTCTTACCTTTCAGATCGGGCTCGCGGCTTTGATACGCGCGACTACGCGGCCTGCCAGGTCATCCGGGCGAAACTTCGCCAGGAAGTCATCGGCTCCGACTTTCTTGACCATGGCCTGGTTGAAACCGCCCGACAGGGAGGTGTGCAGCACGATATGCAACTTGGCCATGCGCGGGTCACCGCGGATTTCGGCGGTCAGGGTATAACCGTCCATTTCCGGCATTTCGATGTCCGAAATCATCATCAGGAATTCCTCATGCGGGTTGCGCCCCTCGTCGAGCATGGCCCGAAGGTAATCCAGCGCCTGGCGCCCATCGTTCAAGGCGACCACCTCGACGCCTACCGTCTCCAGGCAGCGGGTCACCTGTTTACGCGCCACCATCGAGTCGTCCACGGTCAACACACGCAGATGCCTGGCCTGTTGAGTGACCGCGTCATCCACCACGCCGACGGATATTTCCTCGGACGAGGGCGAGATTTCCGTCAGCACCTTTTCCACGTCGATGATTTCGACCAGACGATCATCGGTACGGGTAACGGCCGTCAGGTAATTGTTGTCGCCGCTGCCCTTGGGGGGCGGATGAATATCTTCCCAGTTCAAATTGACGATGTGTTCAACCGCATACACCAGGAAGCCCTGAACGCGGTTGTTGTACTCCGTAAGTATAATAAAGGCGCTTTCTTTATCCGTGATCCCGGGCAGCCCCGTTGCCATCGCGAGGTCTAGAATAGGAATGCAAGCGCCGCGTATATTGGCAACGCCACAAATGTTGTTATTAGACTTTGGTAGTAGAGATAACTTGGGGCAGCGGATAACTTCCCGAACTTTAAAGACGTTGATTCCGTACAGCTGTTGGTCGTTGAAGCGGAATAGCAATAATTCCAGCCTGTTCTGACCGACCAGTTGTGTACGGCTGTTAACGGATGCCATTACACCTGCCATACACACCCCTTGATTCTGGTTGGAACAGCGTTGATGTCGTAATGACATTAGCATATGTGGGGGAATGTAAAATATATGTGAAATAAAAATAATCGAGGGGTTTATCGTTAAAGCAACAGCGACGCGGATGATTAGCTATTCAGGCGGATGTTTGAAAATAGTTAGTTGGCTAACTTGCTGGTTTGGGAGTTGATAATGATTAAGATTGGAAAATAGCAGGGTGGATGTATGACAACAAAAGGCCGAGACGCTGAATGCGACTCGGCCTTTCTTGTTACTGGAATGCGCGCGCGTCTTGGGTGAGTACCAGCACTCGTTCGACCATCAGTTCACCTGGCACGATCAATTGTTAGGTGGCCAGTAGCTTGTGACGGTTGGCACCTTCGAACCCGAAGGCCTGGTCGGTGGTCATGGCGTTGAGTGAGGCGAGGGTTTCGCTTGCTTGAATCAGCAGGGGCTCGGGGGACCGGTGCGTAATACATGCTTCACCGCGGGATAGTCGAGCCGGAACAGATGGATCATCGTCGGGTGCTGGAAATTGCTCTACCCTTCCTCGAAAGTCTCTAAGGCATCCAGGCCGACTGGACGCCTCTGGGCACCATCAGTGCGCTGTTCCACAAGCCCGAAGGTGAGCTCTGCCCGTGGTTGTTCGAACACTTTAGCGCTGTCTAGCCAAGGTCGGTCACGAATGGAAAATACCGGTATTGAGTACACCGACAAACAACGCTGGTTTGCGCTCACCAAGATAAACACGCTCTCGGCCCTGTCACAGATCGTGCAGATAGGTACCGTCACTCCGCTGCTGTCGCTTTCGCTGGATCAGCATGGGGTCGAGCCGGCAAAGATCGGGGTGATTGTCAGTGCCTCGTGGTTGGCGATCCTGCTGCTCTACAAATGGGTTCCGCGCTTGCTGGCCCATTTGGGGCTCGTCAGGACGAATATCCTCAGCGCAGCGCTGACGATTGCCGCGCTGATCGGTATGACCTTGACTACCCATTTGGTACTGATTTTTTCGCTGAACTTCGTACTCGGTATTGGCTTGATCCTGCGCTGGATTGCCTGCGATACGTGGATCCTCGCGGTCGCCTCGAAAGACGAGCGCGGCCGGACGATCGGCGTACATGAGACCTTGATGGGCCTGGGTATTGCCGTTGGCCCGCTGCTGTTGGTGGTATTCGGCGTCGGGAGTACCGCGCCTTACTACGCCTGTGCCGTGATCGTGTTGTTATCCGGCGCGCTGGCCTTAACCCTCAAGGGCTACGATACGCGACCGCAAACCCCGGCGGAAAAACGCCATGGCAAGTTATTCAGCGTCATCCCCACGGCGCTGTGTGGTGCGTTTATCGCAGGCTTTTCGGAAACCTCATCCGTATCGTTCCTTGCCGGCTACAGCCTCTCGGCCGGTTATCTATTGACCGCCGCCACCCTGCTGATATCGGTGTTCGGCATTGGAGGCACCGTCCTGCAACTGCCGATCGGCTGGATGGCTGACCGCAGTTCCTACAAGGTCGGTCAATTAATCTGCGGCTTGATACTGTTGCTGGGCACCCTCGCTATTCCGTTCAGCCAGCCGCTCCCTTGGTTGGCGACGATTACCGTGTTCCTCTGGGGGGGCGCCATTGGCGGCATGAACACCCTGGCAGTGATCGAGGCGGGAGACCGGGTGGGCGAACATCAAGTGTCCACCGCCATGACGGCGATTGCGATGTTCTACACCTTGGGTAGCGTATTGGGTCCCATTGCCACGGGCGCCACAGTGTCCTATGTCAGCGAGCATGGGCTGATGATCTCGGTGGGGACAGTCGGTGCGGTTTTCATTGCAATGTTGATGTTGCGTAGAGTTCCTGCATCAGAGTGAATTGCGTCTGTACCTTTTTAGCGCTGTATGCCGGTTGGGCCTCTGCTGGAGATAAATTCGGAGAACGTCGTCTTCACAAGGGCAGGGGGGCTTTCCCAAGACTGGTGCTGGGCAGCCGTGAATACCAATGGAATACCAAAGCGTCTGGAACTCAAAAAGCGCTAGAAAGCGCAAAGCGGTCATCAAAACCTTGTGTTTGCTGGGTTTCAGGCACAAAAAAAGACGTCCGTGGACGTCTTTAGTTGATCAAGTGGTGGGCCGGGGTAATCTGAATCCGAAACATAACCTATTGTTTTTTGTATATTTAATTATTTTTATTTTTTGACTGGAATACTCTTTGGAATACCAAGTCCATTTGCAAGGCTCTGAGGTGTGATCGGCCAGGATTCCACTTGGTCTGAGGGGGCCAACCAAGGCAGGTAGCGCTTTAAGCTTCAGTGGTGCGCCTTTACTCCATCTCGCTCTCGCCATTTAAACCTTATGTTCGCTCGGCTCGTGGCCGGCTTTTATCAGTTCTATGCCATATTTTGCTGGTCATTAGCGGGGGACATAACTGTCCCCCATCTGTTTCCATTCGGATTCCGCGACACATTCGAACTTGCTAATGATCCCCCTTTTGGGCGGGGTTATTTCAGTCCTAAGTCAATTGGCATGTGCTCTCAGACATCGAGGAAGTGCTTACTTAAGACGCAGTAGAAAACATACGGGCAGGGAGTAGTTTGTCCAGCCATGGCTTAACATATTCGGGCCTCTCAATCCCCTTCAATATTCCGAACCGTGGTGCAACGTGGATCATCTCAAAGCTTCCGCCGCCGCTCCAAGAGGTCGTGTCAGTTACCCCTCCTGGATCTGTCCCATCAACTACGTGCGTCAGTCGAGGAACCATGAAGTCTAAGACCGTTTGAGCATTGCGCTCCGCGACTACCCATCGGCGCCCCATTTTGTGAGCAACAGCTGCCGTCGTCCCGCTGCCTCCAAAAATATCCACCACCAACTCCCCTGGGTTAGAGGCAATGTGGATGATGCGTTCGAGGAGCAGTTCAGGCTTGGGCGTATCGAACACCTCTTTATCAGGGAACATTGACAGAAGATGGCGCTTAGCATCGTCATTTGTGCCGGTATCTGATGTCCCCCAAACTGTGAATGGGACAAGGCCGCGTAACTGACTCGCAAAAAGCTTGAGACGTGGTGATCCGTCGCCGCCCTTCGGGAACCAAATCCGATCGTCTGCTATCAGGTCTCGATAAGTGGGCTCTGTGGCATACCATGAGCGGCCTCGTGGCGGACGTAGGGCTCGTCCAGATGGCGCAATGATTTCGTATTGTTGGGCGCTCCTAAAACCGGGAGCTGTAAACGGAGCATCTCCCCATGGACCTCGCGGGTCGTCATCCTTATTAAGGAGATGGGCGTTGTCCTTTACGAGCAGATTTCTAGTGGTTTTCCATTTCTTCGGCCCGCTCGGGGCGTACACAAGAATGGTGTCGTGATTTGAGGAGAACGCTGCCCGAGAGTCCCGCGTAGTCTTCTTCTGCCATATAACAGATGTCACGAATGCAGTTTCGCCGAAGACTTCGTCCATCACTGCTCGGGCACGATGCACTTCGCTGTCATCCAGATGCACCCAAATACTCGCGTCGTTGGCAAGCAGTGGGCGAATTGCAATGAGTCGGTCGCGCATCATGCTAAGCCACATCGACCTATTCATGGTGTCACGGTACTGTCGAAAATCAACCTGCGTGTTGAAGGGCGGGTCTATGTAGACGAGCCGGATGCCTCCGTCGAGGACTGATGTCCGTTGGCGCAGAGCCTCCAGAACATCGAGGCCGTCGCCAATGGCTAGTACGTTCGTCTGAGAGTCTATCGGATGGTTCGTGAGGGCCTGAACGTCAAAAGGTTCACTGAGTCGAGGATCTGTGGGCTGCACCCACTCGTAGCTACTCCCGCCTGAGGCGCGCAGTGCCAAGTCTTTGTTCGGCCAAACAAGCTGAATTTCAGACATAAAAGCTCCAGAGTTGAGACGTATCAGACGGTGATGCGTTACCTACGTCATACATCCTGTTAAAATACCTCTAGCCGATTTAACGGCAAAAAGAAAGAGATCAAATGGATAACTGTGCTTCAAAACTGGATCAGGTAGAACTACCTTTTGTCAGCTCCACCCTTCCACCCATCAAGCCTTTCGTCAGGTGGGTAGGTGGCAAATCGCGATTGCTTTCTCGCATTCTTCCGCACGTGCCTGACACTATTCAAAATTACTACGAGCCATTTCTCGGTGGAGGAGCGGTCTTCCTGGCTTGTGCTGGGCGCGTTTCCGGTCGCTCATATTTAGCAGACCTCAATGAACACCTCGTAGCGGCCTGGATTGCAATGCGAGACCATCAGCCTGCGTTGCGTCCGCTCCTCGATTGGTATATGGAGAATGACTCCAAGGAATTCTACTACGAGGTTCGCTCGGCTGCTCCAACTTCCCTCATCGAGAGGGCTGCAAGGTTCTTTTACCTAAACGGTGTGTCTTGGAACCACCTATGGCGTGAGAATTCTCGCACAGGGGCGATGAATGCACCTTGGGGCGACCGTCGCTTCAAAGGCTTCGACGACGCTACTATGGCGACGATAGGGAAGGTGTTGTCTCGGGCAGATATCGTTGCTGCCGACTTCCGAGAGGTGCTGAAGACAGCCTCAGATGGTGATTTTGTTTATCTTGATCCCCCATATTTGCCCATATTTTCTCAGCCGGACACTGAAAAAGAGCCGACTGCAAAATTTAACAAATACACTGCAAAAACCTTTGAGGCGGTTGACCTTATTGAGCTTGCAGATATTTGCGCCGCTCTTTCTCGGAGAGGGGTGAAATGGATTATGTCTAATCGCGATACTGAATCAGTACACGAGCTATTTCCTGACACTGAAATTATAAAATTCACAACCCACCGCTCGCTGGCAGCACAGAGTCGGCGTGAGGTTGAGGCACATCGGTCGCCGGAGGCGATCATCATCGGGAGAGGTTGAATGTCTGCTTTGCCAGTGGAATGGGTGCTCGTGATTTATTACGGGCCCTCGGCGCATCGCGCAACGTATGGGCGCCTTGGCCGCAGTGATGCGGTGAACAAGACATATACGAAAGACTATATTCAGCTGTCGAGAAAGGATGAGTTTATTGCTGCTGTAAAGCGATTCTTTCCAGAGACAAACGAGAACGGTTCGGCGTCGCTGACGTACAAGTGGCCAACAGGAACGGCTACAGGTACGCTCGTCCTGCGTTCTGCGGATCGTCCACACCTCAAGTGGGAAACAAGTATTGGCGCTCCCCAGGTCTGGAAGATGGCCGTCGCGACAAGCGACGCTACCGCCGAGACGATACCTGGCGATCCGTCCCACGTTGATATAGCCGATGCCGAGAATGAGTTTGCATTACTCGCGAGTCGTGGAGCGGGTCAGCCGTACTTAATAGCAGTTAAATTGCAGGATGATCCCGGCACGTTGCAATTACGTGCTTATCTGGATAATCCGAGTACAAGTTATGCTTGGGCTGACATGCAGCTTGTTCCGCAGAGTATTCAGAGGTTAGCTGCTAAAACGTCGCAAAGCTCAGCGCTTCAGTGGTCGACAATCACAAGCGGTGGCGTGGTACCGAATGCAGAAGTTAGCGATATTTTTGCACGGCTCATTGCAATGGAAAGCCCGCTTTCTTTGATCGAAACGCTTGATGCTGCGACGGCTCGTGCATTGGCTGCGTACCTCCGAAATCCTGGCTATGGATTGTTTTTCGATCCTGCTCTTAATCATGACGCATGGTTACAGCTCTCACCGCTTGATGAAACGCTGGCGGCGTCCGCTAGTGCTTTTCTAGAGATGCTAGAGGCACGATTTCCGATGGTCCCGCAAGGCGACGCGGCGGCTGAGACTTTAGAGGTTTCTGCTGATGAGGTTGAAGAGTTTAGAGGTCAGATAAAACAAGAAAATTATGAAGTCGCTGATTCTCACGCGACTGTCAAAACCAGGGGTAGTGCTCAGAGGGCGTTTGCAGAAGCAGTCAAAACTAACTATGGATTTAAGTGCGCTTTAACTGGAATCGAGAACAAGGATTTTCTTGTGGCTTCGCATATTGTTCCATGGAGTGTCGATCAAAGTATCCGATTGGATCCGTCTAATGGTATCTGTCTTTCGCTTCTCGTAGACCGAGCTTTCGAGAAAGGATACCTAATGGTTCTGGACGACTTTACTATTTCTGTCGATTGGGGAAAAGTTGGAAGTGACGGCGCGCTACGTAATCAGCTTCTGCCCTATGATAAATGCACTCTTGCGGTGCCTAAAGGCAACTTGCCTAAGTTAGATTATCTTCAGCGTAGGCGAGCATTGACTACCCTGATTGAATAGCTGATGTCTGATTGCTGTGTGAGTCGATGCGGTATACCGGATTTAATATATGCTTCGGCCCTTAAAGCTGATTTAAGTAAAGCCAAGGCACGGACTTCAATGCCTTGGTATCAGTTGATTCCGACTGGCTTATCGTCTTTGTCATAGCAAATCGGATATTCGCAATGTCGCCTGCATTGGGTATTTCTAATTCGTAGACCGCCGGCAGGTACTGAATCGGCCCTAATTTCCGGGATGCCTTGGACTGGCTCCTTTTGGCCGTTTTCTGCCTGTCGCGACCGTCAGAAAACGACCGATTCTGTTGAAAAAGTCGGATGTGGTTTTCACGGCAGAAAAGTACGCGCATGAGATTGAAATTTTGAATCGCCGTAAAGGCATTCAGACTCAGATTTCACGTAGCAGTGCGTAAAAGAGGCGCTTTCACCGATCAGTCTTTTGGCAGTTTGAGAAAACCGACTTTTTCAACAGAATCGACCCATAGCGGACGTTCGAACACTGGAGTGTGCCACCACGGTGCGTTTGTAATTCGGTCCAGCCAGGAACCATATAAGTGGCCCCAAGGCAGTCGGTAAGCGCTCACTCACGCTCAGGCATTTGAGTCGCATAGCCTTCTTGTCCAGACCACCAAGAAATTATCGCTGCTTTCGACACGACGCCTATCGGTCCCAGGACGGGAGAAGGCAATGTCCAGCGCAGTAGGCGACCTTCTGGTGGAGCGCTTGTATCATGAGAACTGGGTTAACGTTGGCTCGAACAGTCGCGGACAGCAGCTATTGACCTTACCTGCCAATTAATCCAGCAGCAATTTTTGCTGGCAAGCACTTACCGCACAGCGCTACGAATAAGATACGGGAGCAGTTGAGTCAGTTAATTAAATTCGCAGTACGCTAGTAGTGCGGATTTTCGTTAGCAAGTAACCTTGGCGATATTGTATTGAGCAATTTCGCCGGCGTGCGCTGTGCTAGGTAATGTGATTTAGTCAATGCAATTTTAATTGCCGTGATGAGGAAATAGGAGTGGGCGATGTGTAAGAAAGCGGCTGAGGTGCCAACTGCTGTAGGTAATAGGTGGATTGTAACAGAGGCGGGATTCTATGAACGTTATAAGCCAATCAGAAATAATTTGAGAAAATATACCGTATCTAGCATTTTGGCGGTGTGCGCCGAAAAAATTAATAGTTTCAACACTGATGACCTGAACGGGCTTATGGCGCTTCCATGGCTTTGGATAGTGGTGTTGAAGTGGGCGCTTATGGATCCCGGGCGCCTGATCGGAAAGCAAAGAGAGATGCTTCCTAATGACTTGAAAGCTCTAGAGATGTTGGTTGTAAAGCTTTCGAATTATTCACGGCTGCCGGATGAGTACGAACCAACCGAGTTGTATAGTAGAGCAATGATATATCAGCAATATACATATCAGCGTTTTGTATCGCTAAAAGGCATAATGAGACAGCGGGAAATGTTTTCAAGAGCTAAAGGTAATGATTACTTTAAAACTGAATTCAGCTCAAAGTATGGATTGGGGCTTGACACATTTCTTAAGTTGTCAGCCTTTCTGGTAGCCATTCTGGAAGCTAGGAAAATTTATAAATTTCATGTGCATGACTTGCCTGTCTCAAAGTTCAGGTTTGATGACGTGGAAAACTTCCTAACTGCGATTTCTATTGATGTTGCCCTTGTGGGCAGCCAGTTCAGGGAGTTTTCTACTTCTTGCAGGCGGCCTGCTGAATTTCTTGAGCAGACGCCATTTTTAAATTTTCCAATAATAAAATGCGGCTTAGAATACTGGTGCGTTAGCAGAAAGGTTTTATCTAAGTCTTTAGATTATTTTGTTTATGATGCACTAAAGCGAACGACTAAATTCCCTATTAGGTTTGGTAGGCGATTTGAGACTTATGTTGGCGATGTTATTCGGCGGTCGAAACTCCCTTTTCGTACGGAAGATGATTTAAAAAAGGTTTTGGGTACGCAGAGTAAGCTAGTTGATTTTCTAATTCATTCTGGCGGGGAAAATATTTTTGTCGATGCGAAAGGGGTAGAGCTTGCCGATCGCGCAAAGTTTACGCACTTGAGTGATGTACTTAAGGGGTCAATAAAAAGCTCACTATTAAAGGCTGTTGAGCAAGGGCAAGAGGTAAAAATAAATCTGGACAGCACTAATGATTGCTCTTGGGGGATCAGAAGCCAGGCTAGAAACTTTTTGTTTGTGGTGACCTATAAGTCCCTTTGTATAGGGAATGCTTTATTTTTGGATCATTTAATACGCGGGGAGGTGGCCCGCAGTCTCTCGTCTTATTCAGAGTGCAGTAGGATTCCTTTGGAGAATATATATTTTTTTAGTATTGATGAGTTTGAGTCGCTAATGCATCTTGTGGGCAGTGGGAAAATCACCATTAATGAAGCAATGGTGCGAGCAAAGGAGGCGGACTCAAACCTTGAAACGGAAAAATATTATTTTGCTGCTCACCTCTCTACGTGGCCAGAATATCATGAGTTAGGGGGGGCTTTTGATGAGCAAGCGGAGGATTTTCTCTCTGAGTATGCTCAATGACGGATGCTATGGGTGCTCTTTAGGCTCTGTACGAAATACCGAGAAACCCAATTGCCGCCCCTCGAACGCTGAGATTTCGTAGAGTCCAACCAATGGCCGAGGTCGGCCGCGCTTGAGCGATCGACTGATGCTCGATGGCGTGCTCTGGGCTCTGCCCAGGTGCTGCCTGGCGAGATATGCCAGACCATTTTGGCCAATGGTCAACGGTGTATTAACGGTTTCGGGGCTGGCGAAACCAAGGGACGTTCGATCAGATGCTCTATCGCTCGCTACGTGATCGACACTGCCAATGGCTACACCTACGCACCTTTGTCCGCAGTGGAAGCTGCGGGATGGGTACTAAATGGTGAGCGCTATACAGGTTTTGCAACACCAGCTCAAGTCTTCTGGAGTGGGTTTGCCAAGGGCATCGTGGACACACAAATCACTGATCTTTAATCAGAGAAAGCTTGGGGCCGCTGCTCACTGCGACAGGCTGCTAAGGGTCGATTGCAGCCCTTCGCGACAGGTAACAATCGGCCAGAATCTCACAACGGCAAGCGACTGCTAGCGGCCAATGGAGTCTTTCGAATGTGCTCGAATCAAAGGCGTTCTGAGCGCAACAGCAGTTGCCCAAATACCATTTAGCTGTCCAAACATCCAGCGTGGATGGAATGCCAGTAACCGAGGTGGATTGAGCCATAGTAGCGTTGCGCCTCTACGATCCCAATCGGCTCCGAACACCTAGATACCGTTAGTCGCATTAAATGTTCAAATAGTCATTTCCCTTAGCATTGAAGCTAAGCATTATGTAGCTCAGGACTAACAGCAAATTTTTTTTTTGTAATCGAAAAAACCTCAACAGCTCGTGGAAAATGGATTGATCATGACGCCAAATGACGAATATTTAAATGCATTGAACGCTTGGGCGCCAAATTTGGGAGAAGTCCTTAGTACTCTTGGCTACCTTGGCTCACCCTCCTCAACAGCTTGGCTCACCTCAAGCCCAATGCATTTGGATTTACTCTTACTTTTCAACGCAGACGGACATGCTGCAGCATCAGAGATGTGGCGAAAAATCCTGAAAGATAAAGAGATAGCTCCATCGCCAGTGTTTATGTTGATACTTGAACATATGCGACGAAACCCTGTTGATATGAATAATTCATTAAGGTCTATTAGGATAGACTTTTTTTCGAAGTCGTTAGCCAATATTGCATATCGAACCGCTGACGCGTTATATGAAGATGCTAAGGGGAGTTTCGCAGGTCATGAGATTGACGTAGCCATTGCACGGTACCGGGTTGCCCTTTCCGAATTTAGGTTCTCCATCGAAAGTCAAGAATTAGGTGAGGCTGCTAGGCGAATAGCTACCGGTAAGTATGCAACTGCCGTCGCAATGATCGGGCGATGGGTTCAAGTTTCGCCTGCCACTGTGTCAAGAGCATTATCTTATTCTAAAGAGTCTATGACTCTTGGGAATCTGAAACCTGAAACACTTACTTACCGACTTGAGCTCTTGGTTCAACAATTTGACCAAACTGGTGACGAAAACCTTCTGCAAGATGCGCTAAAGCTACTTTCGGAGAATTTAAATATCGTTGAGGGATCAGAACTTGCAGAGGTTGAGGCCCGCCTCCGTCTAGCGTTGCTCTCAGGCTCCGGCATTGGAACCGTTAGACTCCAACAGCTAAAAATAGCGAAACGTAAGCTGGCCTACTCTCGCCCTAGGGGATCAGTTGATGAAGCGCGTTGCCGCGTTTTATCCACCATAGTTGAAGCGGCCAAACAGACTCAGTTGAGTCTGCCAGCAAGGTCGATGGCAATACCAAGGGGACTGCTTGCATTAATGGCTACACAACCTTCTCCTAAATTGTGGGGAATTATTAGATGTGTAATCAATAATTTAGAATACCTTCTAACAGATAGAGGGTCTGTACCAGCTGCCGTGTTGAGCGCACAGTTTCTACGTCAAATGGTAGATGGTCCATCAGATCTTCTTAAGCCTAATGATCTATCTAGGTACGTAAATGTAACAAGGTCACTGTCTGAAATGGCTCGGTCTAACCGGCACGTTCAATGGGAGGCTGGAGCCGCGGCACTTTCAGTAGCTAAGCGAACTAACGATTTAAACTTGGCTCATAGTGCTCAAGATATATTCTCTGAACTTTGCAATCAACATCCCACTTGGCCGCTTCCGAGAATCGGTATAGCGCGAGTGAAGGACTACCTAGATGGGCTTTCAGGTGGTGAAACGTCATATACCTCAGGCAGTTGGCGTGAGGCAGCTATCCTAGCCCTAAATTCCCCAATCTACGCAAGATCAAATTTGGGTGGGCGTAACGAGGTGTTCGCTGTTGCTGACGCTCGCGGATTTCTTTCTGAAACCTTCGTCTTCAAGCGTACCACTAAAGACAAGGCAGACCACGAGGCGGCGATGTTGACCTCGTTACGGAAGGTGATCGCTTCTCGGGGAGATACGAGTCTGTTTGAAGTGCCTCGCTCGCTCGCGATTGTTGAAGTTCCGTCTGAAGACGAGCGGCGATGGGTACACGTATCTCAGCGAGCAGCGGGACGATTGGTGAGCGAGCTTTCTGCGGAAGAGGCTTTAGCCGTACTAGAGCCGATCACAGACTTGCTCGCTATCTATCATAACGTTGCAGGAAGACCTCCGGAGGGTAAATCAGCATGGCGACCATTAAAAGACTACCTCAAAATGTGGTCGAGGAGCCTCTTCGAGCAAGAACAAGCTGACCGTTTTGTAGACTCCCTGCGTACACTTTTTCCTGCAGAGCTACCGCTGGTTAGAAAACGAGACGGTCATGCATCAAACTGGATTGTTGACCCGGCTGGGCGTATCGTAGCCATTGATCTTGAATCTAGTGAGTTCATACCGATTGGATACGATGTTGTCCAACTCATAGAAGACAATGCGCTTATACAAGCGAACCTGGACGGCTGGCGTATGCGAATTGCGCTTATGAAAAGATATCTCGGCCGAATGGGCCATGCACTTAGTGAATCAGACTTAACTGTCGCATACGGGTGGTTCGCTATTACTCGGGCCCTACGACTAGGAACGGAAAAAGAGGCAGGGAAGCACCTGAGACGTCATGCGCGGGAGCTCTGTGGTCTGATCTCAGAATGCTGCACTGACTTAATCCAAAATTTGGCGCGGGAACTGCTTCAGGCTCTCTCCCGCATAGAACACAATGAAGTAACTGAATCCGCGCCTAGCCATGACCATAGGCGATTGAGTAAGGCAATGTCCTATCAACTTCGCCATTACGGCCCGAGCAACGGAATACCTGTGGATGACACAGGGTTTGCGAGCATGGAGGATTTAGCTCGCTTACTCGAAGTGGATTCGAGTCATTTACTCGCTATTGCAGAACATCCCGGCGAGCCAAGATTCGAGGTAAGAGACGGCCGAATTAGAGCTCTTTACGGGCATACACTGGAAGTCGTTATCGATGCCGGTATCAAGTTGGGAGCACCAACTGCTTTGTATCACGGGTCTAGCTGGTCCGTACTCGATAGGATCGTGAGGGACGGAGTAATACCGATGGCGCGGCGTATGGTGCATTTGACAAATGTTGCTGAGGAGGCCATCGCGGTAGGCGAACGCAAGGGCGCTCCGGTTGTTCTTGCGATAGAGCAAAGCAATGATGAAACGCCCGTCGCTGAAGGCATTTGGGTGTCAGCGCACGTTCTGCCAAATCGCCTTTCCATAATTAATCCTTTTATTGAGGAGGCTGGTGCGTCTCGCTAAATATAAGCAGCCTTTCCCATAGATGAAACTAACAACCTTCGCCTTCTTCTAGCAGTTTATCTTTTGCTTGCTAAGGAGAGGGAGAAACAGGAGCCCAGAATCTGCTCTGGGCTCCTCCTAGCTTTGATCTTGACTGTCCGCTATTGGCCGACAGCTGGCCTGTCATAAGCGGCCATTCGATGCGAACCGCATTTGGCTCTCGTAGGCTATTGTTTTTTTGATGCATGCTGACCTTATGGCGAATTGACATAGGGGTCATGGAATGCACTAATCGTTAACAACTATTCAAACCCAGCTAGGAGCTGTGTTTGCACAGATAGGGGGAAAGATGGTATCTGGTGAAGTGCAGATGCAAGCAATACCTGATCGCGTGCCTAACAAGCAATGTTGGATGCTGTTCAAGGTGGCTAATCTAGATCGACTACAGGCGCTGCAGCGTGGCCTGCTTTACATGAATAGCGTCGACTATTTCGCGAAGCTTGAAGGTGAAGCCGGCGCTGCACTTCGAAGGGACGAGCTTGAAAATGTGTACCTTAAGCTCAGCTCTGGTATTAGGGATGGGGTAGTCAGCGAGCTCGCACTCCAGGTTGAAGGTCACGACGAAATCGTATTGAACCCTGAGACAATCATGACCCTGAATTTACCTCGACCTGAAACCGTCATGGTGTACTGCCTGGGTTCTGTATCAGCCGGACATGACGGTCACATTTGGGGACTCGACAACGGAATGCTGCAATTCAGTGAGCGTTTCCGAGAGTTTGGTACCCATGTCCTTCGTATTACGAACCATGCAGAGTTTTCTAAAAGACTTTCACAAGCCATCGCGACCCACCCTCTCCTTTATAACTCTCCCTTTTTTGAAGGTGGCTACGGCCAGGTCGATTACGTAGATTTTAGCGACTACAGCGGCCCGATAGGATTGTTTCGCAAACCCATTGAGTATGCTTGGCAACGAGAGTACAGACTATGCTTTGGCGCTGAACCTGAGGCTCTAAATGATCGAGGGGCGTTAGAGCTAAATATTGGGGACCTATCGGACATCACTCAGATCACAACGGTAGAGAGTTTCACGTCGAACCCGATAAAAATCATTGAAAGGAACTACAGAATAGTCGATGGCAAGCCTGTGCAAGTCCCTAGCTAAACTTATGTTTCAGAGCGGCGCCGTGTAAATAAAGAGCGTAAATAGGCTACGTAAAGAAATAAAGAAGCGAAGCCAAATTAATGGTTTCGCTTCTAATGTTTACGATTCTGAAAAGCTGCGGTTCAGAACGGTATGTCATCGTCGAAGGTGACTGTAACTTTCGGGAGAGGCAAAGCGCTCTTTGGTAATGGTAGATTCGTAACAATGAAAAGATTGAGTATGTCGTCTCTGTCCATAAACATGATCTGAGAGCGCTTCGTGGCATCTAGCTTGTTGCCTATCCAGTTTCTTGCCTGTTTTGTTATCTCGCCGCCCGCGACGATGAATGCGTGGTCAACCAAGACTCGTCGATTCAGTTCCGAATCGAAAATCTCGTGGCCAAGCATCATGTTCACCTGATTGTGAATCTCGGCGACATTCGATGAACCAGGTCTTCCTGCGCCCGCTGAATCTAGCTTACCCTTTTTTGCTTGGATACCGAAGTAGAGGACATGGAGAGTCGGCAGGGTGTATTTCATCCACACGTCCTTGCCATATTCCAACGCCTTATCTTTGTGACCCGTTACGGTTACGCGATGAAACCCAAGCTGACGGAATAACGGCAGCAGCACCTCCTCGATCAGCTCATCTTCAGAACACTTGTCGAGGTATGTGGTGAGTAGCTCTCGGCGTTCCATCTCCGCTGGTGTAAGCGGCCGATGCGGGTTCGCTATCTGCGCAATGGTGTTAGTGGCATTGTGGCGCAACTGGCCGAGGCCGTGCTCGTCGAAGAACGCTTCCCAACCTTCTCGCACCAGAACAGCGTTAAGCGCGGCAAGCGCTCTGCTCCTGTCCGGATCTCCCTCCTGCGCGTCGCCCTTGTCGAGAGTTGCACGGATGATCCGAATGAAAGCATCAGGTGGAACCGAAGGACTGGCATGCGGGAGAGCCAACACCTCCTCCAGTCTGCTTGCAACCCATGCCCAGCGGGTTGAACCGTCGTGGGTGTAATCTAAGTCACAATCTTGAAAGAACTCAGTGATGTAACTGCTTGAACGATACCGAAAGTGCTCAGAGTCGCCACAAACAATGTGGGCGAGTTCTCTTAGATTCCTGCTCTTCCATTTCATTTGCGTTCCTAGATTAGGCGGAGTGAGGCTGAAGCACAGCAGACATAAGACAGTCAGCGGATAATGATCGCCAGATGTGGGTAGATAGCTGCCGCTGACAATATAGGGTCGTCAGCTTTTTCAGTGATCGATTGAGCATAGCTTCCCATCGGCCCCTCGCTTTGCTGGCACGAAAGGCTCCCCAGCGTGGCCGTTATCGCAATTTCTAAGGCGCCAGACCGTCTAGTGTAGTACTTCTACCAACCTTCTCCGTGTGGACTCAGACGCGACTCCGGTTAAGGAGTCAGGACCACGCGCAGATCGGGTACCCGATACGATTCAGCCGTTTTGTGACTGACCGCTTATGGCCGTTTTCTGCCCGTCGCAGACCGAGGTCAGCCGGGGGAGGGCTGGTGTTCCGTTATGCCTTGAAATTTTGGATTGACCGTTAGCTTTGAAGCCTGCGAACGGCTACGGTAATCGAGGTTAAGACCCTCACTTCACACGAACTGATCGGCCGGGCGGGCCGCAGGGATGAAATGCGCTTTAATCGGACGTTAGCGTGCCCGCTTACATCGATTTGACCGAGATAACTTCCACAAATCTGAATTTTTTCTTGGCTAACTTTGTAGCTTCTTGCTCTGCAACTAGAGAACTGAGCGTATCGGCTTCATATACAATCTCGTGCATCTTGCCTTCGAATTCATTCCCCACCCTAAGTGTGACTTTCAATCTGGGAGTAAAGGATTTTGAAAGTTTCTTTTTCTTCACTACCTTTGTCTGCTCCGCGATCACGATTTCCGGTGCAGTGTCTTGCTCATGGGTGTCGACTACTGATGCAGGCGCCTCTGGCGCACCGAATAGCGCCCTACGCATTTCTTCTTCCGTCAGTTCTGTAGTCATAACATTTCTCGAGAGGGGGTCGTGTATAGAGTTTTCGATTCTATCACTGCGGACAGCGTCGGAAATAAGAAGGCTTGACGTGGTATCTGACTTGCCATAGCCACTAAATCCGAACGTGCGTGAGTTTCTGCTCAGAGCGCTTGTTCGAATGCAGCCTTATTGACACTCATGCTTGTGTTGTCGCCGCTTCACATTTACCCTTTGCTCCGTCGCGGTCAATCCCGCGACCGGGTGTCGCAACCTGAATCGAAACCAAGGCGCGGTATGTGCCATATCGCACAGTCAGCACTTCAAGTGCTAGCTGCTGCTCTTCTATGGCGCACCGTGCAGGGCAGGCTTCGGCCTGGCCGGGTTCCTTGGTTTCCGGTTTGCGACCCCTGTACGGTGTGCCACCCATTCGTGTCGCAACGGCGGATGGCATTCCTTAATCAAACCAAGGAGATAAGGAAAATGGCATGTCCCCCTTTTAAGCTCGCGCGCCACCCCGGCCAAATGGTTCAGGCTGCAAACTATCTCGGAGGATTCCGTGATGTTTGATCTTTCGCTACTCATCGGACTCCCCAAACCCAACAGCATCGATACTTCAGTGCTTACCCCTGAAGATGCAGCGATTAAACTGCGACAGGCCGCCACGCTTCGGCTTAATGGCGCCCAGAGTGTTCTGCTTCATTTTCCGCAAGAGGTTGAGCTGGCAGTAGAGCTGTTGGATGACGCCGCGGTGTTGTACGACAGGGCGTTTCGGAATTTAACTGGCATCCCAGCTCAAAGCGTCCATCAACAGATCCATGAATATGTCTCTGTCCCGTCAGTTGAAGGGGCTCCCGCGATCCAAACTCCGTGGGGCGATGAGTTCGCTCCGGTAATCAAGGAGGGCGTTCGTTGCGCAGAGACTTGGCTTGAGGGCTCATCATTACCGTTATGGTGGGCGCTGTCTCAGAACCGAAAACGTCATCATCCAGGTGATCCACAGGAGGCATTTGAAGCAGGTTTTTTGCTGCGGTTGCAGCAGACGCTGATCATGCGACGTGAGGCCGTCACTTCCCAATCAACCCGCTTCGATGCCTGAGTTTGTAATTGACGTTTGAGATTTGCTTTTCCCGCCAAACCCTCCGATCAAGCGATCTGTGATCGCGCCGATCGGAGGGTTCACTCGCTTTTTCTCGAAGCCGCCGCGTTCACCCTCCATGCTCAAATTTAATTCACACAACGCCTACTTTCACCATCAGTATTTCCCCACGATTTCCATCGAGCGCAGCGCCATTTCAGTGTGTGTGCGAATCTTTTCGTTGGGCATTGATGTAGGTGGGGCGACAGCGGCGACGCCGGCGACAACCCACGTAGAACGTGGCCTGGAGCATGGCGACAAAAGTGGCGACAGTCGCCACTTTCTGAGCACTTCGGCAGTGACGCTTGACCGCCTTTTCGAGTGGGTATAAAAATTGGCGCACGGATCGCTGTCGTTGACAGCACCTGCCCAGGTAGCCAGAACCTTCAAGGCTACGCCACTTGTGTGGTGGTTCTTCCCGAAGTGCGAATAGCGTCCGGCGGCTCGCACGGTCACTCCCCAGGAGTGATGGATGCCTACTCGACTGATCTACCCATTGCGGCAGACGATGGACCTTCCTCGCTGCATTGCAGCAATCTCACCTCTCGGCACATGTCGCTGCGCCAGACCGCGCCCGTCTCTTTCTACCGGAAAGAGACGGGCGCTCGTACCACTGCTGCAAGCCAGGTCGCACATGGCATTGCCGCAACTCTCCTCGTGACAATCGGCCTGACAAATCCGATTCGTCGCAATCCGCAACGACACAGGCGCCGGTGCCGCAGCCGATGGAAAGATTGCACCTGACTGACAGTCAGGCATGCCCCAGGTGTCGATGTTGTTGCCTCCTCCCGCTCAGGATCTCCAGGTGTCGAACTCGTCAGTCGGCACAGCCTCCACCCGCCCGCATCTTCGGATGCGTCTAAGGAGGTCAGATTCATGGGTTCATGCCCTTGCTCCCGGTCGTAAGGAGCCGTTCGTTCCACGTCAGTGAACACCTCACAGGCTGCAGGGGCCTTGATCCCTGAAAACACTCAACAGCCGTGGCGGGACTATGTGAGGACAACCAGTAATGATCGAGGAGAGGGGCCATGCAGCAGTTAGATCCGAAGCTTGAACTACCACGACCGCCTCGACCGCTGATTGAGTCGAATCCAGTGGCCCAGCCTTATCCGGTACAGGCACTGGGTGGGATTCTTGGGCCTGCGGTGCAGCGCATGGCCGAGGTCATCGGCGTGCCCCAGGCGCTGGCCGCGCAATCGGTGTTGGCCGCCTCGGCTCTGGCGACTCAAGGTCATGCGGGTTTGCAACTCGACGGGAGAAATTATCCCCTTTCGCTGTACCTGATCACGGTGGCCGCGTCCGGTGATCGCAAAACGGCGGCAGATCGATGTGCCTTGCTGCCAGCACGGCTATGGGAGCGTGAACAGTGGCAGCGCTACCGCGAACAACTTGCCCGCTACCGTGCCGCACAGCGACAAGCGCAGCGTATCAACCCTGCCGATCCCGCCCCCACAAGCAGCGTACCGCTCGAAGCGGAGCCTTCGGCCCCTCGGTTGATCACCACAGACCCGACGATCGAGGCCCTGGTCAAGGGGCTCTGCCATGACTTGCCGAGCATGGGGCTGTTCTGTGACGAAGGAGGACAGTTTCTCGGCAGCAGCACCATGAGTCGGGATAACCGTTTGAAAGCGGTCACGACCTTGTCGTCACTCTGGGACGGTAGCCCGATTGATCGTGCTCGCTCCATGGTCGGTGAAAGCTTGCGAGCTTATGACCGACGCCTGAGCCTGCACCTAATGCTGCAACCGTATTTAGTCATGCAGTTACTCAGTGATCCGTTGCTTCAGGGGCAAGGCATTCTCGGTCGCTGCCTTATGACCTGGCCCACGAGTCTTGCTGGACAACGTAGCTACCAGGCTGTCGACTTATCCAAAGACGCTGCCCTAAAGCGCTATCACCACCGCCTTTCGGCGCTGTTTCATCAGCCTTGGTCATTGTCTCCTGATGGTGCTCTACGGCTATCACTGCTGACGCTCAGTCCATTGGCCCGACGTCGCTGGATTGATCTGCATGATGCTATCGAAGCCCAATTGGGTGAGTTTGGGGAACTGGCTAGCGTGCGGCCCAGCGGATCGAAGGCCGCCGACAACCTGCTGCGCATCGCCGGCATCCTGGCAATGGTGGAGGAGAGCAGTGTCGTGGAAGTCGAGCATATCCAACGGGCCTCGGCCTTAGTCGGCTACTACCTCACCGAGATCCAGCGCCTGACCGAGCAGGAGCCGGTGTGCCGAGTAAAGGAAGAGGCTGATCGGCTGCTGCGCTGGCTGCAGGTCAAGGATTGGAAGCGCTTCAGTATTCGAGACCTGAACCGCAACGGTCCTCGCTTCGCCCGTAAGAGCAGTCGTCACACCGCCAAGCTGCTGGTCGAGTTACTTGATCATCAGTGGCTGATCACCGACGGCCACACCTTCGAGGTGCGCCATGTTCAATCTTGATGAAGCGCTGCGCAACCACTTGGCTAAGCGCCAACAAAAGGAGCCGAAAGCGCGGTTTGTCGCCGCGAGTGTCGCCACTCTGTCGCCACGCTCAAAGCCAGGCAGGACAAGGGGTGTCGCCGTTGTCGCCGGTGTCGCCACCACCAGTAAAACTATAACCTCGACGACAGCCATTATTCAGTGGTTGAAAGAGGAGGGCGCGCATCTCTACGTCACTGACAGCATGCTGTGTTTTCGCCCGAATGATTGGGCTCAACTCGCCATCGTGAGCGCACACTGGCGAGCCCTTTTGCATGATCTCGCGACAGTCGATCAGGAACAGAAAAATGGCTCGGGTCGGTAAGCGAGCGGGGCGCAATTTCGGCTTCGGTCGCCAGCTCAGCTATGCCGGACCGCAAGCCCTGAAAGATCTGTTTGGCGACGGTCATTTCGCTACCGTCAAAGCCCATAGTGATCGTTGGCAGGCCTTCGTGAATTGGTGTCGATCCGAGGATGGGCCGAGGCTGAATGACGCGCGACAGATCGACCGCGAGATCCTCATGCGGTATGCCGTCCACGTGCGGGAGCAGGTTGATCAGGGCAACGTCGGCATTGCCACCGCGCAGAACCGACTGTCCAGCGTGAACCGAACGATGGCCGCGCTGCGCGGTGATCAGTACGTCAAAATCCCCAGTCCGAGCAAGGCGCTGGGCTTGCAGCGCTCAAGCGTGCGTAGTGAGGCTCCGCAAGGCCAAGACCGTGCGCAGGTTAAGTTGATCGCACGGGCGCTGTCAGATCGTCAGCAATCGAGGGTGAGTGCCATTGTGCTCCTAGCCCGGGAGACTGGCATGCGCCTGCGCGAAGCGATCTTGGCGGACTTGCCACGACTGCAAGGAGAGGCTCAGCGACTGGGAAAGATCAATATCCAGGACGGCACTAAGGGCGGCCGATCCGGCGCGTCCGCACCACGTTGGATTACTATCACGGATCAAATCCGTGTCGCCTTGGATAGGGCCTGGGAGGCTTCACCCAGCGGCAGTCGGAACCTGTTGGCTCCCAACGAGAGCTACAAAGAGTTTATGCAATCAGTTGTGCGACCGGCACGGGACCTCCTGCATGAACATGGATTGAAAGGCTTTCATGAGCTGCGGGCGGCTTACGCCTGTGAGCGTTATGAGCAACTGACTGGCTTGAATACACCCGTCAATGGCGGTCGTGGTCATCGAGAGAGTCGAGAGCTCGATCAACGTGCACGCGAGCAGATCAGTCATGAGTTGGGACATAACCGCATCGATGTGGTGAGTGCCTACATCGGAGGCCGGCGATGACGGCCGAGTTCGACATAGCGTTGTTCCTGCACCCCGTGCTCAAAGGTGCACATGCCACGCAGCAGCGGCACATCAGACAAGCAGAAAGGATGCACGAGGTGATTCGTGAACGCTGGGGTTGCGCGACTCCCTGGTCCTGGAGAAAAAAGCACGTGAGATGGTTTTTGGAGCACTATTTGCGATGCTCAGCTCCAGCTACCATCTACTACTACGAGTTAACAGCAGGGTTGATCCGCCGTAGAAAGGCAAAAATCGTGGTTGCCTGATAGACCTTTAAGCGTGAGCCCCTGAGTATGGGAATGCGGAGCCTTCCCATACTCAGGGGCTTGGCTTAAAGAAAGCGCTGGCAAGCTCCACTACACGGATGGCATGAACTGTCGCCGTGATGTCAGCGTATCGGCACCACCTTGCGGTCCCTGGTTTGATTGATGGCCGACGCTGACAGGCTGCCGGTAGCCGCTTTCTGGATATGTTCACTCCACCAGGCCATCATCGGGCGCCGACGCTCGATGTAATCCGCCCGGTTGTAGGCGCTCCGAACTTCGTCCTTGTCGACATGCGCCAGCGCGACTTCGATCAGTTCCGGATCCCATCCATGCTCGTTCAGGATTGTGCTGGCCATGGAGCGCATGCCGTGGCTGACCAAGCGGTCCTGGAAGCCCATCCGTTTCAACGCCATGTTGGCTGTTTGGCTATTCGCGTGGGTGCGCGGGTTTCTATCTGACGGGAACACATATTCCCTGTGGCCGCTATGGGGCTTAAGCGTATCCAATAACGAGAGTGCATGTTCGGTCAGCGGTATTGTGTGCGGACGACGCTTTTTCATTCGCTCCGGAGGGATGGTCCAAATGCGTTTGTCGAAGTCGATGTCTGCCCATCGGGTTGTCGCCGCTTCGACAGGGCGGGTCATAGTGTGTAGCTGCCATTCGATCAGGCAGCGTGTGGTCCGTTTGATGCTGGCGTTCGCGATTTCCATCATGAGCTCCGGAAGCTCGTCAGGTGGTAGCGCGGCCATATTCTCTTTCTTAGGTTTCTTGAACACCGCTCGAATGCCACTGAGAGGGTTGGCAAAGATCATTCCGGAGTTGACCCCGTAGGTCATGATTTCGTTAAGGCGCTGACTCACTCGCTTAACCGTCTCGAGGCTGCCCTTGGCCTCAATCGGCCGAAGGAGCTTGATGACCATCGGGGCATTCACTTCTGATAACGGCGTTGATTTCATGCTCGGAAATACATGCAGCGTGAGTGAGCGCCAGATGTCTTCGGCATACGCTGGGGTGACGGAATCTTTCTTCAATTCGAACCACGCGGTGGCTACGTTCTCGAACGTATGTTCCGTTTCCGCTCGTTTGGCTTCCTGCAGTTCATTACGCTGAGCTTTGGGGTCGATGCCCTGTGCAAGCAGCTCTCTTGCCTCAACGGTTTTCTTCCTGGCTTGCGCAAGAGAAACCTCGGGATAGGAGCCGAGAGCCATGTTGATTCGGTTCTTGGTTACTGGATGCCGGTAGTTGAAATTCCACTGCATCGAGCGATTGACCCTGACTCGCAGCTGGAGCCCGTCGCCATCCGTGAGGACGTAATCCTTGTCTTTCGGTTTGACCGCCTTGAGCTGGCGGTCGGAGAGGCGGGTGGTTTGAGCGCACATGAGAAGTACTCCATGACACCTTTTGGTATTCCCAAGATTAGCGCCGGGGAGTCGGGAATACCATTGGGAATACCAAATCGCCTGGAACTCTAAAAACCTCGAAAGCCCCCAATAGCCCTGAAAGCCCCGTATTTACTGGGTTTCAGGCACAAAAAAAGACGTCCGTGGACGTCTTTAGATGATCAAATGGTGGAGCCGGGGGGATTTGAACCCCCGTCCGCCAGTACTCCGCTGTCGGTACTACATGCGTAGCCGTTTCTATTAAGTTAACCCTCAGCGACCCGAAGGGCAGGGTGCTTTGGGCGAGTTGTGTAAGTTTTAGCCGCTTCGTCCACAACGTACTGCACGGCGATTCTGTTCTATATGACAATCACTTTGGGTTTACAGACATCCCCTGGTGATTGCTGGACCCGAAGGTACCAGAAGCTCAGGTCTAAGGCTGCTTACGCAGCGATAGCGAATTCCTGGCCGTAGTTTTCGTCATTGGCAACTATAAGTAGTTGCAACAGTGGATTTACGAGTTCTGTTACCAACTCGGCATGCACCTAAAGTTTCGCGACCGGCGTCGAATCCTAAACGGCCCCGTGCTTGTAACTCGTTGTTTCATAGTGAGTGACAAGCCTGTGCAGTGTACGCCAAACGGTCACGGAAGGCCAACCCGAAGGTTGACCCTCTCGTTTACTGGCCGCCTTTGTCGAGGTTCTGCAGGTCTTGCAGGGCCTTGGAGGTGATTTCGATGCACTTCTTGTCATCACCAGCGGCGTGGGCGGCCTTGGCTTGGGAGACGGCTGTGTCGATTTCGCCGCTTTTGCCACTGGTGTCAGTGGCGAGCAGCGCTTTACCGTTGTTGATTTTGTCCAGGTTGATCTTGCACAGGTCGGGCTCGCCAGCAGCGAAAGCAGGGGAGGCCAACATCGCAGCGGTAATGAACAAGCCAGCAAGAGCGGAACGCTTCATAGGGTATCTCCTTGCGCAAAAAAGGCTCGACGCTGCTGGCGTTCATGGGCTGCCAGCGACATCACTGATGGGCCTCGTGCGTCGAGGCCTATGCAGATGACTACGCCAGCGCGCAGGGGTTCTGTTTTTTTTGCGGGATCAATGGGCGCGGGCCTGGGTCACGCGATCCACGAGGTACACCAATCCGTGATAGTCGATGCCGCCATGCTGGCTCAGGCCGATCTCGCAGGTGCGGCTGGTGGAGATGCCTTCACTGCAGTACTGCACTGCATCCTTGAGGGAGCGCAGCGAGTGGGCGTTGAGTTCCGGCGTGGTGAAACCTTTGTCGCCGGCAAACCCGCAGCAGTGAATGCCTTCCGGGATCACCACGGTCTTGGCACAACGGCGGGCCAGGTCGATCAGCGCCTGGCTTTCTCCCAGGTGTTGGGTGCTGCAGGTGACGTGTACGGCGATCGGCGCCTCCTGCGGTGTGAAGTCGAGACGGTCCATCAGGTGCGTGCGGATGAAACGTACGGGGTCGTAAAGGTCCAGGCGCGTTTCGCCAAGGTCTTGCACCAGGCGCAGGGTGCAGGGGCTGGTGTCGCAATAGATCGGGTCCAGGCCGCCGCGGCTGGCATGGAGCAGGGCGCCGATCAGTTCCTGGCGTTTGTGTTCTGCCTGTTCGGCGTAGCCTTTGGACGCGAAAGGTTGGCCGCAGCACAGGTTGTCCTGGTTGTCGGGAAACACGACCTGGTAACCGGCTTTTTCCAGCAGGCCCTGGGTTTTTTCGTACAACGACATCTGCTCTTTATCACCTGCCGCCGGGCCCATGGCGCGTGAGACGCAGGCCGCCAGGTAGACCACCCGTGGCCGCTCATCCGTCACTGCCGGGCTGAAGCGAATGGCTTTTTCCGGTTGTGGCATGGCGTTGGTCCACTGCGGGATCTGCCCCTTGGACAACTTGGTCATGGTGGCCGACAGCTTCGCCAGGCGAGGCGCCCCCAGCAGCATGCGTGCACCATTGGCTACATGCAGGGTAAAGCGCGCACCTTGCAGTGCCGTGGCGAAATGGGTGGCCAGCCATTCGGCGGTTTTCGTACGGTCGGCATCAAGGCTTCGCAGTTTTTTCACCAGGTCGCCGGTATTGATTCCTACCGGACAGCGCTGGGCGCATAGGCCGGTGGCGGCGCACGTGTCGATGCCCTGGTAGTGGTAGGCCGCCTCCAATTCGGTGGTGTCGACGCCGGCGCGTTTTTTCGCCTGTATATCTCGCCAGATCACGATGCGCTGGCGCGGGCTCAACGTCAGGCCTTTCGATGGGCACACCGGTTCACAGAAACCGCACTCAATGCACTTATCCACAAGCTCGTCGGCCGCAGGCAGCGGCTTGAGGTGCTTGAGGTGAATCTGCGGGTCTTGGCTGAGCACCACGTCCGGGTTGAGGATGCCGTTGGGGTCGAGCAGGCGTTTGAGTTGCCACATCAATTGATAGGCGTCGCTGCCCCATTCCAGCTCCACGAAGGGTGCCATATTGCGGCCGGTACCGTGTTCGGCTTTCAGCGAACCGCCGAACTCCACGGCCACCAATTGCGCGACGTCATCCATGAACGCTTGATAGCGTGTGACTTCATCCGCGCTGTTGAAGCCTTGGGTGAACACAAAGTGCAGATTGCCTTCCAGGGCATGTCCGAAAAGGATGGCTTCGTCGTAGTGATGCTTGTCGAACAGTTCGATCAAACGGTTCACGCCAATGGCCAGTTGCTCGACCGGGAAGGTGACGTCTTCGATGATCACCGTGGTGCCGGTTTTGCGTACGGCTCCTACGGCGGGGAAGGTGTCCTTGCGGATGGCCCACAGGCGGGCGTTTTCCACAGGGTCTTCGGTGAAGTCGACCTGTTTCTCCACCGGGAAACCGGCCAGCGACGCCATGATCAGCGCCAATTGTTCATGCAGCAATGACGGCGATGCGGCGCGGGATTCAATCAGCAGGGCGCAGGCACTTTCTGACAAATGCTGTACGAATGCGGGCATGCCCGGTTTGTTCTGCACCGAGCGCATGCTGCGTCGGTCCAGCAGCTCGACGGCCGACACCGGTTGGGTCTTCAGGACGGTGACTGCGTTGCAGCAGGTCTCCACATCCGGAAACACGATCAACGCCGACGCCTTGTTCGGGTGGTCGATCACGGTGTCGTAGGTGACTGCGCTGATAAACCCTAGGGTTCCCTCGGAGCCCACCAATAAATGGCTGAGGATATCCAGTGGTTCATCAAAATCCACCAGGGCGTTGAGTGACAGGCCGGTGGTATTTTTCAGACGGTATTTGTGGCGGATTTTTGCTGCCAATTCAGCGTTTGCCCGCGTTTCACGGCCGAGTGTGGCCAGGCGCTCGAGCAGTGCGCCGTGCTGTTCACGAAACGCCGTAACGCTGCTTGCGTCTTCTGTATCGAGGCGGCTGCCATCGGCCAGGACCAGACGAATTCCGGCCAGGGTGTGATAGGTGTTCTGCGCCGTACCGCAGCACATGCCACTGGCGTTGTTGGCGACGATTCCGCCGATCTTGCAGGCATTGATCGACGCCGGGTCTGGGCCGATCTTGCGCCCGAATGGCGCCAGCCAGGCGTTGGCCTGTGCGCCGATGACGCCGGGTTGCAGGCGGATCTGAGTGCCTTGCCCACGAATCTCACGGCCGTTCCAATTGTCCCCCAGTACGATCAGTACCGAGTCGCTTATCGCTTGTCCGGACAGGCTGGTGCCGGCTGCGCGGAAGGTTACCGGCACACGTTCACACTGGGCCAGTTGCAGCAGCGCCACCACTTCGTCTTCCGATTCGACGCGGATCACCAGTTGTGGGATCAATCGGTAAAAACTGGCGTCGGTGCCGAATGCGAGGGTGGAAAGTGGATCGTCGAAACGTCGATCTTGTGGGATCAGCTGTGCGACGTCAGCAAGGAAAGCGGCAGGCAGACTCATTGGTCCTCCAGGATCAGCACCCCCTGGGCGCCGTATTGACACGATTGCGCAAAGCCGACGCCGAAGTTATAGCCCGGCGTCGGTTATGACCCTATTGCTACGGCTTTAGTGCACCAGCATGCCGGTAAACCAGTAAGCCTGGGCCAGGGTGATCAGCCCGACGATCGTGGCGAAGAACAGGCTGTGCTTGAGGGTGAAGCGGAACAGGTCGGATTCTTTACCCACCAGTCCGGTAGCGGCGCAGGCCACGGCGATCGATTGCGGCGAAATCATTTTGCCGGTCACGCCGCCGCTGGTGTTGGCAGCGACCAGAAGCGTGTCGTTGACGCCGATCTGGTGCGCCGTGGTGGCTTGCAACGAGCTGAACAGGGCGTTGGACGATGTGTCGGAGCCTGTCAGGAAAACCCCCAGCCAGCCTAGGAAAGGCGAGAAGAACGGGAAGGCTGCGCCGGTGCCGGCCAATACCAGCGCCATGGTCGAAGACATGCCGGAGTAATTGGTGACAAAGGCGAAGGCCAGCACCATGCCGATAGACAGGATCGGCCAACGCAACTCGTAGAACGTCTCTTTTAAAGTGGTAAGACCAATCTTGATGTTGATCTTCAGAACCAGCATCGAGATCAGTGCGGAGAAGAAAATCGCGGTACCGGTCGCTGAAATCGGGTCCAGCTTGAATATCGCTGGGATCGCAGTCGGGTTGGTCACGATGGGTGCGACCTTGACCACCATTTGATCCAGGTGCGGGATCGCGAAGTTGAATACCCAGCTGTACATCGAACCGCCTGCGGCGAACATCGCCTTGAACGGTTTGAGGGTCCAGATGGTGACCAGCACGGTGAGGATCAGGAAAGGTGACCAGGCCTTGAAGATCTGCCCCAGGCTGTAAGGTGAGGCGACGGTGCTGCGCGGCAGGCCGAAGCCGCCGGCGCTGGCGGTAATCGCTGCGTCGGAAGTGGCGCCGGCAATCTGCGCGCCCGCAGTGCGTTTGGGTTGCCAGACTTTCAGGAACAGGGTCAGAGAGATCAGGCTGGCCAGGGCCGAGGTGATGTCCGGCAGTTCCGGGCCGATGAAGTTGGACGTGAAGTACTGCGTAATGGCAAAGCTCAGGCCCGCGACCAGCGCAGCTGGCCAGGTTTCGCGAACGCCGCGCAGGCCATCCATCATGAAGACCAGCCAGAACGGCACGAACAGCGACAGCAGCGGCAGTTGGCGGCCAGTCATGGCGCCGATCTTGAATGCATCGATTCCGGTCACTTGCCCGGCAACGATGATCGGAATTCCCAGGGCGCCAAAGGCGACGGGTGCGGTGTTGGCAATCAGGCACAGGCCGGCCGCGTACAGAGGGTTGAAGCCCAGGCCTACCAGCAGTGCGGCGGTAATCGCCACGGGGGCGCCGAAACCGGCAGCACCTTCCAGGAATGCGCCGAAGCAGAAGCCGATCAACAGCACCTGCAGACGCTGGTCATCGGTGATCGACAGGACAGAGCTGCGGATGATCTCGAATTGGCCGCTCTTGACGGTGAGTTTGTAGAGAAACACCGCCGCGACAATGATCCAGGCAATAGGCCACAGGCCATAGGCAAAACCGTAACCGGCGGCGGCCAGCGCCATGTCCACTGGCATGTGGAAGGCAAAGATCGCTACCAGTATCGACAACGCCAGCGTGATGCTGCCGGCCACGTGGCCTTTGAGGCGAAACACGGCCAGAGCCAGGAAGAAGAACACGATCGGAATAACGGCGGCCAGTGCGGACAGGCCGAGGCTGCCGAGCGGGCTGTAGAGCTGTTGCCAGGTTTGCATATGGGGTGGCCCCTAATTGTTGTTGGTCAGGCACTTCATAGTCGATTTGGATAATTGGTAATACCAATTTACAATCGCCGGAGGCTAGGTTAAAAGTCTTCGGGGTATGTGTCAATTTGCCGCTTGCGAAACTTTGGTCGTAGCCCGGCAGGCGAGGTGGTTTGATCGGGTGAATCGAAGCGGTTCTGATAGGTGCTGGAAGGGCGGCGATAGGCCAGAATAGAGGGCCCGGCGAGTGGTCGGGATGGTGGAGAGTGAGTTATGGGGTTTGATCAGGTGCGTCAGCGCCGTTTGTCTGACGATATTGTCGAGCAGCTTGAGGGGATGATCCTTGAGGGCACGTTGAAGTCGGGTGAACGCTTGCCGGCCGAGCGCGCTTTGGCTGAACAGTTTGGTGTGTCGCGTCCGTCGTTGCGGGAGGCGATTCAGAAGCTGGCGGCCAAGGGCTTGTTGGTGAGCCGTCAGGGAGGGGGCAATTATGTTGCCGAGTCACTGGGCTCGACGTTCAGCGATCCGCTGCTGCATCTGCTGGAAAACAATCCTGAGGCCCAGCGTGACCTGCTGGAGTTTCGCCAGACCCTTGAAGCGTCCTGTGCTTATTACGCAGCATTGCGAGCGACTGAGGTCGACCGTGAGCGGCTGACCGCTGCATTCGAGACGTTGCAGGATTGCTATGCCCGCGTTGATGACGTGAGCCGGGTCGAGGAGGGGGCTGCGGATGCACAGTTTCACCTGGCCATTGCGGAGGCCAGCCATAACGCGGTGTTGCTGCACACCATTCGCGGCTTGTTCGACCTGCTCAAGCGTAACGTGGTGACCAATATTGGCGGCATGTATCAGCAACGTACGGAGACGCGCGACATGCTGATCAGTCAGCACCGAGAGCTGTACATGGCGATTATCGAGGGCCGGGCAGAACACGCGCGAGAAGTCTCGACACGTCACCTGGAGTACGTGCAGGAAGTGTTGGAGGAAGTACGTCAGGAGGTTCAGCGCGTGGCGCGGGCGGAGCGGCGCAAGGGGATGTAGCCGGGGGAAGTCCCGAGGCTACATCGTTACAAGGATTATTCTTCCTTGCCTTTGTTGCGCACCGCGCGATGCAGTTCGCGGTTGGAATCGCGTTCGCGCTCAGTATCACGCTTATCGTATTCCTTCTTGCCCTTGCCCAGTGCGATCTCGCACTTGACCAGGTGCTTGCTCCAATACCAGGACAGGCAGACACAGGCATAGCCTTTCTGCTGTACGGCTGCGGCGAGCTTTTCCAGTTCGCGGGCATTGAGCAATAGTTTGCGCGTGCGCACCGGGTCGGCAATCACGTGGGTGCTCGCGGTTGTCAGCGGGGTGATATGACTGCCAAGCAGCCATGCCTCGCCATCCTTGAGCAATACGTAGCTGTCGACCAGTTGCAACTTGCTGGCACGCAGACTCTTTACTTCCCAGCCGGCCAGGACCAGACCAGCCTCGAACCGATGTTCGATGAAGTAATCGTGTCGCGCTTTTTTATTTTGCGCGATGGTCCCTGTGGGGTGTTTCTTTTGTTTAGCCATAGGGGCGGCATTATAGGGAGTTGCGAGCGTGTCGGCTACGGTCAACCTGCGTGCTTGAGCGTGTTGGTCGAATCCCGGACAATACCGGCAGTTCTTTGGTTTTTTTCTTTCGCGGATCGGACTGTTGTTTCGCGATGTTTGCCGCTCAGCTGTGGAAATCACGCACACATGACGACGCATATTCAACGTTCGGCCCTGTTGCCCTATCCGGCGCAGGCGCTCTATGACCTGGTCAACGACGTGGCGCGTTACCCGGAATTCCTGCCTTGGTGCTCAACTGCCGAGGTGCTGGAAAGCAGTGATGAACATATGGTTGCCAGTGTTGGGGTGGCGAAAGGCGGGCTCAGTCAGCACTTTGTTACGCGGAATGCGCTGGTGCCGGGCAAGTCCATTGAAATGAATTTGCAGGAAGGGCCGTTTACCCAGCTGCATGGTGTATGGGTTTTCAAGGCGCTTACCGACAAGGCCTGCAAGATCAGCCTGGATTTGTCGTTTGATTACGCTGGGCCGATTGTGCGGGCCACATTGGGGCCGTTGTTCAATCAGGCGGCCAATACCCTGGTGGATGCATTCTGTCAGCGAGCCAAGCAATTGCATGGTTGAGGTCGAGGTGGTTTATGCCGCCGAGGATCGCCAGGTTCTGCTGGCGCTGACGGTGGCTTCGGGAACCAGTCTGCGTGCAGCCGTGCAATTGTCAGGGATGGCTATGCAGTTTCCTGAGCTGGATCTGGCTGCTTGCCCCTTGGGGGTATTCGGTAAGGTCGTCACGGATGCGGAGGTGCGCCCCGCACAATCGGGCGATCGCATTGAAATCTATCGGCCCTTGCTTGTGGACCCTAAAGAAGTGCGCAGGCTGCGTGCTGCCAAGGCGGCGTTGGCGAAGCGGCAGCATCCATAGGCTGGCTGAATGACAGGCAGCAAAAAGCCCGGCATGCCGGGCTTTTTATATGCGCCGCAATGTTACTGCGGGCTGGTGTCCAGAGGCTGAGGCGTCGGGACCGGGACCGTTTCGACCCCGTCGACGTCTTTCTGGATCTTGTCGAGCAAGGAGCCTGGCTTGGCCGGTACTTCGGACTTCGGCTTCTCGCTTTCCTGCACAGGTGCAGTCACGTTTGTGCCGTTATCGTTGCCGAGCAGCGCTTGATCACGGCTTACGCCTGGCATGAAGTCACCCGACAGGCTGACAAGCTGGTCATTGCCATTGAAAATGACGCTGACACGCTCCTGTTGGCGTTCACCGCCACCAGGCTGCAGGCTGTAGAGATAATCCCAGCGATCGGCGTGGAAAGTGTCGGTCAGCAGGGGGTTGCCCATGATAAACCGTACTTGCCGTCGGGTCATTCCCGGGCGTAACTGGTCTATCATGTCCTGCGTGACGACATTGCCCTGCTGGATGTCGATTTTGTAAACCCCGGGGAATGAACAACCGGCGAGTGCGAGCAGTCCCACAAAGGTGAAACTGGTTAGCAAGAGCTTGGTGTTTTGCATCGGTGGGCGACTTCCACTATCTTGGCTGGGACAACGTAAACGCCGATCATACCCGTATTAAGAGAAGCTGCGAAGCAGCATCCGCGAGAAAGCTAACCATGGTTGAAAATAGCGAACTACGCAAAGCCGGTCTTAAAGTGACTCTGCCACGAGTCAAGATTCTACAAATGCTCGATTCTGCTGAGCAGCGCCACATGAGTGCCGAGGATGTTTACAAGGCGCTGATGGAGTCTAACGAGGACGTCGGCCTGGCCACGGTTTACCGTGTACTGACCCAGTTTGAAGCCGCAGGGCTGGTGGTTCGTCATAATTTCGACGGCGGTCATGCTGTGTTCGAATTGGCTGACGGTGGTCATCACGACCACATGGTTGACCTGGATACCAATGAGGTTATCGAGTTCACCAGCCCGGCAATCGAAAAGCTCCAGCACGAAATTGCTGAGGAGCATGGTTTCGATTTGGTCGACCACAATCTTGTGTTGTACATCCGTAAGAAAAAGTAAAAAGCGACGCAGAATTGCTCTGCGAAACGATCGAAGGCGACCCTAGGGTCGCCTTCGTGCTTTCTATAATAAGGAAAAGCTCGGCTCAGGCCTTGGTGGCTACGACCATTTTCTTCGCGTGTGCCAAAGACTCTTTGGTCAGGTCGATCCCGCCGAGCATCCGTGCCACTTCTTCCACGCGCTCCGACTTGTTCAGTTTGGATACTGCCGTGTGTGTCGCTTCGCTGCCTCTGACCTTGTGCACAAACAAGTGTTGATGCCCTTGGGCCGCGACTTGCGGCAAGTGAGTGACGGTCAGCACCTGGCCGCGATCCCCCAGGCGGCGCAGTAACTGACCCACAATTTCCGCCGTGGGGCCACCGATACCTACGTCTACTTCATCGAACACCAGTGTCGGTACCCGTGAGGTTTGCGCGGTAATCACTTGGATCGCCAGGCTGATTCGCGAGAGCTCGCCACCAGACGCCACTTTTGCCAGTGCCTTGAGCGGTTGCCCCGGGTTGGCGCTGACCAGTAGTTCTACCTGCTCCAGGCCGTAGGGCTGCAGCTCATTGCTGGCGTTGGTGCGCAACTCGATGGTAAAGCGCCCGCCCGGCATGCCCAGGCGCTGAATTTCCTGCTCGACGGCGCCAGCGAGGCTGGTCGCAGCCTGTTTGCGCAGATCGCTCAGTTCGCGGGCTTTCTCCTGATAGTGGCGGGCAAAAGAGCCGAGCTCTTCGCCCAGTCGCTCAATGGATTCGTCATTCGCGTTCAGGGTCTCGATTTCATCCAGCAGTTTCTGCTGCATGGTTGCCACTTCGGTGGGCTGGATTCGATGTTTGCGCGCCAGCGTATAGATGGTGTCCAGGCGCTCTTCTATTTCCTGCAGTCGCGCCGGGTCGGCGTCGAAATGATCGAGAAAGCGATTGAGTTCGCCGACGGCTTCTTCTACCTGGATTTGCGCACTGGTCAGCAGGGTGGTGGCTTCACTCAGTGAGCCCGAAGCGCTGTTAACGCTGGACAGTCGGTTGAGGCTGGCGGTGAGTGCGTTGAGCACATTGCCGGAATCGCTCTCGCTGCATTGCTCCACCACCTGGCGGCAGATAGACAGCAGGGTTTCGGCGTTGGTGAGGTTCTTGTGTTCCTGTTCCAGTTGTTCCAGCTCGGTTTCGCCCAGACCCAGGCTTTCCAGCTCTTCAAGCTGATAGCTGAGCAATTGATGGCGAGCGCGTTGCTCGTCACCGGAATTGGACAGTCGCTCCAGCTCCTGTCGGGTCTGGCGCCAGCGCTGGGCAGCCAGTTGTACCTGCCGGGCAAGGTCGGTGGCGCCAGCGTACTCGTCAAGCAGGCGGCGATGGGTGTCGGTTTTGAGCAGGGATTGGTGTTCATGCTGGCTATGGATGTCAATCAGCAGTTCACCCAGGGCCTTCAGGTCGCCAAGGGGGCAGGGGGTTCCATTGATGTAGCCGCGCGAGCGCCCCTCGGCGGTGATGACTCGGCGCAGGATGCACGGGCCGTCGTTATTAAGGTCGCGCTCGACCAGCCAGGCTTCGGCTTCGGGGATGTCCGCGAGGTCGAAGGTGGCCAGAATGTCGGCCTTGTCCGCGCCCGGGCGCACCACGCCACTGTCGGCGCGGTCGCCCAGGGTCAGGCCCAGGGCGTCGAGCATGATCGACTTGCCGGCGCCGGTTTCGCCTGTGATTACGCTCATCCCGCGATCCAGTTCGAGATCCAGATGTTCAACGATGGCGTAGTTGTGTACAGACAGGTGCACGAGCATGACGGCCGCTCCCAGGCTTTAGGTCTGGTTATTTATACAGTGTTTTGTTCTGGGCTGACAATCCTGATGCTTAGCTCAATTTGCTCGGTCGTTCAGCTTTTTTAGTGCAAAGGAGAATGATCGGGCCGAAGTTGATCTGGGGCAGGCGAAAGACTTTTGGTAGAGCCTGCACCCTTGAACCTGGAAATTGTGGCCCCATATACCGGAACAGAAGCGCGAGTTGAGTTCGCGCATGATTTTGAAAGGAGAAATCTATGGCTGACGAACAGACGCAGGATACGCAAACTCCGGACGCCAATTCGGCTGTCGGTGATGAACTGGCAACTCGTGTGCAAGTGCTCGAAGAGCAGTTGGCCGCTGCGCAGGATCAGTCTTTGCGTGTTGCCGCCGATCTGCAGAACGTCCGCCGCCGTGCCGAGCAGGACGTAGAAAAAGCTCACAAGTTCGGGCTGGAGAAGTTCGCGGGCGACTTGCTGCCAATTATTGACAGTCTGGAGCGTGGCCTCGAGTTGTCCAACCCGGATGACGAAAACATCCGCCCGATGCGCGAAGGGATCGAACTGACCCTGAAAATGTTTCAGGACACCCTGAAGCGTTATCAGCTGGAAGCCATTGATCCGCAAGGCGGCGAACCGTTCAGCGCTGAGCTTCACCAGGCCATGGCCATGCAAGAAAGCCACGACCTCGAGCCCAATAGTGTGTTGAAAGTGTTCCAGAAGGGCTATCAGCTCAACGGTCGCCTGTTGCGCCCTGCAATGGTGGTGGTGAGCAAGGCTCCTGCACCCGTTGCACCTTCTATTGATGAGCAGGCTTGAAATCCGCCGCAAGGCCCCCATTTATAAGTCAAGCGTTTAAGTGCTACCGCAGTTAGCCACCACTGCTGCGGCAACCAAATTCAAGTTTCGGGAGAGTAAATCATGGGCAAAATTATCGGTATTGACCTGGGGACCACCAACTCCTGCGTCTCCGTGTTGGAAAACGGCGTTGCAAAAGTAATCGAAAACGCCGAAGGCGCGCGTACCACGCCGTCGATCATCGCTTACGCCAACGATGGTGAAATCCTCGTTGGCCAGTCGGCCAAGCGCCAGGCTGTGACCAACCCGCATAACACCCTGTACGCGGTGAAGCGCCTGATCGGTCGTAAGTTCGACGAAGAAGTCGTACAAAAAGACATCAAAATGGTCCCTTACAAGATCGCCAAGGCTGACAACGGTGACGCCTGGGTTGAAGTAAATGGCCAGAAAATGTCGCCACCGCAAATCTCGGCTGAAATCTTGAAGAAGATGAAGAAGACTGCCGAAGATTACCTGGGTGAGACAGTGACTGAGGCGGTGATCACCGTTCCAGCCTATTTCAACGACAGCCAGCGCCAGGCGACCAAAGACGCCGGCCGCATCGCGGGCCTGGATGTAAAACGTATCATCAACGAACCGACCGCAGCTGCTCTGGCTTACGGTATGGACAAGGCCAAGGGCGATCACACCGTGATCGTTTATGACCTGGGTGGCGGTACGTTCGACGTTTCCGTGATCGAGATCGCTGAAGTAGACGGCGAGCACCAGTTCGAAGTGTTGGCCACCAACGGCGACACCTTCCTGGGTGGTGAGGACTTTGACATTCGTCTGATCGACTACCTCGTTGACGAATTCAAGAAAGAAAGCGGCATGAACCTCAAGGGTGACCCGCTGGCGATGCAGCGCCTGAAAGAGGCTGCTGAAAAAGCCAAGATCGAGCTGTCTTCTGCTCAGTCGACCGACGTTAACCTGCCGTACATCACCGCAGACGCCACCGGTCCTAAGCACTTGAACGTGAAGATTTCTCGCGCCAAGTTGGAAGCGCTGGTCGAAGACCTGGTTCAACGCACTATCGAGCCATGCCGCATTGCGCTGAAAGACTCCGGTATTGATGTTGGTGCGATCAACGACGTGATCCTGGTAGGCGGTCAGACCCGTATGCCACTGGTTCAGAAGTTGGTTACCGAGTTCTTCGGCAAAGAAGCACGTAAAGATGTGAACCCGGACGAAGCGGTTGCCATGGGTGCTGCCATCCAGGGCGCGGTATTGGCCGGTGACGTGAAAGACGTGTTGCTGCTGGACGTAAGCCCGCTGACCCTGGGTATCGAAACCATGGGTGGCGTGATGACTGCGCTGATCGAGAAAAACACCACGATTCCTACCAAGAAATCCCAGGTGTTCTCGACGGCTGATGACAACCAGGGTGCTGTGACCATTCACGTGCTGCAAGGTGAGCGTAAGCAGGCTGCTCAGAACAAGTCCCTGGGCAAGTTCGACCTGGCTGAGATTCCACCAGCACCACGTGGCGTGCCACAGATCGAAGTGACCTTCGACATCGACGCCAACGGCATTCTGCACGTAGGTGCGAAAGACAAGGCTACCGGCAAAGAGCAGAAGATCACCATCAAGGCCAACTCCGGTCTTTCTGATGAAGAAATTCAACAGATGATCCGTGATGCTGAAACCAATGCTGAAGCTGACAAGAAGTTCGAAGAGTTGGCAGGTGCCCGTAACCAGGGCGACGCACTGGTTCACTCGACACGCAAAATGATCGCTGATGCTGGCGAGAAAGTGACCGCTGAAGAGAAGGCCGCGATCGAAGCTGCTGTAGTTGCCCTGGAAGCCGCTGTCAAAGGCGACGACAAGGCTGCCATTGAAGCCAAGGTTGAAGAGTTGTCGAAAGTTTCCGCGCCAGTGGCTCAGAAAATGTACGCCGAACAGGCTCAGCCGGCTGACGGTGCTGCTCAACAGGCAGAGCCAGAAGCTAAAGACGATGTTGTCGATGCCGAGTTCGAAGAAGTTACCGACAAGAAGTAAGTTGGTCGTCCGGTTGACCGCTATCAAGCGGTGACTGGTAGGATGTCGCCGCGCGGGAGCTTGCTCCCGCGTTGGCGTGTCTGGGGTATGCGAATTTTTACAGCATGCGACTGTGTTCGGATGTTGGCGGTGTGATCGGGGATGCTCCTGCTTTCCGAGCAATGAATACCGCGTTTTTGGCCGGGTCCCTGGCTAAAAAGTAGTAACGACCAGGATCGTTGAATTGACGTGAGTTGGGTCCGGGCCTGTATTGGGGCTCAACGAGTTTAGCCAGGCTCAGGAGGGTCTGGCTGGACGTCCTTAAGAGTGCAAAGACTTATGGCAAAGCGTGACTATTACGAAGTGTTGGGTGTGGAGCGCGGCTCCAGCGAGGCGGACCTGAAAAAGGCTTACCGTCGCCTGGCAATGAAGCACCACCCGGACCGTAATCCGGATAGCAAAGAATCCGAAGACATGTTCAAAGAGGCCAACGAGGCTTACGAATGTTTGTCTGATCCCAACAAGCGTGCGGCCTACGACCAGTATGGACATGCCGGTGTCGACCCGAGCATGGGCGGCGGTGCCGGTTTTGGCGGTCAGAACTTCTCCGATATTTTCGGTGATGTATTCAGTGACTTCTTTGGTGGTGGCCGGGGTGGTCAGCGTGGCGGTGCCCAGCGTGGCAGCGACTTGCGTTACACCCTGGAGCTGAACCTGGAAGAAGCTGTACGCGGCACCAGCGTCAATATTCGCGTACCGACGCTGGTTAACTGCAAGCCGTGTGATGGTTCGGGTGCCAAGAAAGGTTCCGCGCCGATTACTTGCCCGACATGCGGCGGTATCGGCCAGGTGCGTATGCAGCAGGGTTTCTTCTCGGTGCAGCAGACCTGTCCGCGTTGCCATGGGCAGGGCAAGATCATTTCCGATCCGTGCGATTCCTGCCACGGCGAAGGCCGCGTCGAAGAGTACAAGACCCTGGCGGTGAAAGTGCCGGCGGGAGTCGATACCGGAGACCGTATTCGTCTGTCGGGTGAGGGTGAGGCCGGTACCCAGGGCGGTCCTACGGGCGACCTGTACGTGGTGATCAATGTGCGCGAGCACTCGATCTTCCAGCGCGACGGCAAGCACTTGTTCTGTGAAGTGCCGATCAGCTTTGTCGATGCAGCCCTGGGTGGCGAATTGGAGATCCCGACCCTGGACGGTCGGGTCAAGCTCAAGATCCCTGAAGGTACGCAGACCGGCAAGCAGTTCCGTATTCGTGGCAAGGGCGTAGCGCCGGTGCGCGGTGGCGGTGCTGGCGACTTGATGTGTCGTGTGGCCGTGGAGACTCCGGTCAATCTGGGGCGCCGTCAGCGTGAATTGCTTGAGGAATTCCGCAGTTCGCTGGAGGGCGATGACACGCATTCGCCGAAAACCACTGGCTTTTTCGAAGGCGTGAAGCGCTTCTTCGGCGACCTGTAAGGAAGTGAGTATGCGACGTATAGCCGTAATGGGCGCTGCCGGGCGCATGGGCAAGACGCTGGTCGAGGCGGTGCAGCAGCGCTCCCCGGCCTCTGGGCTGACCGCGGCGATTGTTCGTCCCGGTAGCACGTTGATCGGTGCGGATGCGGGTGAGTTGGCTTCGCTGGGGCGTATCGGTGTCTCATTGTCAGGCAGCCTGGAGCAGGTGGCTGACGAATTCGATGTGCTGATCGACTTCACCCTGCCGGAAGTGATGCTGAAAAACCTCGCGTTCTGCCGCAAGGCGGGCAAGGCGATGGTGATTGGTACCACGGGTTTGACTGCGCAGCAGAAGCAGTTGTTGGAGGAGGCGGGTAAGGATATTCCCGTCGTCTTCGCAGCCAACTTCAGTGTCGGCGTGAATCTGTCGCTCAAGTTGCTGGATATGGCGGCGCGGGTGCTGGGGGATGAGGCGGATATCGAGATTATCGAGACGCATCACCGCCACAAGATCGATGCGCCGTCGGGTACCGCACTGCGCATGGGTGAGGCTATTGCCGACGCGCTGGGGCGTGACCTGTCCAAAGTGGCGGTTTACGGTCGCGAAGGGCATACCGGTGCGCGTGCGCGTGACACCATTGGTTTTGCGACCGTCCGTGGCGGTGATGTCGTAGGCGACCACACGGTCTTGTTTGCTACCGAGGGTGAGCGCCTGGAAATTACCCACAAGGCTTCGAGCCGCATGACATTCGCCAAGGGCGCGGTGCGTGCCGCGCTCTGGTTGGAAGGTCGCGAGGCTGGTCTGTACGACATGCGCGATGTGTTGGATCTGCACTAAGCAGTAGCTAAAACCGGGCCTCGGGATTATCCTAAGGCCCCGTTTTTACCCGCTAAGCGACGTCCTGTCGCATTCTCCTGCCTTTAAGGCTCATTAGCGGTGGACCAAAAAAGCCTTTTTCTGTAAGCTACAGCTTTAGTGTGTCCACTAAAAGCGCGCAGAATAATTCAGTGAAGAAGCGGGGTGACGTGTCCATACGTCACTCCGCTTTTTTACAACCTGCGATCGCCCTTTCAGGCTTTATTTACGGGAGGTCTTCTTGACTAAGCCAGCCATACTCGCCCTTGCTGATGGCAGCATTTTTCGCGGCGAAGCCATTGGAGCCGACGGTCAAACCGTTGGAGAGGTGGTGTTTAACACCGCCATGACCGGCTATCAGGAAATCCTTACCGATCCTTCCTACGCCCAACAGATCGTTACCCTGACCTATCCGCACATCGGCAACACCGGTACTACGCCGGAAGACGTTGAGTCTGATCGTGTCTGGTCGGCAGGTCTGGTCATTCGTGATCTGCCACTGGTTGCGAGCAACTGGCGTAACACGATGTCGCTGTCCGATTACCTGAAAGCCAACAACGTTGTGGCGATCGCCGGTATCGATACGCGCCGCCTGACGCGCATCCTGCGTGAAAAGGGCTCGCAGAATGGCTGCATCATGGTCGGTGACAATATTTCCGAAGCAGCGGCGATTGCTGCAGCGCAAGGCTTCCCAGGCCTGAAAGGCATGGACCTGGCGAAAGTCGTCAGCACCAAGGAGCAGTACGAGTGGCGCTCCACTGTCTGGGACTTGAAGACCGACAGCCACGAGACTATCGAAGCGGCTGACCTGCCGTATCACGTGGTCGCATACGACTACGGCGTCAAGTACAACATCCTGCGTATGCTGGTCGAGCGTGGGTGCCGCGTGACCGTGGTGCCGGCGCAAACGCCTGCCAGCGACGTGCTGGCCCTGCAACCTGACGGCGTGTTCCTGTCCAACGGCCCGGGTGATCCTGAGCCTTGTGACTACGCCATCCAGGCCATCAAGGAAGTGCTGGAAACCGAGATTCCGGTATTTGGTATCTGCCTCGGTCACCAACTGCTGGCGCTGGCCTCCGGCGCCAAGACCCTGAAAATGGGTCATGGCCATCACGGCGCCAACCACCCTGTGCAGGACCTGGACACCGGCGTTGTGATGATCACCAGCCAGAACCACGGTTTTGCGGTGGATGAAGCGACCTTGCCGAGCAATGTCCGCGCGATTCACAAGTCGTTGTTCGACGGTTCCCTGCAGGGTATCGAGCGTACTGACAAGAGCGCGTTCAGCTTCCAGGGCCACCCTGAAGCAAGCCCGGGCCCGAACGACGTAGCACCGCTGTTCGACCGTTTCATCAATGAGATGGCCAAGCGACGCTGACTGAGCGGCCTGCGGGCGGCCCCTACCTTGGCGGCCCCTGCAGGCTCTTCGAAGATTGTTCAAGACGGCTTGCCGACTGACCTGCGGATTTGAGTGACAAACCCATGCCAAAACGTACAGACATAAAAAGCATCCTGATTCTCGGCGCTGGCCCGATCGTTATCGGCCAGGCCTGCGAATTCGACTACTCCGGCGCCCAGGCCTGCAAAGCCCTGCGCGAAGAGGGTTACCGCGTCATCCTGGTGAACTCCAACCCGGCCACCATCATGACCGATCCGGACATGGCCGACGCTACCTACATCGAGCCGATCAAGTGGCAGACGGTTGCCAAGATCATCGAGAAAGAGCGTCCGGACGCACTGCTGCCGACCATGGGCGGCCAGACTGCATTGAACTGCGCCCTGGATCTGGAGCGCGAAGGCGTCCTGGAAAAATTCGGCGTAGAGATGATCGGCGCCAATGCCGACACCATCGACAAGGCTGAAGACCGTTCGCGCTTCGACAAGGCCATGAAGTCCATCGGCCTTGACTGCCCGCGCTCCGGTATCGCCCACAGCATGGAGGAGGCCAACGCAGTTCTCGAAAAGCTGGGCTTCCCGTGCATTATCCGTCCGTCCTTCACCATGGGCGGCACCGGTGGTGGCATTGCCTACAACCGTGAAGAGTTCGAAGAAATCTGCGCCCGTGGCCTGGACCTGTCTCCGACCAAAGAGCTGCTGATCGACGAATCCCTGATTGGCTGGAAAGAGTATGAGATGGAGGTTGTCCGTGACAAAAAGGACAATTGCATCATCGTCTGCTCCATCGAAAACTTCGACCCGATGGGTGTGCACACCGGTGACTCGATCACCGTTGCTCCGGCGCAGACCCTGACGGACAAGGAATACCAGATCATGCGTAACGCCTCGTTGGCGGTATTGCGTGAGATCGGCGTTGAAACCGGTGGCTCCAACGTTCAGTTCGGTATCTGCCCGGACACCGGCCGCATGGTCGTGATCGAGATGAACCCGCGTGTATCGCGTTCTTCGGCGCTGGCATCGAAAGCGACCGGCTTCCCGATTGCGCGTATCGCCGCCAAGCTGGCTATCGGTTACACCCTGGACGAACTGCAAAACGAAATCACGGGCGGCGCTACGCCGGCGTCCTTCGAACCGTCCATCGACTATGTCGTGACCAAGCTGCCACGCTTTGCCTTCGAGAAGTTCGCCAAAGCCGACGCGCGCCTGACCACCCAGATGAAGTCGGTGGGTGAAGTCATGGCCATCGGCCGAACCTTCCAGGAGTCCCTGCAGAAAGCCCTGCGTGGCCTGGAAGTGGGCGTTTGCGGCCTGGACGAGAAGCTCGACCTGAGCAATCCGGAAAGCATGAGCATCCTCAAGCGCGAGCTGACCGTGCCGGGCGCCGAGCGTATCTGGTATGTGGCTGACGCCTTCCGCGCCGGCATGACTGTCGAAGACATCTTCGGCATGAACATGATCGATCCGTGGTTCCTGGTGCAGATCGAAGATCTGATCAAGGAAGAGGAGAAGGTCAAGACCCTGGGTCTGGCCAGCATCGATCGCGACATGATGTTCCGCCTCAAGCGCAAAGGCTTCTCCGACCAGCGCCTGGCCAAGCTGCTGGGTGTGACCGAGAAAAACCTGCGCACGCATCGCCACAAGCTGGAGATCTTCCCGGTCTACAAGCGCGTTGACACCTGTGCTGCCGAGTTCGCCACCGACACTGCGTACCTGTACTCCACCTACGAGGAAGAGTGCGAGGCCGCGCCGTCGGGCCGCGACAAGATTATCATCCTGGGTGGTGGTCCGAACCGTATCGGCCAAGGCATCGAATTCGACTATTGCTGCGTACATGCCGCCCTCGCGCTGCGCGAAGACGGGTACGAGACCATCATGGTCAACTGCAACCCGGAAACTGTTTCCACTGACTACGACACTTCCGACCGCCTGTACTTCGAGCCGGTAACGTTGGAAGACGTGTTGGAAATCTGTCGCGTCGAGAAGCCCAAAGGCGTGATCGTCCAGTACGGCGGCCAAACCCCGCTGAAACTGGCGCGTGCCCTTGAGGCCGCCGGCGTGCCAATCATCGGCACGAGCCCTGACGCCATCGACCGTGCCGAAGATCGTGAGCGCTTCCAGCAAATGGTTGAGCGCCTGAACCTGCGCCAGCCGCCAAACGCTACCGTGCGCAGCGAAGACGAGGCCATCCGTGCAGCCAGCAAGATCGGCTACCCGCTGGTGGTGCGTCCATCCTACGTGCTGGGCGGCCGGGCGATGGAAATCGTCTACGAAGAAGAAGAGCTCAAGCGTTACCTGCGTGATGCGGTAAAAGTGTCCAACGACAGCCCGGTGCTGCTGGACCACTTCCTCAACTGCGCCATCGAAATGGACGTGGATGCAGTTTGCGACGGTACCGACGTGGTCATCGGCGCGATCATGCAGCACATCGAGCAGGCGGGCGTTCACTCCGGTGACTCCGCGTGCTCGCTGCCGCCGTATTCGTTGCCTGCACATATCCAGGACGAGATGCGCGAGCAGGTCAAGAAAATGGCCTTGGAGTTGGGTGTTGTCGGCCTGATGAACGTACAGTTGGCGCTGCAGGGCGAAGACATCTACGTCATTGAAGTCAACCCGCGTGCTTCGCGTACCGTGCCGTTCGTTTCCAAGTGCATCGGCGTGTCCCTGGCCATGATCGCTGCGCGTGTGATGGCGGGTAAGACCCTGAAGGAAATTGGCTTCACCAAGGAAATCATTCCGAACTTCTACAGTGTGAAAGAGGCAGTGTTCCCATTTGCCAAATTCCCTGGTGTGGACCCGATCCTCGGTCCGGAGATGAAGTCCACCGGTGAAGTGATGGGCGTGGGCGACACCTTCGGTGAAGCATTCGCCAAGGCCCAGATGGGCGCCAGCGAAGTGCTGCCGACCGGCGGTACTGCATTTATCAGCGTGCGTGATGATGACAAGCCGCTGGTTGCAGGCGTGGCCCGTGATCTGATCAACTTGGGCTTTGAAATCGTGGCAACTGCCGGGACCGCCAAGCTGATCGAAGCGGCCGGCTTGAAAGTGCGCCGCGTGAACAAGGTGACGGAAGGCCGTCCGCATGTGGTCGACATGATCAAGAATGATGAAGTCACGCTGATCATCAACACCACCGAAGGTCGCCAGTCGATCGCGGATTCCTACTCCATTCGCCGTAATGCCTTGCAGCACAAGATCTACTGCACCACCACTATTGCTGCTGGCGAAGCTATCTGCGAAGCGCTCAAGTTCGGTCCGGAAAAGACCGTGCGTCGCTTGCAGGATCTACATGCAGGATTGAAGGCATGATCAAATACCCAATGACCGTCCAGGGTGCCAAGGCCCTGGAAGAGGAGCACGCCCATCTGACCAAGGTCGTACGTCCAAAGCTGAGTCAGGACATTGGTACGGCCCGCGAGCTGGGTGACCTGAAGGAAAACGCCGAATACCACGCTGCTCGTGAGCAGCAGGGTATGGTCGAAGCGCGGATCCGTGATATCGAAGGCCGTTTGCAGAATGCGGTGATCATCGACGTCACGACTATTCCCCACACTGGCAAGGTGATTTTCGGTACCACCGTGGAGATCGCCAACGTTGAGACTGACGAGAGCGTGGTCTACCACATCGTGGGAGAGGACGAGGCTGACTTCAAGCTCGGCAAGATCTCCGTCGGCTCACCACTGGCCCGTGCCTTGATCGCCAAGGAAGAGGGTGATGTGGTGTCTGTCAAAACGCCAGGCGGTGTGATCGAGTACGAGATTGTTGAAGTTCGTCACATCTGAAAGGCGGCGCCCGCTTCGTGCGGGCGCCATGCTTTGGCAGCTTGCCCAGATGCTTTGGGTGGGCGGCCTATGGTTGTTACATCTTGGTGTATTGCCGGTGCTGGGCGTGATTGGCCTGGCTCCGTTGCTGATCGATGAAATCGATGGATTACTGAGTGCGCTGCTGGTGGGTTTCGCGGCGGCGTGCGTAGCGCTTCAGGCGTTGGTGCTGGTCAAGGCTGAAGGCTTGGAGAGTCTGTGGCGGGATATTCGCGGCCAACTGCTGTTGATGGCGCTGTATGCGTGTGCAATGTATTGCATTGTGCATGTCTGGCTGCCGGAAGCGTTGCGCTGGCAGCTATTCAGCTATCTTGTGCTAGGGTTCTCCGGCCTGGTGCTGGTTATACAGCCTGCTCCGGGATGGAGTGGCGGGGCGCGCGAAGCACGCCCGTGACCCTTTGTATTACTTGAAGCGGTGTACGTTCGACAGTTGCTTGTTGACGCTGAAGTTCTTGCGATACAGCAGCGCCATCTTGCCGATGACCTGAACCAGGTCCGCCTTGCCAACCTTGCACAGTTCTGCAATGGCGGCCAGGCGCGCCTCGCGGTCAAGGATGTTGACCTTGATCTTGATCAGTTCGTGATCGCCCAATGCGCGTTCAAGTTCGGCTAACACACCTTCAGTCAAACCGTTGTCTGCCACAATCAGAACTGGTTTCAGATGGTGGCCAATGGATTTGTACTGTTTCTTCTGCTCTTGAGTGAGCGGCATAATCTGACCCCTGCGTCTGATCTTGTAAAAAGCGGCGGCCAGTTTACCCGAGCGAGTCCGGGACCGCCCAGTTAATCACGACCCGTTTTATTTTCGAGGTGGCCCGTGGCCCGTTCCAAAACTAGCCTTAAGTGGCTGCAAGAGCATTTCAACGATCCTTACGTCAAAAAGGCGCAAAAGGATGGCTATCGTTCCCGGGCCAGCTACAAGCTGTTGGAGATCCAGGACAAGGACAAGTTGATTCGTCCAGGCATGAGCGTCATCGATCTTGGCGCGGCTCCCGGTGGCTGGTCCCAGGTGACCAGTCGTCTGATTGGTGGTCAAGGTCGCCTGATTGCTTCCGACATCCTGGAAATGGACAGCATCCCGGATGTGACCTTTGTTCATGGAGACTTTACCCAGGACACAGTGCTCGCCCAGATCCTTGAGGCTGTGGGAAATTCGCAGGTAGACCTTGTGATTTCCGACATGGCCCCCAATATGAGTGGATTACCGGCCGTTGATATGCCGCGGGCCATGTTCCTTTGCGAATTGGCGCTGGATTTGGCGGGTCGGGTGTTGCGTCCCGGTGGCGATTTCCTGGTGAAGGTGTTCCAGGGAGAGGGTTTCGACGAGTACCACAAGAACATCCGCAAATTGTTCGACAAGGTGCAGACGCGTAAACCAGACTCTTCCCGGGACCGGTCCAGGGAGCAATACCTGCTGTGCCGCGGCTTCCGTGGCGTCGAAGGCGCGGCGAGTGAAGAGCGTTTTTGAGGAATTCGAGGAGGGCGATAGGTTTTTTTATATCGCTTTCGTCACGAAGCTTTACGAATATTGTGTAGTCAAAGTTTCACAAAGGGTTACAGACGGCGCCTGCCAGAGTTGTAGGTAATGTAGTAAGTTAGGCCGGTGAATATCATGCGAAGCGCGCGCCAGTAGCGGAGCTTGCTTCAGAGGGTAGTTAATTGAACGATATGGCAAAGAATCTGATCCTGTGGTTGATCATCGCGGCTGTCCTCGTGACGGTGATGAACAACTTCTCCAGCCCTAACGAGCCGCAGACCCTCAACTATTCCGACTTCATCCAGCAAGTTAAGGATGGCAAGGTCGAGCGCGTAGCGGTTGATGGCTACGTGATCACCGGCAAACGCAACGATGGCGACAGCTTCAAGACCATTCGTCCGGCAATTCAGGACAACGGTCTGATCGGCGACCTGGTGGATAACCACGTGGTTGTCGAAGGCAAGCAGCCTGAGCAGCAGAGCATCTGGACTCAACTCCTGGTGGCAAGCTTCCCGATCCTGGTGATCATTGCCGTGTTCATGTTCTTCATGCGCCAGATGCAAGGCGGTGCGGGAGGCAAGGGCGGGCCGATGAGCTTCGGCAAGAGTAAGGCGCGCCTGCTCTCTGAAGATCAGGTAAAGACTACCCTGGCGGACGTAGCGGGTTGCGACGAAGCCAAGGAAGAAGTCGGCGAGTTGGTTGAGTTCTTGCGCGATCCAGGCAAATTCCAGCGCCTGGGTGGCCGTATTCCTCGCGGAGTGCTGATGGTCGGCCCTCCAGGTACCGGTAAAACCTTGCTGGCCAAGGCCATTGCCGGCGAAGCCAAGGTACCGTTCTTCACCATTTCCGGTTCTGACTTCGTTGAAATGTTCGTCGGTGTCGGTGCGAGCCGCGTTCGCGACATGTTCGAACAGGCCAAGAAGCATGCGCCATGCATCATCTTCATCGATGAAATCGACGCCGTTGGTCGCCATCGTGGTGCTGGCATGGGCGGTGGTCATGATGAGCGTGAGCAAACCCTCAACCAGTTGCTGGTCGAGATGGATGGTTTCGAGATGAATGACGGCATCATCGTCATCGCGGCAACCAACCGTCCGGACGTGTTGGATCCTGCGCTGCTGCGTCCAGGCCGCTTTGACCGCCAGGTGGTGGTTGGCCTGCCGGACATCCGTGGGCGCGAACAAATCCTGAAAGTGCACATGCGCAAAGTGCCAATGGGCGACGACGTTGCACCGGCTGTGATTGCCCGTGGTACCCCGGGGTTCTCGGGTGCTGACCTGGCCAACCTGGTGAACGAGGCTTCGTTGTTTGCAGCCCGTACCGGCAAGCGCATCGTTGAAATGAAAGAGTTCGAGTTGGCGAAAGACAAGATCATGATGGGCGCTGAGCGCAAATCCATGGTCATGTCCGAAAAAGAGAAGCAGAACACTGCTTATCACGAAGCCGGCCACGCCATTGTGGGGCGCGTCGTGCCTGAGCATGACCCGGTCTACAAAGTGTCGATTATTCCTCGTGGTCGTGCGTTGGGTGTCACCATGTTCCTGCCGGAGGAGGATCGTTATAGCCTCTCCAAGCGTGCGCTGATCAGTCAGATCTGCTCGCTGTACGGCGGTCGAATTGCTGAAGAAATGACCTTGGGCTTCGACGGCGTGACCACTGGGGCTTCCAACGACATCATGCGCGCCAGCCAGATTGCGCGGAACATGGTGACCAAGTGGGGCTTGTCGGAAAAACTCGGTCCTTTGATGTATGCCGAAGAAGAAGGTGAAGTATTCCTGGGGCGTGGCGGCGGTGGTCAAAACGCCAGTTTCTCCGGTGAGACAGCCAAGCTGATCGATTCTGAGGTGCGCAGTATCATTGACCAGTGCTACGGCACTGCCAAGCAGATCCTGACGGATAATCGCGACAAACTTGATGCAATGGCTGATGCACTGATGAAGTACGAGACCATCGACGCAGACCAGATCGACGACATTATGGCCGGTCGGGCGCCTCGTGAGCCTCGTGATTGGGAAGGTGGTTCGGGTACTTCGGGCACCCCGCCAGTGGTTCAGAACGAGCGCCCTGAAACCCCAATCGGCGGCCCGGCAGCTGACCATTAAGGTTTGAAATGACTTTTGCTCCGTCCTCCCCCCGGTTGCCTTGCGGCAACCGGGTTCTTGATTTGGCCCATACGCATGTCATGGGCATTCTTAATGTAACCCCTGACTCCTTTTCCGATGGTGGCCGCTTCAGCCAGCTTGATGCTGCATTGCGCCACGCAGAAGCCATGGTGGCGGCTGGCGCGACCTTGATTGATGTGGGCGGTGAATCGACTCGGCCTGGTGCTCGCGCAGTTTCTCCTCTGGAGGAGTTGGAGCGCGTGGCGCCGATTGTCGAGCGCATCGCTCGAGAGTTGGATGTGATCATTTCGGTTGATACCTCCACCCCGGCCGTGATGCGTGAGACTGCGCGATTAGGTGCCGGCTTGATCAACGATGTGCGGTCCCTGCGGCGCGACGGTGCCCTGGATGCAGCCGCAGCCACCGGTTTGCCGGTGTGTTTGATGCATATGCTGGGTGAGCCCGGCAATATGCAGGACAGCCCGCACTATGATGACCTGGTTGGTGAAGTGAGTGGTTTTCTCTCCGAGCGCGTTGCCCAGTGCGTCGCGGTAGGTATTGCGCCGGAAAGGATCATCCTTGATCCGGGGTTTGGTTTCGCCAAGACCCTGCAACACAATTTGAGTTTGTTCAAACACATGGAGTCCTTGCATGCCCTTGGTCGGCCCCTGTTGGTCGGTGTTTCGCGCAAGAGCATGATAGGGCTGGCATTGAGCCGTCCGGTGGGTGAGCGGTTGTACGGCGGTCTTGCACTGGCGGCGCTCGCGGTGACCAAGGGTGCGCGCATCTTGCGTGTGCATGACGTTGCTGAGACCGTGGATGTGGTACGCATGATTGCAGCTGTGGAATCAGCCGAATAAGAATGATGGAGCACTTATGACTAAAAAATACTTTGGCACCGACGGTATCCGTGGTCGGGTCGGCGAGTTTCCGATTACTCCTGATTTCATGCTCAAGCTTGGATGGGCGGCTGGTATGGCTTTCCGCAGCATGGGGGCGTGCCGCATCCTGGTGGGCAAGGACACCCGGATTTCGGGATACATGTTTGAATCAGCGCTTGAGGCCGGCTTATCCGCCGCAGGCGCCGATGTGATGTTGCTGGGGCCAATGCCGACGCCCGCGATTGCATACCTGACGCGTACCTTTCACGCTGAGGCCGGTATTGTGATCAGTGCTTCGCACAATCCACATGACGACAACGGCATCAAGTTCTTCTCCGGTCAGGGCACCAAGTTGCCGGATGAGATCGAGTTGATGATCGAAGAGCTGTTGGATGCGCCGATGACCGTGGTCGAGTCCAGCAAGCTGGGCAAGGTGTCGCGCATCAATGACGCGTCCGGTCGTTATATCGAGTTCTGCAAGAGCAGTGTGCCTACCAGTACCAATTTTGCCGGCCTGAAGGTTGTTGTCGACTGCGCCCATGGTGCGACCTACAAAGTCGCGCCAAGCGTATTCAGGGAGCTTGGCGCAGACGTGACAGTGCTGTCGGCTCAGCCCAACGGATTGAACATCAACGAAAACTGCGGCTCCACCCATATGGAGCAGTTGCAGGCCGCTGTCCTGGCCGAGCACGCCGACCTCGGGATTGCCTTCGACGGTGACGGCGACCGCGTGCTGATGGTTGACCACACGGGTGCCGTGGTGGACGGCGATGATCTGTTGTTCATCATTGCCCGCGACCTGCATGAGCGTAACAAGCTGCAAGGCGGTGTCGTCGGTACGCTGATGAGCAACCTGGGGCTTGAGTTGGCGTTGGCAGACCTGGGTATTCCTTTTGTTCGCGCCAACGTCGGTGACCGGTATGTGATCGCCGAGCTGCTGGAGCGTAACTGGCAGGTAGGTGGTGAGAACTCCGGGCACGTGGTGTGCTTCCAGCACACCACCACCGGTGACGCGATTATTGCGGCGTTGCAGGTGCTATTGGCTTTGCGTCGCCGCGAAGAGAGCCTGGCCCAGGCGCGTCAGGCTTTGCGCAAATGCCCGCAAGTATTGCTGAACGTGCGTTTCGCAGGTGGGGAAAACCCGATCGAGCACCCTGCTGTCAAAGAGGCTTGTGAGCGCGCGACCCTGGCAATGGCTGGTCGTGGACGGGTATTGCTACGCAAGTCCGGCACAGAGCCTTTGGTACGCGTCATGGTCGAAGGTGACGACGAAATACAGGTTCGCGGCCATGCCGAAGACCTGGCAAAACTGGTAACTGAAGTTTGCGCCTGAATTCGGCTTGCCAGTGATGATGTGGTTGGGTAACATCTGCGCCCACTTTGACCGACGAGGTACAGCATGCGTCGCACTATGGTAGCTGGTAACTGGAAGATGCACGGTACCCGCGCCAGTGTCGCTGAGCTGATCAATGGCCTTCGTCACTTGGCCTTGCCTAGCGGTGTTGATATCGCGGTGTTCCCGCCTTGCTTGCATATCACCCAAGTGGTGGATGGCTTGAAAGGTAAGTCGATTCAGGTCGGCGCGCAGAACTCTGCGGTGGAAGCCATGCAAGGTGCGTTGACCGGTGAGATTGCACCGAGTCAGCTGGTTGATGCGGGTTGTTCCTATGTGCTTGTCGGGCACTCCGAGCGCCGTCAGATGATGGGCGAGCGTGATGGGACACTCAATCGCAAGTTCGCAGCAGCGCAGGCTTGTGGCTTGATTCCGGTGTTGTGTATTGGGGAGACCCTTGAGCAGCGGGAATCGGGCAAGACTCTTGAAGTTGTCTCGCGTCAGCTTGGCAGCATCATCGAGGAGCTGGGTGTTGGTGCGTTCGCAAAGGCGGTAATTGCTTACGAGCCGGTCTGGGCCATTGGTACCGGGCTGACTGCTACACCGCAACAGGCGCAGGATGTGCACGCAGCCATCCGCGCGCAGTTGGCGGCAGAGAATTCTGAAGTCGCACAAGGTGTGCGGCTTCTATACGGCGGCAGCGCGAAGGCGGCCAATGCGGTCGAACTGTTCGGCATGCCGGATATCGATGGGGGGCTCATTGGTGGAGCTTCCCTGAATGCAGATGAGTTCGGTGCGATTTGTCGCGCCGCGGGAAACTGAAAAAATGCTGGAAACAGTCGTAGTCGTTTTTCATCTGTTGGCTGCCCTGGGCGTAGTTGCCCTGGTTTTGTTGCAACAGGGTAAAGGTGCGGATGCTGGTGCGTCTTTCGGTGCAGGTGCTTCAAATACTGTGTTCGGAAGCCAAGGTTCCTCTACCTTTCTTAGTAAGTTTACTGCTATACTTGCCGCCGGTTTCTTCATAACCAGCTTGGGGTTGGGTTACTTTGCTAAAGAGAAGGCTCATGTGCTGACTCAGGTAGGTTTGCCAAACCCAGCAGTGTTGGAAGTTCCAAAAGCAAAACCGGCTTCTGATGATGTCCCGGTGCTTCAAGAGCAAAAGTCGGCTACTCCAGCGACTGACGTACCTCCAGCTCAAGAGCAGAAGTAAGAAGGGTTGTAAACGCTGTATTGCCGAGGTGGTGGAATTGGTAGACACGCAACCTTGAGGTGGTTGTGCCCATAGGGTGTAGGGGTTCGAGTCCCCTTCTCGGTACCAATTATCAGGAGAGCCCGCTGTTGCGGGCTTTCTTGTAGGTGGAAGGTTACATTGACCCTGTAAGGGATCGGTCGTATACTTCCGCCCCAGCTTTGTCGCGGGGTGGAGCAGTCTGGTAGCTCGTCGGGCTCATAACCCGAAGGTCGTCGGTTCAAATCCGGCCCCCGCAACCAGTTTTAGCGGAGCCCCTTTTAAGGGGCTTTTTGTTAGCTGGACACTTTCAACGCCGCTGTTCGACGGCGTTTCAAGGATGGGCGTTTCGCCCATTTTTTTATTTTGCACAGCATGCACATACATGCACGAGGGGGTTCAGGTGTCGAGCAAGCTAGAAGAGTTGCAGGCCTTGTTGGCCCCGGTGGTCGTGGCCCTAGGCTATGAATGCTGGGGTATTGAGTTTTCGGCTCAAGGTCGCCACTCAATGTTGCGCGTTTATATCGATAAAGAGGGCGGCGTGCTGGTGGACGATTGTGCCATTGTCAGCCGTCAGATCAGCGGTGTTCTGGATGTTGAAGATCCTATCTCCGTTGAGTACACCCTCGAAGTTTCCTCGCCAGGCATGGAACGCCCACTGTTCACTATTGATCAGTTTGCAAAATTTGCCGGTGAACAAGTGAAGATCAAGCTGCGATCCCCGTTTGAAGGGCGTCGCAACTTTCAGGGCCTTCTGCGCGGTGTAGAAGAACAGGATGTCGTGGTGCAGGTAGAAGACCATGAGTTCCTGTTGCCGATCGATATGATCGACAAGGCCAACATTATTCCCAGTTTTGACTGAGACGCGGATCCCGCGGATCCAATGGCTTGCGAAAGGCGAGGCGTACGATGAGCAAAGAAGTACTGCTGGTTGTTGAGTCGGTATCCAATGAAAAGGGCGTACCGGCAAACGTGATTTTTGAAGCGCTGGAGCTGGCCCTGGCCACTGCTACCAAAAAGCGTTTTGAAGACGAAGTTGATCTGCGTGTGGAAATCAACCGCCACACCGGTGCCTATGAGACTTTCCGTCGCTGGACGGTCGTCGAAGAGGCCGATCTTGATGATCCGGCCATCGAAACCTGGCCAAGCAAGGTTGCTGAAACGCACCCAGGCGCCCAGGTCGGTGATGTCGTTGAAGAAAAGATCGAGTCCATCGAGTTCGGCCGCATTGCTGCACAGACCGCCAAGCAGGTCATCGTGCAGAAGGTTCGCGAAGCCGAGCGCGCTCAAGTCGTTGATGCCTATCGCGAGCGCCTGGGGGAAATCATCTCCGGCACCGTGAAAAAAGTGACCCGCGACAATGTGATCGTCGACCTGGGCAACAACGCTGAAGCGTTGCTGGCCCGCGAAGACATCATCTCTCGCGAAACCTTCCGTGTTGGCGTGCGTTTGCGTGCGCTGCTCAAGGAAATCCGCACCGAGAACCGTGGCCCTCAGTTGATTCTGTCGCGTACTGCGCCGGAAATGCTGATTGAGTTGTTCCGTATCGAGGTGCCGGAAATTGCCGAAGGCCTGATCGAAGTCATGGCTGCGTCCCGCGACCCGGGTTCGCGTGCCAAGATCGCGGTCCGCTCCAAGGACAAACGCATCGACCCGCAAGGCGCTTGCATCGGTATGCGCGGTTCGCGCGTCCAGGCAGTGTCGGGCGAATTGGGTGGTGAGCGTGTGGACATCGTCCTCTGGGACGATAACCCGGCGCAGTTCGTGATCAATGCCATGTCGCCGGCTGAAGTGGCGGCAATTATCGTTGACGAAGATGCCCATGCAATGGACATCGCCGTTGGCGCAGACAATCTGGCCCAGGCCATTGGTCGTGGTGGTCAGAACGTGCGTCTGGCCAGCCAGTTGACCGGCTGGACCCTGAACGTAATGACCGAATCGGACATCCAGGCTAAGCAGCAAGCTGAAACCGGTGACATCCTGCGCAACTTCATCGACGAGTTGGAAGTCGACGAAGACCTGGCGCAGGTGCTGGTAGATGAAGGCTTCACCAGCCTGGAAGAGATTGCCTACGTACCGTTGGAAGAAATGCTCAACATCGACGGCTTTGACGAAGACACCGTCAACGAGCTTCGCGCTCGGGCCAAGGATCGTTTGTTGACTAAAGCCATCGCTACTGAGGAAAAGCTGGCAGACGCCCATCCGGCCGAAGACCTGCTCTCGCTTGAGGGTATGGACAAGGATTTGGCGATGGAACTGGCGGTGCGCGGCGTAATTACCCGCGAAGACCTGGCCGAGCAGTCTATTGACGATCTGCTCGACATCGACGGCATTGACGATGATCGTGCCGGCAAGTTGATCATGGCCGCCCGAGCCCATTGGTTCGAGTAATTAGGCGCGGCCTGAGGAGAGAAGTGCATGACGCAAGTCACGGTGAAACAACTGGCCGATGAGGTCAAAACACCGGTAGAGCGCCTGTTGCAGCAGATGCGTGAGGCAGGTCTGCCGCACACCGCCGCCGATGAAGGTGTGAGCGATAGTGAGAAGCAGTCTTTGCTGACTCACTTGAAGAGCAGCCACAAGGCGAAAGTGGAAGAACCGCGCAAGATTACATTGCAGCGCAAAACCACCAGCACCCTGCGGGTTGCGGGTAGCAAGAGCATCAGCGTTGAAGTACGCAAGAAGAAAGTCTTCGTACAGCGCAGCCCGGAAGAAATCGAAGCCGAGCGCAAACGCGAACTGGAAGAACGTCGCGCAGTAGAAAATGCTGCACGTCAGAAGGCTGAAGAAGAAGCCAAGCGTCGCGCCGAAGAAGAAGCGCGTCGTCAGCCTGCTGCTGCGCAAACTGCTTCCACTGAAGCGGTAGCCGCGCCTGGCGCTCCTGCAGACGCTGTGCGTGAGGCCGCTCCGGTTGCCGCTGCACCAGCACCTGCTGCCGATGCCCGCAAGCGCGAAGAACCTCGTCGTCCGGATAAACCACGTGCCGACGATAACAATCGTCGCGGTGGTGGTGGCGATGGCGAGCGCAAAAACGCTCCGCATCGTGCTTCGGTCAAAGAGAAAGCGCCTGCTCCACGCGTTGCTCCACGGACTACCGACGAAGAAAGCGATGGCTTCCGTCGTGGTGGTCGCGGCAAGGCCAAGCTGAAGAAACGCAACGCCCACGGTTTCCAGAGCCCAACCGGCCCTGTCGTGCGTGATGTGCAGATCGGCGAGACCATCACGGTTGGCGATCTTGCCAACCAGATGTCGGTCAAGGCTGCTGAAATCATCAAGTTCATGTTCAAACTGGGTACTCCAGCGACCATCAACCAGGTGCTTGATCAGGAAACTGCTCAACTGGTAGCCGAAGAACTGGGCCACAAAGTGACCCTGGTCAGCGACACCGCCCTGGAAGATTCCCTGGCTGAGTCCCTGAAGTTTGAAGGCGAGACATTCTCCCGTGCGCCAGTCGTGACCGTAATGGGCCACGTTGACCATGGTAAGACTTCGCTGCTCGACTACATCCGTCGTGCCAAGGTAGCTGCTGGCGAAGCCGGCGGTATCACCCAGCACATCGGTGCGTACCACGTTGAAACCGAGCGCGGCATGGTCACCTTCCTCGACACCCCAGGTCACGCCGCGTTTACCGCAATGCGTGCCCGTGGTGCCAAGGCGACTGACATCGTGATCCTGGTCGTTGCAGCGGACGACGGCGTGATGCCGCAGACCATTGAAGCTGTCCAGCACGCTAAAGCCGCTGGTGTTCCTCTGGTTGTTGCCGTGAACAAGATCGACAAGCCGGGCGCCGATCTCGATCGCATCCGTAGCGAACTGTCGGTTCATGGCGTGACGTCTGAAGAGTGGGGCGGTGATACGCCATTCGTTTCGGTTTCGGCGAAAGTCGGTACTGGCGTGGACGAACTGCTCGAAGCTGTCCTGCTGCAAGCTGAAGTACTTGAACTGAAAGCAACCCCATCGGCCCCAGGTCGTGGTGTTGTGGTTGAGTCGCGTCTCGACAAGGGTCGTGGCCCGGTTGCAACCGTACTGGTTCAAGACGGTACCCTGCGTCAAGGCGACATGGTACTGGTCGGTTCGAACTATGGCCGTGTACGTGCCATGCTCGACGAGAACGGCAAGCCAATCAAGGAAGCCGGTCCTTCCATCCCTGTCGAGATCCTCGGCCTGGACGGTACCCCGGACGCTGGCGACGAGATGAGCGTGCTGTCTGACGAGAAGAAAGCCCGTGAAGTGGCTCTGTTCCGTCAAGGCAAGTTCCGTGAAGTCAAACTGGCTCGCGCGCATGCCGGCAAGCTGGAAAACATCTTCGAGAACATGGGCCAGGCCGAGAAGAAGACGCTTAACATCGTCCTCAAGTCTGACGTTCGTGGTTCCCTCGAAGCGTTGAACGGCGCCTTGAATGGCCTGGGTAACGACGAAGTGCAAGTGCGTGTTGTGGGTGGCGGTGTCGGTGGTATTACCGAGTCCGACGCCAACCTGGCACTGGCTTCCAACGCTGTACTGTTCGGCTTCAACGTGCGTGCCGATGCTGGCGCTCGCAAGATCGTCGAGCAGGAAGGCCTGGACATGCGTTACTACAACGTCATCTACGACATCATCGAAGACGTCAAGAAAGCCCTCACCGGTATGCTTGGCAGTGACGTCCGGGAGAACATCCTGGGTGTCGCCGAAGTACGTGACGTGTTCCGCTCGCCGAAATTCGGTGCGATCGCCGGCTGCATGGTTATCGAAGGTACCGTGTACCGTAATCGTCCAATCCGTGTACTGCGTGAAGACATCGTTATCTTCGAAGGCGAGCTGGAATCCCTGCGCCGCTTCAAGGATGACGCTTCCGAAGTGCGTGCCGGCATGGAATGCGGTATCGGCGTCAAGAGCTACAACGACGTCAAGGCTGGCGACAAGATCGAAGTCTACGAGAAGGTTCAGGTTGCTCGCAGCCTCTAACTCGCGCACTTCAGGAGCCACGCCGCGTGTGGGCATGCAAATGCCCCGCGCAGCGTGAGGACTCTAAACGCAACGCCCGGTCTGGCTTTTGTCAGGCCGGGCGTTTGCCGCTTTCAGACCCCATGGGTTTCACCGTGTGGCAGTAACAGGTAACAAGACATGGCAAAAGAATACAGCCGTACCCAGCGTATCGGCGATCAGATGCAGCGTGAGCTGGCCCAACTGATCCGTCGCGAAGTCAAAGACCCCCGCGTTGGCCTGGTCACCATCACCGCTGTTGAAGTGAGCCGTGACGTGGGTCACGCGAAGATCTTCATCACCGTGATGGGGCAGGACAACAGCGAAGAAATCGCGCAAAGCATCAAGGTACTCAACTCGGCCGCAGGTTTCCTGCGCATGCAGTTGGCCCGTGAAATGAAGCTGCGCAGCGTGCCCCAGTTGCACTTCCACTACGACGAAAGCGTTGTGCGTGGCGCGCACCTGTCGGCACTGATCGAGCGCGCCGTGGCTGAAGACAGCCAGCACCCATCCACACCTGAAGACGCCAAGGAGTAAGCGGTGGCTCAGGTCAAACGTATCCGTCGCAACGTCAGCGGCATCATTCTGCTCGACAAGCCGATTGGCTTTACCTCCAATGCCGCGTTGCAGAAGGTCCGCTGGTTGCTCAATGCCGAGAAGGCCGGACACACCGGCAGCCTCGATCCCCTGGCCACCGGTGTACTGCCGTTGTGCTTTGGCGAGGCCACCAAGTTCTCGCAATACCTGCTCGATTCCGACAAGGGTTACGAAACCCTGATGCAACTGGGCAAGACCACCACCACGGCAGACGCCGAAGGTGATGTTTTGCAGGTTCGCGACGTGACCGTTGGTCGTGCTGATATCGAAGCTGCTTTACCTGCTTTTCGTGGGCAAATCAGTCAGATACCGCCGATGTACTCGGCGCTCAAGCGTGATGGGCAGCCCCTTTACAAGCTGGCACGTGCGGGCGAAGTAGTGGAGCGCGAACCGCGTTCTGTTACTATTGCGCGCTTGGAATTGCTCGCCTGTGAAGGTGACACCGCACGCTTGGCCGTGGACTGCAGCAAAGGCACTTATATCCGTACCCTGGTGGAAGATATTGGTGAGCAGCTCGGTTGCGGCGCGTATGTAGCTGAACTGCGACGCACCCAGGCCGGACCTTTCAGCCTGGCCCAGACGGTCACACTGGAAGAGTTGGAGGCGGTACACGCCGAAGGTGGCAACGAAGCGGTTGATCGCTTCCTGATGCCGTCGGACAGTGGCTTGCTGGATTGGCCATTACTGCACTTTTCGGAACACAGCGCGTTCTACTGGCTTAACGGCCAGCCGGTACGCGCCCCGGATGCCCCGAAGTTCGGCATGGTGCGGGTACAGGATCATAACGGTCGCTTTATCGGTATCGGTGAAGTGAGCGAAGACGGGCGCATCGCGCCACGTCGACTGATTCGGTCAGAATGACCGAACGAGTGTGGCTGTTAACAGGCACGGTCAACACTCATTTTTAGATACAGGGATTTGTCCCTGGCCTGTTGAAACTGCCCTTTGGGTGGTTTCCTGAAAAAAGGATTGCCTCATGGCTCTCGACGTTCAAGAAAAAGCACAAATCGTAGCTGACTACCAGCAAGCTGTTGGTGACACTGGTTCGCCAGAAGTGCAAGTTGCACTGCTGACCCACAACATCAACAAGCTGCAGGGTCACTTCAAGGCCAACGGTAAAGATCACCACTCCCGTCGTGGTCTGATCCGCATGGTAAACCAGCGCCGTAAGCTGCTGGACTACCTGAAAGGCAAGGATCTGGGTCGTTATCAGGCTCTGATCGGTCGCCTGGGTCTGCGTCGCTAATCAGCGATTGCGCTAGAGGTTGGTTGTCTGCCGTGTGTCAGTGGGATTCCCGCTGGCCCATGGTAGGCTCCCAGCCTCAAGTTTTATCTGGATACACGTTTTACCCCTGGACAAGGGTTGGGCCGATTCCCGACATTGCCCAAGAATTTCGCAAGAAGACAAGTTCCCCAAGAGCCACAAAGAAGGTAGGACACCGTGAACCCGGTTATCAAAAAATTCCAGTTCGGTCAGTCGACCGTTACCCTCGAGACAGGCCGTATCGCCCGTCAAGCCTCCGGCGCAGTGCTGGTTACCGTTGACGACGACGTTACCGTATTGGTGACCGTTGTTGGCGCCAAGCACGCCGACCCAAGCAAAGGCTTCTTCCCTCTTTCCGTTCACTACCAGGAAAAGACTTACGCTGCCGGTAAGATCCCTGGCGGTTTCTTCAAGCGCGAAGGCCGTCCTTCCGAGAAAGAAACCCTGACTTCCCGACTGATCGACCGTCCGATCCGTCCGCTGTTCCCAGAAGGCTTCATGAACGAAGTGCAGGTTGTCTGCACCGTCGTTTCCACCAGCAAGAAAACCGATCCTGACGTCGCGGCGATGATCGGTACTTCGGCTGCCCTGGCCATCTCCGGTATTCCTTTCGATGGCCCGATCGGCGCAGCCCGCGTTGCTTTCCACGAAAGCACCGGTTACCTGCTGAACCCGACTTACGAGCAACTGAAAGCATCGAGCCTGGACATGGTCGTTGCCGGTACGTCGGAAGCCGTATTGATGGTTGAATCGGAAGCCAAAGAGCTGACCGAAGACCAGATGCTGGGCGCAGTACTATTTGCCCACGACGAGTTCCAGGTTGTGATCAACGCTGTTAAAGAACTGGCTGCCGAAGCTGCCAAGCCGACCTGGGCCTGGGCTCCGCAAGCCGAAGCAACCGAACTGCTGGGCGCTATCCGCTCCGAGTTCGGCACTGCGATCTCCGACGCCTACACCATCACCGTCAAGGCCGACCGTTACGCTCGCCTGGGTGAGCTGAAGGACCAGGTTGTTGCCAAGCTGTCCGGCGAAGAAGGCCAGCCTTCTTCCAGCGAAGTCAAAGCAGCCTTTGGTGAAATCGAATACCGCACCGTTCGCGAAAACATCGTTAACGGCAAGCCACGTATCGACGGCCGCGACACCCGCACCGTTCGTCCGCTGAACATCGAAGTCGGTGTTCTGCCGAAGACTCACGGTTCGGCACTGTTCACCCGTGGTGAAACCCAGGCACTGGTCGTTGCGACCCTGGGTACTGCCCGTGACGCACAGCTGCTGGACACCCTGGAAGGCGAGAAAAAAGACCCCTTCATGCTGCACTACAACTTCCCGCCGTTCTCGGTGGGCGAGTGTGGTCGCATGGGCGGTGCTGGTCGTCGCGAAATCGGTCACGGCCGTCTGGCCCGTCGTTCGGTCCAGGCCATGCTGCCTGCTGCTGACGTGTTCCCGTACACCATCCGTGTGGTGTCGGAAATCACCGAGTCCAACGGCTCCAGCTCCATGGCTTCGGTCTGCGGTGCTTCCCTGGCGCTGATGGACGCGGGTGTGCCGATGAAGGCGCCGGTTGCCGGTATCGCCATGGGCCTGGTTAAAGAAGGCGAGAAGTTCGCCATCCTGACCGACATCCTGGGTGACGAAGACCACCTGGGCGATATGGACTTCAAAGTAGCCGGTACCGCCAAAGGTGTTACCGCGCTGCAGATGGACATCAAGATCAAGGGCATCACCGAAGAGATCATGGAAATCGCCCTGGGCCAAGCCCTGGAAGCGCGCCTGAACATCCTCGGTCAGATGAACCAGATCATTGGTCAGTCCCGTACCGAACTGTCGGAAAATGCTCCGACCATGATCGCGATGAAAATCGACACCGACAAAATCCGTGATGTTATCGGTAAAGGCGGCGCGACCATTCGTGCGATCTGTGAAGAGACCAAGGCTTCGATCGACATCGAAGACGACGGCTCGATCAAGATCTTCGGCGAAACCAAGGAAGCTGCAGAAGCTGCGCGTCAACGCGTCCTCGGCATCACCGCTGAAGCCGAGATCGGCAAGATCTACGTCGGTAAGGTTGAGCGCATCGTCGACTTCGGCGCATTCGTCAACATCCTGCCAGGCAAAGATGGTCTGGTTCACATCTCCATGCTGAGCGACGCTCGCGTTGAGAAAGTGACCGACATTCTGAAAGAAGGCCAGGAAGTGGAAGTGCTGGTACTGGACGTGGACAACCGCGGCCGTATCAAGCTGTCCATCAAGGACGTAGCAGCAGCCAAGGCTTCGGGCGTTTAATTACCCCAGGCTAACGCTGAAAAAAGGACTCTTCGGAGTCCTTTTTTTACGCCTGAAGGAAAATGCCGAAAAATCAGACGCTTAGTAAATCGCAAAAGCCGCAACTTGCACGCAGGCATGATGGCGTTCATGCAAGTTGCACGATTCCGAAATTCGAGTGTTTTTATAAGTATATGATTTTTAACGATTTAATCTTCTGTGGCGACTTGGCACACTGCCTGCAATAACCCTGTTAACGCTGCAGCATCAAGGTTCACACACTGCAGACTTTTAATAAAACAGGAGTTACTCGTATGAAGAAGTTCGCTCTCGCTACTGCTACCGCTCTGACCCTGGCCATGGGTGCTAACGTGGCCTTTGCCCAGACTTCCCAAGCTCCAATGACCCTGGCGGCCGGTGAAGCCACCAAGGCAAAAGAAAGCGTTTCGGATACTTGGATCACCACCAAAGTTAAATCCGATCTGCTGACCGAAAAAGGCATCCCTGGTTCGGACATCAAGGTTGAGACCAACAAAGGTGTGGTTTCCCTGTCTTCGACCGTAGCCATTTCGGACGCGCAGAAAGAAACTGCCGTAGCGATCACCAAGAAAATCAAAGGTGTAACCGCAGTTTCGGCTGACGGCCTGTTGGCTGGCGGCGCTACCAAGGCAGACAACATCGACAAAACCAAAGGTGCAGCGGCTGACGCCAAAGGCGCAACCTCTGATACCTGGATCACCACTAAAGTCAAAGCTGACCTGGTCACCGAGAAAGGCATTCCTGGCACCGACATCAAAGTCGAAACCAACAAGGGTGTAGTTTCCCTGTCCTCTTCGGTCGCTGTGACCGAGGCACAGAAAACGACCGCGGTGAACATCACCAAGAAAATCAAAGGCGTTAAAGCTGTATCGGCCGATGGCCTGAAAGCAGAGTAACGCTCAAGAATTCGTCTGAACTAGCGGCGGCGGCGCGTGAGTTAGATATCCACTCAATGCACCTCTAAGTTTCATGCGACCGACCACACGGATGTGGTCATTACAGGCCCCGGCACTTCTGTGTCGGGGCCTGTTCTATTGGGGCGGGAAAGTAATGCGCCAGCGGCGCCTACTCGGCGTCCAAGTGCATCGGCGTTATCACTCGACCGTCTTTTTCTGCCTGGCCCAGTTGCGCGTCAATGAAGTAGACCCGGTCGTCCTCCAGCTGGGCTTTATCCACTAGGTAGTCCTTGATCGTGCTCGCACGGTCCTGGCCCAACTGGCGCAGCAGCACGTCACTGCCACTCCAGAACTTGATCACGCCCTCTTTCAACCTGGCGGTGCGGTCACTGCTGCTCAGGTCCTTCCATTCAGCCGGAGGCTGCTGTTTCAAGCGGGTGCGGTAAATACCTTCGAGCAAGGGGGCTTTTTCGCTCTCAGGGACTTCCAGCAAGGACGCCTGGGCCGGGACTTTCTCGCCACGGCGCTGCAGCATTTTGTAGTAGTTGTATTGGTATTCCCGCTCCAGTCGCTGGGCCGCCAGGAATGGGCCGTCGCTGCTGGCTGCGGCCGTGCCTTCGATTTCCAGGCGTAGGGCAGGGCGTTCTTTCAAGGCTTTGGCCAAGGTGTTGAGAGCGCCTTCGGCATCTTTGTTCAACTCGCTGGAGCCTGCCGCGAACGACACGCTACCCAAGTCCTCCGCTCCGCCTCCGGTGACCAATCCGCCAATAAACTTGAACGGCGCAGTGGCCGCTCGCACCACCAGATTGCGCAGGGTTTGCCACACAATGGGCATCACGCTGAATTGCGGGTTATTCAGGTCACCGGATACGGGCAGTTCGATGGAGATCTTGCCGTCGCTGTCCTTGAGCAAGGCGATTGCCAGACGAATCGGCAAGTCCACGGCATCGGCGCTGTCGACTTTTTCGCCCAGTTGCAATTGCTCGACCACCACTTTGTTCTCAGCCTTCAACTGGCCCTTGGTGATCACGTAATGCAGGTCAAGGTTGAGGCGGCCCTTGCGGATGCGGAAACCGGCGAACTTGCCCGAGTAAGGCGTCAGGGTGGTCAGCTCGACACGTTTGAAGCTGGTGGCGATGTCCAGCGCCGCCATCGGGTCAAACGGGTTCACGCTGCCTTTGATGGTCACCGGTGCATAACGGTCGACCTTGCCCTTGATGTCAACGCTCGCCGGTTTGGCCTGGTGACTGTCGATGGTGCCGATCTGCCCGTTGAGCTGTTGGATCGCAGTGGCGAAGTTGGGGGTGAGGCTGAAGTCGGCGAAGTTGGCCGAACCGTCGTTGATCGCAATCTGCCCGATATGGATGCCCAGGGATTTTTCTTTGCTCGCGGCAGGTTTGGCTGACGATTTGGCGCCACTGTCGGCCGGCTGCGGGATCAGCAGGTCGTCGACGTTGGTGGTGCGGTCATCGTTGATCATGAACCGCGCATAGGGCTGCAGCAGGTTGACCTTGTCGATCGACAGGCTGTCGCCGTGTTGGTAGTTCACGCCTTCGAGCACCAGGCGCTGCCATTTGAGGAAGTCGCGGGTCTTGAGGGTGTCGAGGGTATGCAATTGGTCAACCTGCGCGCGGCCGGTGATCTGCAGCGCCAGGGGATCGGTGCTTTTCAGGTTCACGTCGAGGTCGCTGCCAAGCATGCCACTGCGCAGTTCCAGGCGGATAAACGGGCTGATATAGGACTGGGCGACCCGCAGGTCGATGTCCTTGGTATTGACCTTCAACTTGGCGCTGACCGGGTTGAGGTTGACCGTGCCGGTTGCCTGGATCTTGCCCTGCTTGCCCAGGCCGGTGTCGACCTTCAGGGTGAAGGGGCTCTGGTTGAGGCTGTCGAAGTTCTGCACGTCGACGTTCAACGGGCCGAGCTCCAGCGCCACCGCAGGTTTGGCCTGGCGGTCGGCCAAGTGCACCTGGTAGTTGCGCAGCTGTACATCCTTGAGCAGCACTTGCCAGGGCTTGCTTGGGGCGACGGGCGCAGGCTTTGGCGAGTCGGCCGTGGCGGGTGCAGTCGCAGGCTCCGGCGCCTTGGCCGGTTTGCCTGGCTGGCCGGCGAACAGTTTTTGCCAGTCCAGTTGCCCATCCGCTTCACGAGCCGCCCAGGTCTCGAGTTTATTGCTGCGGATCTTGCCCACCACCACCTGCTGTTTGGCCAGGTCCACCGTGGTCTCACTGACGTCCAAACGCTCCAGGCGCACCAACGGCCGGCCATCCGGGGCCTTGATGGCGAACGGTGCGATGCTGGCGGCGGTATTGGTCAGGTTCAGCTCGGTTTCTTTGGCCAGACTGAACCTGTATTCGGTACTGAAGTTGAGCACGCCGTCTTCAAGTACCAGGGGTAAGGCGTCACGCACATACGGCCACCAGGCTTTCATCTTGCCGCCGGTGACTTTGAGCGTACCTTCGGACGTGATCGGCACCAGGCTGAAGTTGCCTTTCCAGTCGATCTGTCCGCCTTCAGGGCCGGCGGCGACCAAGGTCATGTCCGCATTGTCTTCCGGCAGGGTGCTGAGGTTCTTCAGCTCGAAGTCGAGGGTATCGTAGAGGAATTCGATGGGTTCGCTGGGGCGCAGGTCTTGGAAATGCAAATAACCGCCAGCCAGCTTGATACTGTCGACACGCAGCGGGAACGGTTTGGCGTCAGGGTCTGCCGGGGTCGGCTCGCTCGGTGGCAGCTTGAACAACTGCGCCAGATTCAGCTGGCCTGATTTGTCGAACAACAACTCGGTCCTGGGCTTGTCCAGTTGCACATCCGCCAGGTGCAGGGCGCGGGTCCACAGGCTATCGGCCTGCAGGTTGGCGTAAAGCCGTTCGAAACCTACCTGTTCCTTACCGGGTTCGCCAATCTTCAAGCCCCATACCGTGACTTCCAGGCTGAACGGGTTAAGTTCGATCCGCTCGATGCGTGCCGGCACCGTGGCGTAATTGGCTAACTGTTGGTTGGCAATACGAAGGGCGATGCCAGGCAAAATCAGAAAGCCCAGCAAGCTGTACAACGCGAGGGCAGTCAACAAGGCGCCAGTGGCGCGAATCAATCCTTTGGGCATGGGGCGGCGCCATCTATGTCAAACAGGAGTGCCTTGGAGTATGGCACGGGATTTCGGTTCCGAAGAACCGGGCCTTTAGGATGCTGCTTACAGTTGAAGTATCAGAGTCTTCAGCGGTGGCTGTTGATCTTGTGAGGGAAAGTCCGCGCCGGGTGTCATGATTTTCCAGTCCCGCACCGGACGCCCAGCCTTTTGCGCACAACGCAGCACCTGTTCACGCCAATTCTCCATGCTGACTTTTGCCAGGTTGTTACAGCAGATCAGCACGCCATTGTCTGCTGTAGCGAGCAGTGCCGGCTTGAGCAGGCTCTGGTAGTCACGCAACAGGTCGACGGTACCGAAGGCACTCTTGGCCCAGGCCGGCGGGTCGAGCAACACCAGGTCATATTGACGCTGCTCGAGGCGCGGATAGCTCGGCAGTTTCTGCCCGCGACGCTGGGTGATCGGCAGCCCGGCCAGTTGGCGAATCGCCGGGAAGTAGTCCGATTGCACGAACTCCATGGTGGGAAGCTGTGGATTCAGCTGGCCGTTTTCACCTCCCACCGCCAGGTTGCCCTCGGCGAAGTCCAGGTTGCATACCTCGCGCGCACCACCGGCAGCGGCGCTCAGGCCCACCCCACAGGTGTAGGCAAACAGGTTCAGTACGCTTTTGCCGGCGCTGTGGTCCTTGACCCAGCCGCGGGTATTGCGCAGGTCGAGGAACAGCAGTGGGTCCTGGCCGGCGTGGCGCCCACGGACACGGTAATTGAGGCCCCATTCGTGGCCGACCAGGTCTTCCAGCGCGGCAGGTTCGGCGCGGTATACCGAATCTTCGCGATCGACCCGCGAGTTGCCGCGGGAGCGGTCGTTGTAGACCAGCAGCAACTCCAGGCCCATGTACTGGTTGATCAGTTGGTGCAGCTCCAGCAGGTCGGCGGTTTCCAACGACTGATGGAAGCTTTGCACCAGTAACTGCGGGCCATAGCGGTCGATGGTCAGGCCGCCGGCGCCTTCCTGGCTGCCATGGAACAGCCGATAGCAGTCGGTGCCCTGGGCGTGCAGTTCGCTGATCAGATCCTGGCGATGATCGAGGGCGGCGCGCAGCGCCTGATTCAAGGGAGACATGGAGCGCGCCTTGCTTAGGTAAATGGGGGCAATGAGGGCGCGGAGTTTAGCAGCTATGGCGCGTCGCCTACATCAACCCCATCCGCCGGTGTGCACGCTGCACCGAACCATTGCGCATCGCCCAGCGCAACAACGGTGCGCTGCGCTTGACCCCGGCGCGGATCATCTGGCGTTGCAGGGGGCTCTGGTGCTGATCGAGCAGGGTGCTGGCCCAGTCCGGCAGCAGGTCGATCCCGGCTTGCATCATCAAGGCACCAAAAGGCTTGGCCAACAGGCTGGGGGAGGGCGCGTTCAGCAACAGGCGCAGCACTTCGCGGCTGCGCTCGTCGCACAGCAATTGCGGGCGGATGCTCTCAAGGTAATCGGAAATTTCCTGGCGTGAATGCGGCACATCCTGCGCGCCGAGCCGTTCTGCGACGACGGCGATCTCGTTGTAGTAACGGTCCTGATCACGGCCGCAGAGGTGCGGGTTGCGATAGCGCAAGTGGGCAGCAAGAAAGTTGCTCACCTCCGCCACATGCACCCAGGTCAGCAGCGCTGGATCGCTGGCCGCGTAAGGCCTCCCGTCCGGGGCATGGCCCACCACCTGCAGGTGAATGGTGCGCACTTTTTCGATCAGCCAGTCGGCGTCTTTGCGCGCGCCGAACGTGGTACCGGAAATAAACTGCGAGGTACGGCGCAGGCGCCCAAGCATGTCCTGGCGAAAATTCGAATGGTCCCACACGCCGGCCAGGGCCAATGGGTGCAAGGCTTGCAGCATCAAGGCGCTGATGCCGCCGATAAGCATGCTGCTGAAGTCACCATGGACTTGCCAACTGACCGAGTCCGGCCCGAACAGGCCCGGATCGCCCTTGGGGTTTTCCAGATCCAGTTGGCCCAGTGACAAGCCGGTGAGGCTCATCAACTGGGTTTCGATACGGCTGCGGATAAATTCCATGGCGACTCGGGTTTCCTAGCGGTTCAGGCGTTTGTCGATCAGGCCGTCGACGACGCTGGGGTCGGCCAGGGTCGAGGTGTCACCCAGGCTGTCCAGTTCATTGCAGGCGATCTTGCGCAAAATCCGGCGCATGATCTTGCCGGATCGGGTTTTCGGCAAGGCCGGTGCCCATTGGATCAGTTCCGGCTTGGCAAAGCTGCCGATTTCCTTGCTGACCAGTTCCAGCAGGTGTTTTTTCAGCGCCTCGCTGGGTTCGACGCCATTCATGGGGGTGACAAAGGCGTAGATGCCCTGGCCTTTGACATCGTGGGGGTAGCCCACCACGGCAGCCTCGGCCACCTGGTCATGCAGTACCAACGCACTTTCTACCTCGGCGGTGCCGATACGGTGGCCGGATACGTTGATCACATCGTCGATACGCCCGGTGATCCAGTAGTCACCGTCCTCATCGCGGCGCGCGCCGTCACCGGTGAAATAGTAACCGGGGTAGGGTTTGAAATAGGTGTCGACCATGCGCTGCGGGTCGCCGTAGACGCTGCGAATCTGCCCCGGCCAACTGGCCTTGATCGCCAGTACGCCGCTGCCGGCACCGCTGATGACCTTGCCTTGTTCATCCAGCAGCACGGGCTGCACGCCAAACATCGGCTGGGTGGCGCAACCCGGTTTGATCCGCTGGGCGCTGACCAGCGGGCTGAGCATGATGCCGCCGGTCTCGGTCTGCCACCAGGTATCGACAATGGGGCAACGCTGTTCGCCCACCGCGTTGAAGTACCAGTCCCAGGCTTCCGGGTTGATCGGTTCGCCCACGCTGCCCAGCAGGCGCAGGCTGGCGCGGGAGGTCGTCTGCAGCGGGGCGTGACCCTCGCGCATCAACGCGCGCAAGGCGGTGGGGGCGGTATAGAAGATATTCACCTGGTGTTTATCGATGACCTGCCAGAAGCGCGAACTGTCCGGGTAGCTCGGCACACCTTCGAACATCAGCGAGGTCGCGCCATTGGCCAGCGGCCCGTACACGATGTAACTATGGCCGGTGACCCAACCCACGTCGGCGGTGCACCAGAACACCTCACCGTCGCGGTAATCGAGTACGTACTTGAAGGTCATTGCCGCCTGGAGCAGGTAGCCGCCCGTGGTGTGCAGCACGCCCTTGGGTTTGCCGGTGCTGCCGGAGGTGTAGAGGATAAACAGCGGGGCTTCGGCGTCCATCGGTTCTGGAGGGCAATGGTCGCTCGCTGCATCCAAGGCCTGTTGATACTTGAGGTCGCGGCCTTCGCTCCAGCTCACCGGGGCGCCGGTGCGTTGTACCACCAGCACCGTGCTGACGTCGGGGCAACTGGCCAGGGCCTTGTCGACATTCTGTTTCAACGCCACCGGCTTACCACCGCGCACGCCTTCATCGGCTGTGATCACGGTGCGGCAGTCGGCGTCCAGGATGCGGTCGCGCAGGGCGTCCGGTGAGAACCCGCCAAATACCACCGAGTGCACCGCGCCAATCCGTGTGCAAGCCAGCATGGCGTAGGCCGCTTCCGGGATCATCGGCATGTAGATACACACCCGGTCGCCTTTTTTCACGCCACGGCTTTTCAGCACATTGGCCAGGCGGCAGACGTTTTGGTGCAGTTGGCGGTAGGTGATTTTTGAGGATTTTGTGGGATCGTCACCTTCCCAGATGAAGGCCGGCTGATCGGCGCGTTGCGCCAGGTGACGGTCGATGCAGTTGTAGCTGACGTTCAACTGGCCACCGGCAAACCACTGGGCGGCACCGGTCTGGATGTCTGACTGCTGGACGGTGTGCCACGGTGTTATCCAGCCGAGAAAGGCCTTGGCCTGTTCGGCCCAGAACGTGTCCGGCTGTTCGATGGATTGGCGATAGAGGCGCTGGTAGTCCTCTTGACTGAGTTGCGCAGCCCGGCGGACGGCATCGGCGATGGGAAACGTGCTGATATCGAACATGAGCGATCCTTATTCTTGTTTTTGCGACAAGTCATAAAGATGCACCCTGTATGGAGAGGGTTCAAGGCCAACGTCCAAACGGACGTTGGCCTTGCGTTGCCTGCATCAGCCGCGGTGACGGCCGCGGAAGTAGTTGATCAGGCCCTGGGTCGACGCGTCTTCGGCCAAGGTTTCTTCGGCGCCGGTGAGGCGATTGTATACGCCCTTGCCCAGCTCCTTGCCCAGCTCCACGCCCCATTGGTCGAAGGCGTTGATGCCCCAGATCACGCTTTGCACGAACACTTTATGTTCATACATCGCAACCAGGGCGCCCAGGCGACGCGGGCTGATGCGTTCAACCACGAGCGTGTTGCTCGGACGGTTGCCCGGGATCACCTTGTGCGGTGCCAGCTTCTGCACGTCGTCTTCCGGGATGCCCTTGTCGCGCAGCTCGGCTTCGGCTTCGCTGCGGGTCTTGCCGAGCATCAGGGCCTGGCTTTGGGACAGGCAGTTGGCGTAAAGCCATTGATGGTGGTCGGACACCGGGTTGAAGCTGACGATCGGCACGATGAAGTCGGCCGGGATCAGTTGGGTGCCCTGGTGCAGCAATTGGTGATAAGCATGTTGGCCGTTGCAGCCGACGCCGCCCCAGATCACCGGGCCTGTGTCGGTGGACACTGGTTTGCCGTCCTGGCGCACGCTCTTGCCGTTGGATTCCATGTCCAGCTGCTGCAAGTGCTTGGTGATGTTACGCAGGTAGTGGTCGTATGGCAGGATCGCATGGCTCTGCGCACCCCAGAAGTTGCCGTACCACACGCCCAGCAGGCCCAGCAGCACCGGCATGTTCTGTTCGAACGGTGCGTTCTGGAAATGCTGGTCCATGGTGTAGGCACCGGACAGCAGTTCCTTGAAGTTGGACATGCCGATGGCCAGGGCGATTGGCAGGCCGATGGCCGACCACAACGAATAACGGCCGCCCACCCAGTCCCACATCGGGAAGATGTTTTCTTCGCGGATACCGAAGGCCACGGCGGCCGCGTTGTTGCTCGACACGGCGATAAAGTGGCGGTACAGCTCGGCTTCCGAGCCACCCTGGGCCAGGTACCAGGCGCGGGCGGCCTGGGCGTTTTTCAGGGTTTCCAGGGTGTTGAAGGATTTCGACGAGACGATAAACAGCGTGGTCTCGGCGCGCAGCTTCATGGTCAGCTCATGGAATTCGCTGCCATCGATGTTCGCCAGGTAGTGGCAGCGCACGCCTTTGTGGGCGTAGGACAACAGCGCTTCAGAGACCAGCTCCGGGCCGAGGAACGAGCCGCCGATGCCGATGTTCACCACGTCGGTGATTGGCTTCTCGGTGTAGCCACGCCACAGGCCGTCGTGGATGCGGCCGACCAGGTCGGTGATCTGGTTCAGCACCTTATGCACGTCCGGCATGATGTTCACGCCGTTGACCGACAGCTTGTCGCCCACCGGGCGGCGCAGGGCGGTGTGCAGGGCAGGGCGGCCTTCGGAGGAGTTGACCGGCTCGCCCGCATACAGCGAGTTGATTGCGTCTTTAAGGCCCACTTCGTTGGCAAGGCCCACCAGCAGGTCGCGGGTTTCGCCGGTGATCAGGTTTTTCGAGTAATCGAGGAAAAGTCCGCAGCTGCTCAAGGTGAACTGGGAAAAGCGCTGGGGATCGGCATTGAACGCTTCGCGCATGCTGAAATCCTGCATGGCTTGGCGATGTTGATTGAGCGCTTGCCAGGCGGGCAGAGCGGTAACGTCATGAGGGGTGCGGTAGTACGCCATCGCTGCGGGTTTCCTTTTATTACGGGGACTGCCTTTAGGACACTTCAAAGCCCGGAACATCCAGTCTTATCTCAAGGATTGGGTTCCAGACAGCGCTAACCATAGCGCAGGGCGATTACATTAAACCTAGCGTGTCGATATGTCTTGGCTTTGTCTGCGCTGTGGCCGGTACTTTTTTATACCGGCACAGCGATCAGGGCAATCGGCGGGGTGTTCAGAGAGGTCAGTCGAGGGTCAGATGCAGGTTGTCGATCAGGCGGGTCGTGCCTAGAAAGGCCGCCACCAGAATCACAATATCCCGATCCTCCGCCGTAGCGGCCCGCAGGTGCACGCCCTGGCGCACTTCGAGGTAATCCAGGCGCAACCCGGCAGCCTCGATCTGCTGCACCTGTTCGGCACGCAGCCTGGCGAAGTCGTGATCACCGCTTTTGATGGCTGCGGCAATCTGGCTGAGGCTGCGGTACAGCACCGGCGCGATCGCACGTTGTTCTTCGCTGAGAAAACCGTTGCGCGAGGACAGCGCCAGGCCATCATCGGCGCGTACGGTGGGCTCGCCGATAATCTGGATCGGCATGTTCAGGTCATGGACCATGGCGCGAATCACGGCCAGTTGCTGGTAGTCCTTCTGGCCAAATACAGCCATGTCCGGCTGGACCATGTTGAACAGTTTGCTGACCACGGTCGCCACGCCTTCGAAATGCCCGGGACGGCTGGCGCCGCACAAGCCTTCGGACAATTGCGGGACGCTGACGCGGGTCTGGCCGGTCATGCCGCCGGGGTACATCTCCTCGACGGTCGGCGCGAACAGCAGGTTGCAGCCGGCCTGCAGAAGCTTTTCCTGATCGGCGGCCAGGGTGCGAGGGTACTTGTCCAGGTCTTCGCCGGCGCCGAATTGCAGCGGGTTGACGAAAATACTCGCCACGACAAAGTCCGCCTGCTGCACAGCCTTGCTGACCAGGCTGGCATGGCCGCTGTGCAGGTTACCCATGGTGGGCACGAAGCCGATGCGTTTGCCGGCCTTGCGGGCGTGGGCGACGGCGGCTCTGAGTTCACGTACGGTTTTTACGGTGTTCATGCAGAGAATCCGTGTTCGGCGCCCGGGAAGGTCACGCCTTTGACTTCGGCGACGTAAGCACTCAATGCCGCGTGGATGCTGTCCTGGCCGGTCATGAAGTTCTTCACGAACTTCGGCACGCGGCCGGTAATCGACAGGCCGAGCATGTCGTGCAGCACCAGCACCTGGCCGTCGGTGGCCGAGCCCGCGCCAATACCGATCACCGGCACTTTAACGGCCTGGGTGATTTCTGCTGCGAGTTCGCTGGGCACGCATTCGAGCAGGATCATCGCAACGCCCGCCTGCTCCAGGGCGATGGCATCGGCACGCATCTGGCGCGCCTGGGCTTCGTTGCGGCCTTGGACCTTGTAGCCGCCGAGGATGTTCACGGACTGTGGCGTCAGGCCCATATGTGCACAGACCGGCACGCCGCGCTCAGCCAGCAGGCGAATCGACTCGGCGAGCCACACGGCGCCCTCCACCTTGATCATGTGTGCACCGGCACGCATCAGTTTGCCGGCGTTCAGGAAGGTCTGTTCGACGGTGGCGTAGTCCATGAACGGCAGGTCGGCGATGATGAATGCGCCGTCGTTGCCGCGCTTGACGCTGGAGGTGTGGTAGGCCAGTTCATCGGTGGTGACGGGCAGGGTGCTGTCATTCCCTTGAAGGACCATGCCCAGGGAGTCGCCTACCAGTAACACTTCAACCCCGGCCTGGCAGCAGGCGTGGGCGAAGGTGGCGTCATAGCAGGTCAGCATGGTGATTTTTTCACCTTTGAGCTTGAGGCTCTGCAAGGTGGTCAGGGTAATGTCTGGCATGAAAAGGGTCCTCGTTCAGGCGCTTGGAAACAGCGAGTTACGCGCGTGAGTCTTCGTTATTCAGGCGCACCGTCTTGAGAGCAGTGCTTATAAGGCCTGGATTGCGCCCTTCAGCGCCGGGTTGGCGGCAGCGGGACGCCTATAGTCGTGAGGAGGACACGGGAAGTCAATTGGATGTGTTACCGCATTGTTACGATGGCGGTGTTACCGCTGTTACTGACGCGATTCAGCAACGGGGAGCCGTTCCAGGCCGACAAACGGGCAGGCTTCAAGCAGGGCACTGAGGCGCTTTCCATCCGGCAATTGCAATGCGGCAGGCGCCAGTTCGGCCAATGGGTACAACACAAACGCACGCAGGTGCATCTGGTAATGGGGCACCTTCAGGCGCGGTTCGTCGATCAGGCGATCGCCAAACAGCAGAATGTCCAGGTCAAGGGTGCGAGGGCCCCAACGCTCCAGGCGCTCGCGGCCCTGATCGTTTTCGATGGCTTGCAGCGCATCCAGCAGGTCAAGTGGCGCAAGGCGGCTGTCCAGGGCGGCAACCGCGTTGGTGTAGCGCGGTTGGCCCGGTAGCAGCGAATCACTTTGGTAAAAGGCGGAAACGCCGGCGACGCAAGTGTCTGGCAATTGTGCCAACGCCTCGACAGCGCTGCGCAATTGTTGATCCGGGGCAGCCAGGTTGCTGCCCATGCCGATGTAGATGCGTTCCACGTTTATTCGCCCGCGGCGCCCGAGGCATCGGCCGCACTGCGTTTGCGCTTGGTGCCGCTGCGACGACGCTTCTTCGGCCCTGCGCCTTCGCCATCACCCTTGCTGCCGAGGTCGCGAATCATATCGCGGCGTTGGCTGTCATTGGCATCCTGATAGTCGGTCCACCATTCGCCCAGGCCGTCGGTCTGCTCACCGGCGCTTTCGCGCAGCAGCAGGAAGTCGTAGCCGGCACGGAAGCGCGGGTTGTCCAGCAGCAGGTCGGCTCGCTTGCCGCTGCGGCGCGGCAGGCGTTCCTGCATGTCCCAGATCTCGCGGATCGGCATCGTGAAACGTTTCGGGATAGCAATGCGCTGGCACTGTTCGGCGATCAGCTCGTGAGCGGCTTCCTGCATGGCCGGGATCGGCGGCATGCCACGCTCCTGCAGACGCAGTACGCGCTTGGGCAGGGCCGGCCACAACAGGGCGGCAAACAGGAACGCCGGCGTGACCGGTTTGTTCTGCTTGATGCGCAGGTCGGTATTGATCAAGGCTTCGCTGATCAGCGTGTGGGTATAAGTCGGGTTGTACTCCAGTGCTTCGGCGCTGGCCGGAAACAGTGGGTCGAACAACTGCAGGTCGACCAGCATTTCGAAGGTGTCGGCGGCGTAGCCGGAGAGGAACAGCTTGAGCACTTCTTCGAACAGACGCGCGGACGGGATTTCCCGCAGCATCGGTGCCAGCTCGCGTATCGGTGCGGCGGTGTGCTTTTCGATGCCGAAGTTGAGCTTGGCGGCGAAGCGCACGGCCCGCAGCATGCGCACCGGGTCTTCCTGATAGCGCTGCGTCGGGTCGCCGATCAGGCGGATCAGGTTATTGCGGATGTCGTGTACGCCATTGGCGTAATCGAGGATGCGTTCGCTGACCGGATCGTAATAGAGGGCATTGATGGTGAAGTCGCGGCGCTGCGCGTCTTCTTCCAGGGTGCCGTAGACGTTGTCGCGCAGGATACGCCCGCTCTCGTTGCGGGAAGACTGATTGGTATCTTCCTCTTCATCGTTTTGCGGGTGGCCGGCACGGAAGGTCGCGACCTCGATGATTTCGCGACCAAAATGGATATGCACCAGCTTGAAGCGGCGACCGATGATTCGCGCATTGCGAAACTCGGCACGCACTTGCTCAGGCGTGGCACTGGTGGCGACGTCGAAATCCTTAGGTGTGATATTGAGCAGCATGTCGCGTACGCAACCGCCCACCAGGTAGGCCTGGTAACCGGCGTTCTGCAACCGTTCGACGATATTCACCGCATAACGGCTGAATTGAGCGCGCTGCAACGAATGCTGGCTGCTGTTGAGCACTTCAGGCGTGCTGCGTTTGTGTTGCGTACGACGCAAGGGAGAACGGAATGACTGGAACAACTTCTTCAGCATGGGATGCACTGTTTGAAGGAATGTTCGGCCATAACGAAGAATGACCGCATGATGGGCGGGGATTCTAGCATTTAGTCAGGGGATGGTGTAGGAACAAGCTTCGGCGTTGCGCCATAAGCCTTAAATCGTCAAATCCCGGAAACTACAAGGGGAGCCGAAGCTCCCCCAGAAGTAGTTGCGTGCTCTATTTTTATTATTGATTTCGGGCTTCTTGTTTTTGTTGATCGCCCTCGCCATGAAGCTTCACCTTCATGACACTCCCAATCGGGAGTCAAGAGCAAACGGATTGCTTTGGTCGCTGTGTTGCTGATCTACGATCCAACCAGTTCAGGCTCTGCCTTAGGGCAGTTTTTGTTGTTCTCGGCCTGGTTGCGGGGCAAGCCCCAAATGCAACGCCTCTCCAAAAGAATCAGTTAGCTGCGCCTCCGCCGTGTTGTTTTTGTTATGCGTGAGTCGATTCGTCTTATTTTTATTGTCTTGTACAAAGCTTGTTATTGTTTTTGTACTAAGCATATAGCAGGGTGCGTGCCAACTTTTGCGTCGCCCAGCAAAACCGGGGGGTTGAGGTGGTTTTTGGTTTTTGAAGGGCGAAAAAAAGCCGGGGCTTCGTTACCGTAAGCCCCGGCTTTTGTTACGCGAAATATCCGCGGTAACAGTTTTTTCACATCGGAGGGTGTTACCTGTGGGGGCGCACCCTCAGCTTTCGCTGGCCACCCCGGTCTTGCGCCGTGGAATGCCCAGGCGCTGGCGGCGTTCCCACAGGCACTTACGGCTCACGCCCAGCTTGCGTGCCAACTCGGTCTCGGTCATGTGGTCCTGGTGCTCCAGGACGAAATGCTGGAAATAGTCTTCCAGTGACAAATCTTCCGTCGGCTCATGGCTGGTATTGCTGGCGCCGCCCTGTGTCGGGACCAGGCCGATGAAGTCGTCATCCTCCAAGTCACTGAGTTCAATATCGATACCCAGCAGCTCGGCGGAAATTTCCGGGCTTTCCGACAGGATCACCGCACGCTCGACCGCATTCTCCAGTTCCCGCACGTTACCCGGCCACGAGTAATGCCGAATCGCCTGCTCGGCGTCGGGCGCGAACGTCAGGTCGGTACGGTTGATACGCGCACTCTGGCGCAGCAGGAATGCGTTGGCGATCTCATTCACGTCGGCGCCGCGCTCACGCAGGGCCGGCAATTTGAGCGCGATCACGTGCAGGCGGTAATACAAGTCTTCACGGAACTGACCGATCTTGGCCAGGCTCTTCAGGTCGCGGTGGGTGGCCGCGATCAGGCGTACGTCAACCTTCTGCGATTGCACCGAGCCTACACGTCGAATCTCACCTTCCTGCAGCACACGCAGCAGTCGCGCCTGGGCCTCCAGCGGCAACTCACCGATTTCATCAAGGAACAGCGTACCGCCGTCCGCCGCTTCCACCAGGCCCGCACGCCCAGCGCTGGCGCCGGTAAACGCGCCTTTCTCGTGGCCGAACAGTTCGGACTCGATCAGGGATTCGGGGATCGCCGCACAGTTCACCGAAATCATCGGCGCCTTGGCGCGTTTGGACAGGTTGTGCAGGGCGCGGGCCACCAGTTCTTTACCGGTGCCCGACTCGCCCTGGATCAATACATTGGAGTCGGTGGGCGCGACCTTACGGATCTTGCTGTACAGGTCCTGCATCGGCGGGCAGGAGCCAATGATGCCGATCTCGCCGTTACTGTTGTCGACCCCCGGCTTGTCGGCGCCGTTGGTCGCCTTGCCGGCGGGGCGCTGTTCGGCAGGCGCGCTGCTGGCTGACTGGCGGTCACGCAGGATGCGGGCCACGGCCTGGAGCATTTCATCGTGGTCAAACGGCTTGGCGATGTAGTCCACCGCACCCATCTTCATGGAATCAACCGCCGAGCGCAGGCTGGCGTAGCTGGTCATGATCAGCACCGGAGTGCCCTGGCCAAGCTTGATCAGCTCGGTGCCCGGCGCTCCGGGCAGACGCAGGTCGCTGACAATCAGGTCGAACGTGGGGATGCTGAAACGCTCTTGTGCTTCCTGCACCGAGCCGGCTTCGCTGACCTGGTACTGATTACGTTCAAGCAGGCGACGCAAGGCAGAGCGGATAATGGTTTCGTCTTCGACGATCAAAATGTGCGGCATTGATTCAATTCTCTCGACGGTCTCAGTTCACAGCGGACGTCGCTTCGACATGACGCGGCAAGGTCACCCGAATACGGGTGCCGCGTTGGCTTTCGGTGTCAGCCGGGCTGTCGATGGTGATTTGTCCATAATGCTCTTCAACGATGGAATAGACCAGTGCAAGGCCCAGACCGGTACCTTCACCCGGGTCCTTGGTGGTGAAGAAGGGTTCGAACAATCGGTCCATGATGTTCTGTGGAATACCGCTGCCTTCATCTTCGACGATCAGATCGACGGTATGTTCGAAAGCCTCGGTCTTGACGCGTACCGCACCACCGGCCGGGGTTGCGTCACGGGCGTTGGACAGCAGGTTGATCAGCACTTGGGCCAGGCGTTGTGAGTCGCCGTCGACCCAATGGTCGGGGTCGCACAGGTTGAAGAACTGTACTTCGAAATTGCGCCGGTTCAAGGCGAGCAGCCCAATGGCATCCTGGGCCACTTCGGCCAGGCACACGGCCTCATCCAGATTCTGATGGCCGCCGGCATGGGCAAAACTCATCAGCGACTGCACGATGCGCGAGACGCGCTTGGTCTGTTCGAGGATCTGCCCGCTGATTTCGATGATTTCGCCGTCCTCCTCACGCTCTTCCCGCAGGTTTTGCGCGAGGCAGGCGATACCGGTGATCGGGTTGCCGATTTCGTGGGCCACGCCCGCTGCCAGGCGACCAATGCTGGCCAGGCGCTCGGAGTGCACCAGCTTGTCTTCGAGCATCTGGGTTTCAGTCAGGTCTTCGACCAGCAGCACCAGGCCGCTGTTACCGGGAGCCAACGGTTCATCGATCGCGGCTTTGTGCAGGTTGAGCCAGCGGGTCTGGCCGTCGAGCGCCAGGTGCTGTTTGTGCAAGTGCTCGTCGGGCAGGTTGATAAAGCCCTGGAGCAGTTCTTTCCACGGATCGCCCAGGGTATTCAGGCGCGAGCCCACCACCCGTTGCGCGGCGATGCCGGTGAGTTCTTCCATGGCCTTGTTCCACATCAGGATCTCCTGATCCTTGGCCAGGGAACACACGCCCATCGGCAGTTCCTGCAGGGTCTGGCGGTGGTAACGGCGCAGTGCGTCGAGTTCGGCCGCCAGGCCGGTGAGGCGTGAGTGGTAATCCTCCAGCCGGCTTTCGATGAAATGGATGTCCTCGGTGACGTAGTTTTCGCCGCCGGCCTTGTAGGGCAGGAAGGTTTCCACCATGTCCTGGGACACGCTGGGGCCCATCAGGCCGGAGAGGTTGGCTTCGATGCGGTCGCGCAGGCGACGCAGCGCATATGGGCGGCGCTCGTCAAAGGGCAGGTACAGATCGCGCAGCGCCTGCTCGACTTCCTTTTGCGCAGCCTTGGCACCCAAGGGCTTGGCCAGTTGCGTGGCGAACTCCTGGGGCGAGGCCGCGTGCAGTTCGCGGCGTTGCGGTCGACGCACGTTATCCACCGCGCACGCCTCGGCGGCGCTGGTCTCTTCCGGGCTGGCGTTGGTGAACAGCGATATCAGGGTGAACATCAGTACGTTGGCGGCCAGCGAGGCAATCGCCGCCATGTGCCAGCTGGTGTCGTCCAGCACGTAGATCATGTTCAGCAGCGGAATGTAGAAACCCTGCAGGTTGCCGACCAACGGCAGTAGCATGGTGACGATCCATACCAGGATCCCGGCCAGCAGCCCGGCGATAAACCCACGGCGGTTGGCGGTCGGCCAGTACAGCACCGACAGCACTCCCGGCAGGAACTGCAAGGTGGCGACAAACGCGACAATGCCCAGGTTGGCCAGGTCCTGCCCGGCGCCGAGCAACAGGTAGAACCCGTAGCCGGCCATGATGATCGCGACGATGAGTGCGCGGCGCGTCCATTTCAGCCATCGGTAGATATTGCCTTCGGCGGGCGGCTGGTACAGCGGCAGCACCAGGTGATTGAGGGCCATGCCCGATAGAGCCAGCGTCGTGACGATAATCAGCCCGCTGGCAGCAGACAAGCCGCCCACATACGCCAGCAGCGCCAACGCCGGGCTATTGGCGGCGATACCGATACCCAGGGTGAAATACTCGGGGTTGGTGGTGGCCCCCAGTTTCAGGCCGGCCCAGAGGATCAGCGGCACCGCAAGGCTCATCAACAGCAGGAACAGCGGCAAGCCCCAGCTGGCGCTGACCAGCGAGCGCGGGTTGAGGTTCTCGGTGAAGGTCATGTGGTACATGTGGGGCATTACGATCGCCGAGGCGAAGAACACCAGCAACAGCGTGCGCCATGGGCCTTCCTGCAACGGCGTGTGCAGGGCGGCGAGGGCGGTCTGGTTTTGCAGCAGCCACAGCTCCAGCTGTTGCGGGCCGTCGAACACGCCATAGAGCGCGTAGAGACCGACGCCGCCGATGGCGATCAGCTTGATCACCGATTCGAACGCAATCGCAAATACCAGCCCTTCGTGTTTCTCGCGGGTGGCGATGTGACGTGAGCCGAAGAAAATCGTGAACAGGCTGATCAGCGCACAGAACGCCAGGGCGACCCGGTGTTGCACCGGCTCGCGGGTCAGGATGCTGATGGAGTCGGCCACCGCCTGGATCTGCAGGGCCAGCAAGGGCAGCACGCCGATCAGCATGAACACCGTAGTCAATGCCCCGGCCCACGTGCTGCGGAAGCGGAAGGCGAACAGGTCGGCCAGTGACGACAACTGATAGGTGCGAGTAATTTTCAGGATCGGGTACAGCAGCACCGGTGCCAGCAGGAACGCGCCGGACACACCCAGGTAGCTGGAGAGAAAGCCGTAGCCGTATTGATAGGCCAGGCCGACGGTGCCATAGAACGCCCAGGCGCTGGCGTACACGCCGAGGGACAAGGTGTAGGTCAACGGATGGCGAATGATCGCCCGCGGAATCATTCCGCGCTCACTGATCCAGGCGACGCCGAACAGTGCCGCCAGGTAAGCGGCGCTGATCAGCAGCATCTGGGTGAGGCTAAAGCTCATCGGCATCTTTTTGGCTCTGCAGGATGAAGGTCACGACGATCAGGATCAGCCACAGCAGATAGGGGCGATACCAGGCGCCCGTGGCGTCGATCCACCAATCCATGATGGCGGGGGAAAACAAGTAGATCCCGACGACCAGCAGCAGGACCAATCGATAGATGTACATGTTGGCCTCTGATTAAAAAACTGCGGCGATGGTAACGGATGGCTGGCAGGCTGCAAGCGCCTTCAGCGTAATTGCGCTTCGGCCAGGGTCAGTGTGCGCGGGATCCTGCTGGCATCCCAGTGCACAATGCCCCAATCCAGCAACTCCCGTGGGCTGGCATGAAGCAGTTCGTCGCCAGGCTGCTGGCCAAGGGCGCGCAGGGCTCTCAATAGCAGCGGCGTGGCCTGGTCGGGATGCAGCGGCGGGGAACGATAGGACTTACCCAACTTGTTACCGTCTGGCTGGACGATCAACGGTACGTGCAGATAGCGCGGCTGGCGCAGGCCCAGCAACTCCTGCAGGTACAGCTGGCGTGGCGTGGAGTCGAGCAGGTCGGCGCCGCGCACGATATCGGTAACCCCTTGCCAGGCATCGTCGAGCACCACGGCCAGTTGGTAGGCGTAGAGGCCATCGCGGCGACGGATGACGAAGTCGCCGACGTCACGGCCCAGGTGTTGTCGGAATTCTCCTTGTACGCGGTCAGTAAAGTGGTACTCCAGCTCGGGAACACGCAGGCGGATGGCGGCGTCCTGCTGGTCGTGACCGGCATTTCGGCACAGGCCTGGGTAAATCCCGTCGTAGGGCTCCAATTGTTTACGTGAACAGGTACAGGCGTAGGCCAGGCCGTGGTTGAACATATCGTTCAGTACCTTGGCGTAGGCGTCCTGCCGCTCGCTTTGTCTGGCCAGTTCGCCATCCCACTCAAAGCCGTAGCTCTCCAGGGCATGCAGGATTGCCACCTGGGCGCCGGGCTCTTCGCGGGGCGGGTCGAGGTCTTCCATGCGCATCAGCCAGCGGCCGCGATTGGCGCGGGCGTCGAGGTAGGAGGCGAGGGCGGCGACCAGGGAACCGAAGTGCAGATGGCCGCTGGGCGTGGGGGCGAAACGCCCGATATAGGTAGAGGCAGTCATGGGCCGGATACTACTGGAAAATCGGTAAATCCCAGAAACAAAAATGGGGCGTTTGCACGCCCCATTGGTTCAGCTCGGCTGGATCACTTGCCGACCTGTTTTTCCTTGATTTCAGCCAAGGTCTTGCAGTCTACGCAGAGGTCCGCAGTAGGGCGGGCTTCCAGGCGACGGATACCGATCTCGACACCGCAGGATTCGCACCAGCCGTATTCTTCGTCTTCGATCAGTTGCAACGTCTTGTCGATTTTCTTGATCAGCTTGCGCTCGCGATCGCGGGCGCGCAGTTCGAGGGCGAACTCTTCTTCCTGGCTGGCACGATCTGCCGGGTCCGGGAAGTTGGCCGCTTCATCCTTCATATGGTCAACCGTGCGGTCGACTTCCTGCATCAAGTCCTGCTTCCACTGCTTCAGGATTTTGGAGAAGTGCTCGCGCATGGGCTTGCCCATGTATTCCTCACCCTTCGATTCAACGTAGGGTTGGAAGCCGCTGATGCTCTGTTGCTTTGCTTGGGTGGACATGAATAGACCGCCTCTCACTCTTCTAATCCATTGCGCAGGATTGCAACGTTACCGACACCTGCCGGCCCTGCGGCTGCAAGCGGGCGAACTTACCAGATAGATTCAGGGTGCGCCACTCCCGGTTGTCGACGCCCGTCACGCAGGGGTTGCCAACTGCAGCAGCCCGCTGTGGCTGGGTATGCATCGTCTCGAATGTTGATTTTAGTCGTTTTGCAAGCGCTTGCCGGGTTCATCTTGGACGGCCAGGCAGGCAATAGAGCATGTTTTACCGCGAGGGTTCGGTAGAATCCTGATTTTGTCCTCACCGTTAAGGAAGGCTAATGGCTCAGCCCTACAGTGCGCGCAGTCGCGCTATCGAACCTTTTCATGTCATGGCGTTGCTGGCGCGAGCCAATGAGCTGCAAGCGGCAGGCCATGATGTGATCCACCTGGAGATCGGCGAGCCGGATTTCACCACGGCCGAGCCGATCATCCAGGCCGGCCAGGCGGCGTTGGCCAATGGCAAGACCCGCTATACCGCGGCCCGTGGCCTGCCGGAATTGCGTGAAGCCATCAGCGGTTTCTACCAGCAGCGCTACGGATTGAACGTCGATCCCGAGCGTATCCTGATCACTCCCGGAGGCTCCGGCGCACTGTTGTTGGCCAGCAGCCTGTTGGTGGACCCCGGCAAGCATTGGCTGCTGGCAGACCCGGGTTACCCGTGTAACCGGCACTTCCTGCGCCTGGTGGAAGGTGCCGCGCAACTGGTGCCGGTAGGCCCTGAAGTGCGTTATCAACTGACCGCTGACCTAGTGGCCAGACACTGGGATCAGGACAGCGTGGGCGCGTTGGTTGCCTCCCCGGCGAATCCCACCGGCACGATCCTCACGCGCGATGAATTAGCCGGGCTTTCCGACGCAATCAAGGCGCGTAACGGCCATTTGGTGGTGGATGAGATCTATCACGGCCTGACCTACGGCACTGACGCCGCCAGCGTGCTGGAGGTCGACGATGAGGCCTTCGTCCTGAATAGTTTTTCGAAGTATTTCGGCATGACCGGCTGGCGCCTGGGCTGGCTGGTGGCGCCGCCGGCTGCGGTCGGCGACCTGGAAAAACTGGCGCAAAATCTGTATATCAGCGCGCCCAGCATGGCCCAGTATGCCGCGCTCGCCTGCTTTACCCCGCAAACCCTGAGCATTCTGGAGGAGCGCCGTGCCGAATTTGGCCGGCGTCGCGACTTCCTGCTGCCCGCTTTGCGCGAGTTGGGCTTCGGGATTGCCGTAGAGCCGGAAGGTGCGTTCTATTTGTACGCCGATATCAGTGCGTTCGGCGCAGATGCCTTCGCATTTTGTCGTCATTTCCTCGAAACCGAGCATGTCGCATTCACACCCGGTCTGGATTTTGGTCGCTATCAAGCGGGTCATCATGTGCGCTTTGCCTACACGCAAAACCTTGATCGGCTACAGGAGGCGGTGGAACGAATCCAGCGTGGCCTGCGGAGCTGGCAAGGCTGATGCGCTTTTATCCTCCCCTCGAAGAAGGCCGGCTGATTCGCCGCTATAAGCGCTTTCTCACCGATATCGAAACCGTTACCGGCGAGTTGTTGACTATTCACTGCCCAAATACCGGTTCGATGCTCAACTGCATGGTGGAAGGCGGGCAGGTCTGGTTCAGTCGCTCCAATGACCCCAAGCGCAAGTTGCCCGGCACCTGGGAAATTGCCGAAACGCCCCAGGGCCGCTTGGCGTGCGTTAACACGGCACGCGCCAATCCGTTGGTCGAGGAGGCGTTGCGCGCTGGCGTGATCACTGAACTCAACGGTTTCACCGCGTTGAAGCGGGAAGTGCCTTACGGCCAGGAGAAAAGCCGCATCGACTTTCGTCTCGAATATCCCGACGGCGCGGCGTATGTGGAAGTCAAAAGTGTCACGCTGGGGTTTGATGACACCCGGGTTGCTGCCTTCCCCGATGCGGTGACCCAGCGTGGCGCCAAGCACCTGCGGGAACTGGCGCATCTGGCGCGTGAAGGTGTGCGGGCGGTGCAATTGTATTGCGTCAACCTCTCGGGGATTGACGCGGTACGTCCGGCGCTGGAAATCGATGCCGCCTATGGTGCGGCCTTGCGCGAAGCTAAAGCTGCCGGGGTGGAAGTGTTGGCGTATGGGGTGCGCGTGACATCCGAGGAGATTTGCGTGGACCGTCGGTTAGACGTGCTGCTCGACTAGAGATCCACCCACAGGCCCTGTGCGTCTTCACGACCGCGCAGGGCCTTGAGGCTTTTACCTGCGCATGGGCCGGCAATGCACTCGCCGCTTTCGATCAGGAACAGCGCGCCGTGGGTGGCGCATTGGATCAGGCTGGCGCTGTCGTCAAGGAACCGGTCGGGTTGCCACTCCAGTGGAATGCCGCGATGTGGGCAGCGGTTGATATAGAAGTAGGCGATGCCGTCCCGGCGTACCGCCAGCAGCGGCGTGCCATCCATCGTAAAACCGAGGCTGCTGTTGGGCGCGAGCGTGTCCGAGGGGCAGAGAAACTTCATTTCAATCCTTAAGTGCCTTGACGTTCAAATGCAAACAATTATCAAATGCCGGCTTCGCCCGTTAGCTGACTGGGTGCTCAGTTCGATGTCCGCCAGGGGTTATCTGTCACATCGATGAGTGCTCGAAAGGCCCTGCCCTTTGGAAGGAAACCCTGTTATGCGCCTGAGTGCCAGCGCTGTTGCGCTTGTTGTCGGACTGCTGGTCAACCATGGGGCGCAAGCCTCTGAACTGCCACAACGCTGGGTGAGTGCCGGTGGGGCGCTGTCGGAATGGGTTACGGCGTTGGGCGGTGAGCCGAAGTTGGTCGGCGTGGACACCACCAGCCAGCATCCTGAATCGCTCAAGGCGTTGCCAAGTATCGGCTATCAGCGGCAATTGTCGGCCGAAGGCATTCTCAGCCTGCGCCCACAGGTGCTGGTGGGGACTGAAGAGATGGGGCCGCCACCGGTGCTGGCGCAGATTCGCAGTGCAGGTGTCCAGGTCGAGATGTTCTCGGCGCAGCCGGATTTGCCGACCTTGAAGGGTAATCTTCAGCACCTGGGCAAGTTGCTGGGAGATGAGGCTAAGGCCAGTGTATTGTTTACCGGATATGAACGGGCCCTTGATCAGCAGAAAAGCTGGGTCGCCAAGGCGCAGGCCGCGCAGAAGGCACCGGGCGTGTTACTGCTGATCGGTCATGCTGGCGGCAAGCCACTGATTGCCGGTAAGGACACCGCGGGCGATTGGGTGGTGCAGCAGGCGGGCGGGCATAACCTGGCTACCCACAGCGGGTACAAGCCGTTTTCGGCGGAGTCGTTGGCAGGGTTGAGCCCGGATGTGCTGGTGTTTGCCGATCGTGCCCTTACCGGAGACGCGGCGCGCGCGGCGTTGTTCAAGGAGAATCCGATCCTGGCTTCGACGCCGGCGGCCAAGCGTGGCCGCGTGTTCGAGCTTGACCCGACCCTGCTGGTTGGCGGGCTCGGGCCTCGTCTGCCGCAAAGTCTGGTGAAGCTCTCGGCCGGTTTTTACCCGTCACAGGCTAAACCTGCCCCATGACTACGCTGGTTAAGCCGAAAACGCTGTTCATCGGCCTGGCGCTGTTATGTCTGATGGCGACCTGGCTCTCGTTGGCACTGGGCCCGGTAAGCTTGCCGTTGCTGGATACACTCAAGGCGGCATTGCGCTTGATGGGCGTGCCGATAGAGGCGCAAGGCCTGGAGCAGGCTGAGTTGATCCTGGGGCAGATTCGTTTGCCGCGTACGTTGCTCGGTTTGGCGGTTGGCGGCGTATTGGCATTGTCCGGTGTGGCCATGCAAGGTTTGTTTCGTAACCCCCTGGCCGATCCGGGGTTGGTCGGGGTTTCCAGCGGGGCGGCACTGGGGGCGGCAATCGCCATTGTCGGCGGTGCGTTTTTTGGTGGGTTACCGGAGGCATTCGGGCCTTATGTGCTGTCGCTGTGCGCGTTTCTAGGCGGGCTGGGCGTGACCGCGCTGGTTTATCGGCTGGGGCGCCGTAACGGTCAGACCAATGTGGCGACGATGCTGCTTGCCGGCATTGCCCTCACCGCACTGGCAAGCTCGGCAGTGGGCCTGTTCACCTACCTGGCGGACGACGCCACCCTGCGCACCCTGACGTTCTGGAACCTTGGCAGCCTCAACGGCGCGAGCTATTCGCGGTTATGGCCCTTATTGCTGGTCAGTGCCGGTGTGGCGCTCTGGTTGCCGCGCCGGGCCAAGGCGTTGAATGCGCTGTTGCTCGGCGAATCCGAGGCCAATCACCTGGGAATTGATGTTGAAGGGCTCAAGCGCGAGTTGGTGTTCTGTACCGCATTAGGTGTAGGTGCTGCGGTGGCTGCGGCGGGCATGATTGGTTTTGTCGGGCTGGTGGTGCCGCATCTGGTCAGGTTGCTGGCCGGGCCTGATCACCGCGTGCTGTTGCCGGCGTCGATATTGGCGGGCGCGAGTTTGTTGCTGTTTGCCGACTTGGTTGCGCGACTGGCCTTGGCGCCGGCTGAATTGCCGATTGGTATCGTGACTGCGTTTATTGGTGCGCCGTTTTTTCTTTACCTGTTGTTACGGGGGCGTGCCTGATGCTGCGTGTTGAAGGCCTGCAGATCCGGCGTGGCCACAAGGTCGTGCTGGCGGACGTCACTCTGGAGTTGCTGCCGGGTGAAGTGATCGGTGTGCTGGGTCCCAATGGTGCGGGCAAGAGTACGTTGCTGGGGGCGTTGTGCGGCGAGTTGCACCCGGATCAGGGCAAGGTGTGGTTGGGGCAGCAGGCGTTGAAAGACTGGAGCGGACCGCAGCGCGCGCAACGGCTGGCGGTGTTGCCACAAACCTCGACCCTGGACTTCGCGTTCCGTGTCGAAGAGGTGGTCGGCATGGGCCGTTTGCCCCACCAGGCGGGGCGTGTGCGCGATGATGAAATTATCCACGCAGCCTTGCTGGCGGCGGATGTCGCACACTTGAAAGGTCGCAGTTACTTGGCGCTGTCTGGTGGCGAGCGTCAACGTGTGCACTTGGCGCGGGTGCTGGCGCAACTATGGCCGGGTGAGGCGGGGCAGACATTGCTGCTGGATGAGCCGACATCGATGCTGGACCCCCTGCATCAGCACACGACCCTGCAAGCGATCCGCCGCTTTGCCGATCGTGGTGCGGCGGTGCTGGTGATCCTCCATGACCTGAACCTGGCCGCGCGCTACTGTGATCGCATTTTGCTGCTGGAGCAGGGCCGTCCCCACGCGTTGGATACACCGGCGCAGGTGCTGCGGCCCGAGCCGCTTAAGGCCGTGTTTGGTTTGGAAGTATTGGTTCAGCCGCACCCGGAGCTGGGCCACCCGTTAATCATTGCTCGCTGAGGCGTGCTTTTTCACAGGCAAAAAAAGACCCGGCAAAAGCCGGGTCAAATAACCGTGATTAGCCTGATGAGGAGATAATCTGAGAGTCCGAACCAATGGTCTTTCAGTTATCGGCTGATCTCGCGACCAGTTGTGATAATCATAACGATTCTCATTTGAGAGTCAACAGTTGTTTTTGAAGGATCTGCGTTTTTCCTCAAACGTCCGTTCGAAGTGCGCATAAACATTGGGCCTTGCTGACGATCTAGCTCTTCTGGCGCGCTGAAATGGCATCCAGCTGGCGGTTCAACGCCTCCTTACGCTCGACCGGAATGTCATTCCAGTGCACGTCCATCAGGGCCCCTTCGATCGCATAGAGCAACACTTTTGATGCGCGAAACCCGCGAGTCCTGACGGCTCGATACGCATCGACCGCTCCCAGGCGGCGCAAGTCGGATGCACTGTGGATGCCCACCGCATGCAGCCACTGCGCTGACGTCTTGCCGAGGTTTTTCAGGTGTTGCAGCTCATCGTTCATCAAGCCTCCTTGCGACGGCCGAATGGTGCGGTGGGTATCGTGACCAGGCAGGCCTGAACAGCAGTGTAGCGCTCAGTAGGAAAAGCGTAGTTCTTTGGTCCGAAACGGCCAAAAAGCTTATAAGAATGGCGCGGGGATTTTGACGCCGGGCAGGCGTGAAGCACCCGCTACGCGTTGCGCGTAGTCGGGCTTGGATCGAATCTTACTTGGTGCGGTAGCGCAGGCGAGTGCCGAAATTGACCGACATGAGGATCTCATCGGCAGTCAATTCAGGCGGGAAGTAGGTGCCCGAAATCTGCGCATGGGCCAGGCTGGCGCCTTCCAGTGAGCAGTCGCGCAAATCCAGGCCGCGCAAGTCGGCGGAGCGGAAATACGCGTCGGTGAAGTCCACGCCGGTGGCGTTCAGGTCGCGCAGGTCCAGTCCACGGAAGTCGCCACCACGCATGTCTATAATGCCGCCTGCAGGGCGTTCCTGGTTGAAACCACGGATATCGTCTTTATGCAGGAGTGCGTAGAGCGGTGTATCTAGAAGCTTGGGCTGACTCATGAAAACGACTCCTGTTGGAATTATGACGCCATTATAGTGCCACTATTTCTTGGGCGTGCGTCCAAGTAGACGACACGCCCAAGAAATTTTTCTTACAGACCTGGCAGGCGCTGGCGAATTTGTGCGACCAACGCATCGAGGGTCCCGCTTTGATTGGTCTCGACGCGTTTACTCAGTAACAGTTCTTCAGCGGTCAGTGGGTCACGGTTGGCCTGTTGTTCTTCGATAACGCTCAGGGTCGCGTCGGATGGATCGTTTTTGTCGGCCTGACGTTGCGCCAACCAACTGGTGATAACCGCCTGTGGCGCGTTGCAGTCCAGGATCAGGAAAGGCGCCCCCGTGGCTTCGGCCACTTTGGCTGCGGCGTCGCGTTGTTCGCGTTTGAGGAAGGTGGCATCCAGTACTACCGGGAAGCCGGCGCGCAGCACGGTATCCGCGATGTCATTCAAGCGAGCGTAGGTCCTGGCGCTGGCGTCGGACGCATAGATGCCAGCCTGGGGCGTGTTTTCCACCTGCTGCTCGCCGAACATGCGCTTGCGCTCCACGTCCGAGCGCAGGCGTACAGCGCCCAATGCTTCCACCAGGCGCATGGCCACGTGGCTTTTGCCCACTGCCGAGACGCCATGGGTAATTGCCAGGAAGCGCGATGGAATGGTGCTGTAGCTTTCCGCCAGGTTGGCGTAGTTGCGGTATTGGCGCAGGGTGGTGGCGCGCTGTACCGGGCTTGCCTCGCTCGGCATGCTGAACAGCGACACCTTGGCACGCACCAGGGCGCGGTAGGCTTTGTAGAAGTTCAGCACTTCAAGGCCCTGATAGTCACCGGTCAGTTCCAGGTACTGGCTGATAAAGCGCCGCGCCAGGGACTTGAGGCCGCGGTCTTCCAGGTCCATGGCCAGGAAAGCGGTGTCGGCGTACACATCGGTGAAGCGAAACGGCTCGTTGAACTCGATGCAGTCGAAGATCACCACGTTGCCGTCAATCAAGGTGGCGTTGCCGAGGTGGATATCACCGTGGCACTCGCGGGTGAAACCGTCGAGCTTGCGCTGTGCCAGCAGCGGTTTCAGGCGCTCGAAGCTGCTTTCGGCCCAGGCTTGCAGGGCTTCCAGTTGAATCAGGTCGGCCTTGTCGCTGAGGAATGGACGGATCTGGTCGAAGTTCTGCCGTACCGGCGCCATCACTTCATCGGGGGTGCCGGCCGCGTGGTCCTGCGGCACTTTTGGTGCGGCGAGGTGAAAGCGTGCGATCTGCCTGGCCATTTCATCGATGTGCGCGGCGGTCAATTCGCCATTGGCCTGCAAAGTGCTGAGCAATTGGCTTTGCGGGAACTGACGCATCTTCAGGGCATATTCGATCACCGGGCCGTCGCCACCCAATTGTGGGGCTTCGGCTGTACCGGTAATCGGCAACACTTCCAGATACAGATCTGTGGTCAGGCGTTGGTTGAGGCGCAGTTCTTCGTTGCAGAAGTGCCCGCGTTTCTCCAGGTCGGTGAAGTCCAGGAACCCGAAGTTCATCGGTTTTTTCAATTTATAAGCGTAGGGGCCGGTCAAGATGACCCATGAAATATGCGTTTCGATGACCTGGAACGCTTCAACCGGATGAGGGTACAAAGCCGGGTTTTGCAGGGCTGCGATCAGTGACTGGCTCACGGGCGATCCTTCAGAGTCGGGGGGGAATCATGGCGCGCATTATGGCTGCTACGGGCGGTCGTGCAAACCGCTGTCCGGCTCATGTTGATCATCAATAAAGTGCGTATAATCCGCCGCCATGACTCGAACCCGATCTCCCCGTTCCCGTAAAAAACCTCCTTCCCGCGGCCTGCGCCCGTGGCTTGGCTGGGCGCTCAAGCTCGGCCTGGTAGGCCTTGTGGTGCTCGCTGGCTTTGCGGTGTACCTCGACGCTGTGGTCCAGGAGAAGTTCTCCGGCAAGCGCTGGACTATCCCGGCCAAGGTGTATGCACGCCCGCTGGAACTCTTTACCGGCCAGAAGCTGAGCAAGGATGACTTCCTCACCGAACTCGACGCCCTGGGCTATCGACGCGAACCCGTGAGCAATGGTCCAGGGGCGGCTGCAGTCAGCGGCAATACCGTCGACCTCAATACCCGCGGCTTCCAGTTCTATGAAGGCCTGGAGAAGGCCCAGCCTGTGCGCGTGCGCTTCTCCGGCGACTATGTGGCCGAACTGTCCTCCCTGAACGGTTCCAAGTTGCCGGTGGTACGCCTTGAACCGCTGATGATCGGCGGGATTTACCCGAAGAACCTTGAAGATCGCATCCTGATCAAGCTTGATCAGGTGCCGCCGTATCTACTGGAAACGTTGGTGGCTGTAGAGGACCGCGACTTTTATAGTCACTGGGGCGTTTCGCCGAAGTCGATTGCCCGTGCCGTCTGGGTGAATACTTCCGGCGGCAGGATGACCCAGGGCGGCAGTACGCTGACCCAGCAGTTGGTGAAGAACTTCTACCTGACCAACGAGCGCAGCCTGACCCGTAAGCTCACCGAAGCCATGATGGCGATGCTGCTCGAGTTGCACTACAGCAAGCAGGAGATTCTTGAGGCGTACCTCAACGAGGTATTCGTCGGCCAGGATGGTCAGCGCGCGGTGCACGGCTTCGGTTTGGCCAGCCAGTTCTTCTTCGGTCAACCGCTGTCGGAGTTGAAGCTGCATCAAGTGGCCTTGTTGGTGGGCATGGTCAAGGGGCCTTCCTACTACAACCCGCGTCGTAATCCGGAGCGTGCGCTTGAGCGCCGTAACCTGGTGCTCGATGTGCTTGAACAGCAAGGCGTTGCCACGGCGGAACAAGTGGCCGCGGCGAAGAAAATGCCACTGGGTGTGACAACCCGCGGGAAGTTGGCGGACAGTTCATTCCCAGGCTTTATCGATCTGGTAAAGCGCCAGTTGCGTGAAGACTATCGCGACGAAGACTTGACCGAAGAAGGCCTGCGGATCTTCACCAGCTTCGACCCGATCCTGCAGATGAAGGCAGAAGCATCGGTCAACGACACCTTCAAGCGCCTGACGGGCCGTAAGGGCGCCGACGAAGTAGAAGCCGCCATGGTGGTGACCAACCCGGAAACCGGTGAAGTCCAGGCCATGATCGGCAGTCGCCAGGCCAGCTTTGCCGGTTTCAACCGCGCACTGGATGCCGTGCGGCCGATCGGCTCGCTGGTCAAGCCGGCGGTCTACCTGACGGCGCTGGAAAAACCGAGCAAATACACCCTCACCAGTTGGCTGTCGGATGACCCGCTGTCGGTCAAGGGGGGCGACGGCCAGGTCTGGACGCCGCAGAACTTTGATCGCCGCTCCCACGGCACGGTGTTCCTGTATCAGGGCTTGGCCCATTCCTACAACATTTCCACGTCCCGGCTCGGCTTGGAGGTTGGCGTGCCGAATGTCCTCAAGACACTGGCGCGCCTGGGCATCACCCGCGAATTCCCGGCTTTCCCGTCGATTCTGCTGGGGGCCGGTGCCATGACGCCGATTGAAGTGGCGACCATGTACCAGACCCTTGCCAACGGTGGCTTCAACACCCCTATGCGCGGGATCCGCAGTGTACTGACGGCGGAGGGGGAGCCGCTCAAGCGCTATCCGTTCCAGATTCAGCAACGCTTTGACGCGGGCTCCATCTATCTGATCCAGAACGCCATGCAACGTGTGATGCGTGAAGGTACCGGCAGCTCGGTCTATAAGGTGTTGCCTGCCAACCTGACACTGGCGGGCAAGACCGGTACCAGTAACGACTCGCGCGACAGCTGGTTCGCAGGTTTCGGCCAGGATGTGCTCGCCGTGGTATGGCTGGGCCGTGACGACAATGGCAAGACGCCGTTCACCGGTGCCACCGGCGCGCTGCAGGTCTGGACCAGTTTCATGCGCAAGGCCGATCCGCTGCCGTTGAACATGCCGCAGCCGGATAACATCGTGCAGGCCTGGATTGATCCGCATACCGGCCAGGGCTCCGATGCCAACTGTCCGGGCGCGGTGCAGATGCCGTATATTCGCGGCAGCGAACCACCAGCCGGTGCTGCGTGCGGTGGCGGAGCCCCTGCAGATGCGGAATCGGTGATGGATTGGGTCAAGGGCTGGATGAATTAAGCAAAGAGGGTTTCAAGTGAACAAGTGGTGGATTCCAGCTATTACAGCTCTGGCTTTGCTCGGCGGTTGCTCCAGCGTGCAGCGCGGCTCTATTCCTGTGGTGGATTCGAGTACAGCTGTCTCCAATAATGACCGTATCTCGGCCAATGGCGGTTTCCGCCAAACCGTGACCAACCGTCCGGCCCAGGCCAGGCCTCAGGCCGTGCCGCAGGATTCGGGTGTGGTCGTGATGGTGCCGGGCGGCGGTGCAGCTACCTCGGCGCCAATCAGTGCCGAGCCTTGGACGCCTGGGCCAAGCACCTCCGGGCCGATCGATGCCGCGCCGATGCAGACCGCGCCGATCAACCAGGGTACCTACACCATGCCGTCGACGCCGAGTGGCATTCCATCGTCCTCCAGCGCTGGCGGCTTGTCAGCCGACGAGCAATTGGACGGCCCGGTGCTGGCCTTGCTGACCACCGCGCAGCAACAGCAGGCGGGTGGTGACTTGAATGGTGCGTCATCCAGCCTTGAGCGTGCGCAACGTGTTGCTCCGCGCGAGCCGCAAGTGCTGTATCGCCTGGCCCAGGTACGCATGGCCCAGGGCGATGCGCCCCAGGCTGAACAATTTGCTCGTCGTGGTCTCACGCTGGCCAACGGTCGTCCCGACCTGCAAGCCAGCCTGTGGGCGTTGATCGGCGATGCGCGTGCAGCACAAGGTGACGCTGCCGGCGCTGCCCAGGCTCGGCAAAAAGCCAAGGTCAGCCTCTGATGGATGCACGGTTTCCCGCGATTGCCGAACAGTTATTGCTGATCGAGCGCGAATTGCGCGTGCAGGGCTGGTGGGATGAGGTGTCCCCAAGCGTCGAGGCGCTCAGCAGCGTCGAGCCGTTTGCGGTCGACACACTGGACTTCCACCAGTGGTTGCAATGGATCTTCCTGGTGCGCATGAAACAGATCCTCGAACAGGACCTGCCGTTGCCGAATGCTTCAGGCATTCTCGAAATGGCCGAGATGGTCTATGCCGATCGGCCGCGAGAGAGCCTTGGCTTGCGTAATGCGCTGAAAAAGTTCGATCAACTGATCGTCGACGCTCGTTAATTGCCTGGCTGCCGGTTTTTCCGGCAGTCTTGCGCACATTTCTACCGCTTGACGACATTCAGGCGAGTTTTATCCCTCCTCAAAGCCCTTTCTTCTACGTTCTCATGCGCTTAGTTGGAAAAAAGCGCAATTATTGCTTGACTTGAGAGGCCTGAAACAGAAGAATCCAAAGTCCGCTGTATCGGGACTGCCAGAAGCAGGCCCGCTCAGCAGATCATGAGGCGCACATCCGCGCCGACCTGTTACACCCGCAACGCGTTACCTCGCGCTGGGTGGGAAAAGCCCGCAACACTTGGGACGATCCCAATACTTGCTCAGTCAGTGCTGACGTAGTCGGCGACCACCGTCGCTCATGCTCTGTTGAGAAGTAAACCTATTAAGACCCGTCGGTTTTCAACGGACGGTATTCTGGCGTTTTAGAGGTGAACAACGTGGAGCTTTTATCTGGCGGTGAGATGCTCGTCCGCTTTTTGCGTGACGAAGGCGTCGACTATATCTACGGGTACCCAGGTGGTGCTCTGCTGCATGTTTACGACGCACTGTTCAAGGAACCGGCTGTTACCCACATCCTGGTTCGCCACGAACAGGCCGCGACCCATATGGCTGACGGTTATGCCCGTGCCACCGGTAAAGCCGGTGTGGTACTGGTAACCTCCGGCCCAGGCGCAACCAATGCCATTACTGGCATCGCGACTGCTTATATGGACTCCATCCCGATGGTGATCATTTCCGGCCAGGTGCCAAGCACCATGGTGGGGACCGATGCGTTCCAGGAAACCGACATGATCGGTATCTCCAGGCCGATCGTGAAACACAGCTTCATGATCAAGCATGCGTCGGAAATCCCGGACGTCATGAAAAAGGCCTTCTACCTCGCGCAGTCCGGTCGCCCGGGTCCAGTCGTGGTCGATATCCCGAAAGACATGACCAACCCGGCTGAAAAATTCGAATACGTTTTCCCGAAGAAAGCCAAGCTGCGTTCCTACAGCCCGGCCGTTCGTGGGCACTCGGGGCAAATCCGCAAGGCGGCAGAAATGCTCCTGGCGGCCAAGCGTCCCGTGTTGTACTCAGGTGGTGGCGTGATCCTGGGCGGCGGTTCTGCACCGCTGACCGAACTGGCCAAGCTGCTCAACCTGCCGGTCACCAACACCCTGATGGGCCTCGGCGCATTCCCGGGTACGGACCGTCAGTTCGTGGGCATGCTGGGCATGCACGGCAGCTACACCGCCAACCTGACCATGCACCACGCCGACGTGATCCTGGCAGTGGGCGCGCGTTTTGATGACCGCGTGATCAATGGCGCGAGCAAGTTCTGCCCGAATGCCAAGATCATCCATATCGACATCGACCCGGCGTCCATCTCCAAGACCATCAAGGCCGATGTGCCGATCGTAGGTCCGGTAGAAAGTGTATTGACCGAAATGGTCGCTGCACTCAAGGACATCGGCGAGACGCCGAACAAGGAATCCGTTGCCAGCTGGTGGAAGCAGATCGACGAATGGCGTGGTGACCGTGGCCTGTTCCCTTACGACAAGGGCGACGGCAGCATCATCAAGCCACAAACCGTGATCGAGACGCTCTGCGAAGTGACCAAGGGCGACGCCTTTGTGACCTCCGATGTGGGCCAGCACCAGATGTTCGCCGCGCAGTACTACAAGTTCGACAAGCCTAACCGCTGGATCAACTCCGGTGGCCTGGGCACGATGGGCTTTGGTTTCCCGGCAGCCATGGGGGTGAAGCTGAGTTTCCCGGACTCTGACGTTGCCTGCGTCACTGGTGAAGGCAGCATTCAGATGAACATCCAGGAGCTGTCGACGTGCCTGCAGTACGGTCTTCCTGTGAAGATTGTCTGCTTGAACAACGGCGTGCTGGGCATGGTTCGTCAGTGGCAGGACATGAGCTACGGTAGCCGTCACTCCCATTCCTATATGGAATCGTTGCCGGATTTCATCAAGTTGGTTGAGGCTTATGGCCACGTTGGCATTCGCATCACCGATCTGAAAGATCTGAAGCCGAAGATGGAAGAAGCGTTCGCCATGAAGGACCGCCTGGTGTTCATCGATATTCAGGTGGATACCAGTGAGCACGTCTACCCGATGCAGATCAAAGACGGCTCTATGCGCGACATGTGGCTGAACAAGACGGAGCGTACTTAATCATGCGGCACATTATCTCCCTGCTTCTGGAGAACGAACCCGGCGCTCTGTCTCGTGTTGTCGGCCTGTTTTCGCAACGCAACTACAACATCGAAAGCCTGACCGTGGCGCCGACCGAAGACCCGACTTTGTCGCGCCTGACGTTGACCACCGTGGGCCACGATGAGGTGATCGAGCAGATCACCAAGAACCTCAACAAGCTGATCGAAGTGGTCAAGCTGGTCGACCTGTCGGAAAGTGCCCACATCGAGCGCGAGCTGATGCTGGTCAAGGTCAAGGCTACGGGTGCCCAACGTGCCGAGATCAAGCGCACTACCGATATTTATCGCGGGCAGATCGTCGATGTGAGCGCCAGTGTTTATACCGTTCAACTGACCGGTACGAGCGACAAGCTGGACAGCTTCATCCAGTCGATCGGGACGGCCTCGATTCTGGAAACGGTACGCAGTGGTGTCACCGGGATTGCCCGTGGCGACAAAGTACTCAGCATCTAACCCAAATTAGCGAATGGCCTTACGGCCTGGATATATAGAGGAACCTCATGAAAGTTTATTACGATAAAGATTGTGACCTGTCGATCATCCAGGGCAAGAAAGTCGCCATCATCGGCTACGGCTCCCAGGGTCACGCGCAAGCCTGCAACCTGAAAGACTCCGGCGTTGACGTGACTGTTGGCCTGCGTAAAGGCTCGGCCACCGTTGCCAAGGCTGAAGCCCACGGCCTGAAAGTGACTGACGTTGCTTCTGCAGTTGCTGCCGCCGACCTGGTCATGATCCTGACCCCGGACGAGTTCCAGTCCGCGCTGTACAAGAACGAAATCGAGCCGAACATCAAGAAGGGCGCCACCCTGGCCTTCTCCCACGGCTTCGCGATCCACTACAACCAGGTTGTACCGCGCGCAGACCTCGACGTGATCATGATCGCGCCGAAGGCACCGGGCCACACCGTACGCTCCGAGTTCGTCAAAGGCGGTGGTATCCCTGACCTGATCGCGATCTACCAGGATGCTTCGGGCAACGCCAAGAACGTTGCGCTGTCTTACGCTGCTGGTGTGGGTGGCGGTCGTACCGGCATCATCGAAACCACCTTCAAGGACGAGACCGAAACCGACCTGTTCGGTGAGCAGGCCGTTCTGTGCGGCGGTACCGTTGAGCTGGTTAAAGCCGGTTTCGAAACCCTGGTTGAAGCTGGCTACGCGCCGGAAATGGCCTACTTCGAATGCCTGCACGAACTGAAGCTGATCGTTGACCTCATGTACGAAGGCGGTATCGCCAACATGAACTACTCGATCTCCAACAACGCCGAATACGGCGAGTACGTGACTGGCCCGGAAGTCATCAACGCCGAGTCCCGCCAAGCTATGCGCAACGCCCTGAAACGTATTCAGGACGGCGAGTACGCCAAAATGTTCATCAGCGAAGGTGCTACCGGCTACCCTTCGATGACCGCCAAGCGTCGTAACAACGCTGCTCACGGTATCGAAGTCATCGGCGAGCAACTGCGCTCCATGATGCCGTGGATCGGTGCCAACAAGATCGTCGACAAAGCCAAAAACTAAGTCGTACGTATCAACAGAAAACGCGGCTTAGGCCGCGTTTTTTCGTTTGAGGGGCGGGTTCTGGTATAAAGCTGCATCGTTTGCGGGCGAACACTCGCCGCAAGTATTGGTCGAATTTTTTTCACACCGTTGCAAGGTAAAGTCCATGAGCGAACGTCCCGAAGAGCCAAGCCAGGCTTCTGACGCCGAAAGCCTGCTACCGATCGATGAACATGTCGAAGAAGGGCATGACGCTGAAGGCCGCAAGGTCCGGCATCGTGGCATCTATTTGCTGCCCAATCTGTTCACTACGGCAAACCTGTTTGCCGGGTTCTATTCCATCATCAACTCAATGAGTGCCCAAAGCGCCCTGGCGGCGGGTGATGCGGCGAGCGCCAGCAAGTATTTCGGCTTTGCTGCCATCGCGATTTTCGTGGCCATGGTGCTGGATGGCCTTGATGGTCGTGTGGCGCGCATGACCAACACCCAAAGCGCCTTTGGTGCCGAGTATGACTCGCTATCGGACATGGTTGCCTTTGGTGTTGCACCTGCACTGCTGGCCTTCGCCTGGGCGCTGGGTGATATGGGTAAGGTTGGCTGGATGGTCGCCTTCATCTATGTTGCGGGTGCGGCGTTGCGCCTGGCTCGCTTCAATACCCAGGTGGGGACTGCTGACAAGCGTTACTTCATCGGTCTGGCCAGTCCGGCAGCGGCGGGCGTAGTGGCGGGTATCGTCTGGGCGTTCAGCGACTACGGCATCCAGGGTTCGAAAATGTCGTTCCTGGTGGCGTTGATGGTTGCTGCTGCCGGTATGCTGATGGTCAGCAATATCAAGTACAACAGCTTCAAGGAGCTTGACCTCAAGGGGCGCGTACCTTTCGTGGCGATCCTGGCAGTGGTACTGGTGTTTGCGGTGGTCTTCAGTGATCCTCCTCGGATTCTGCTGTTGGCCTTCCTGGTCTACGCCGCTTCGGGGCCGATTCAGTACTTGCTGCATATGCGCCGGGACAAAACGTTGCCTTAATGTAATTTCCCCCATACTCCGCAGTCTATTGGTGCATCAGTTCTCCAATGCTGCGGAGTTGCCATGTTAATCAAATTGCCCAAAGCGTCCGATTGCCAAGAATCGGATGTCACGCCTGAATCGTTCTACCTTTCTCGCCGTAGCTTGCTCGGTGGTGCGCTTGCCGGCATTGCTGCCAGCAGCCTGCCGCGTTGGGTCAGTGCTGACGAGGCCGCGCGTTATCCCGATGTTGAGCCTGGCAAGGCGCCCAATTGGTTTGCCGAAAAATTGCCGGCAACGAAATGGCAGGCGGTGACGGTCAAGGATGAGTCCATCACCCCCTTCAAGGACGCAACCCACTACAACAATTTCTATGAGTTTGGTACAGACAAGGGTGATCCTGCGAAAAATGCAGGCTCACTCAAGACCGAGCCCTGGAGTGTGGTGATCGATGGCGAGGTTGCAAAGCCGGGGCGTTACGCCCTTGAAGACTTCATGAAGCCCTATCAATTAGAAGAGCGGATCTACCGTTTACGCTGTGTCGAGGCGTGGTCGATGGTCATCCCGTGGATGGGTTTTCCGATCTCTGCCTTACTCAAGCAGGTTGAGCCGACCTCCAAGGCCAAATACATCCGCTTTGAAACCCTCCAGGATGCCAAGAGCATGCCTGGGCAGCGTTCGAGTTTTGGCTTGATTGACTGGCCTTATGTAGAAGGGCTGCGTCTGGATGAAGCGATGAACCCTTTGGCGATTCTTGCCGTTGGCATGTATGGGCGCGAGTTGCCCAATCAGAACGGTGCACCGTTGCGTCTGGTCGTACCTTGGAAGTACGGTTTCAAGAGCGTGAAATCCATCGTGCGTATCAGTCTTGTAAGCGAGCAGCCCAAAACCACTTGGCAGAGCATTGCGGCGGATGAGTATGGCTTCTATGCGAATGTGAACCCTACGGTGGATCATCCCCGCTGGACCCAGGCGCGGGAGCGTCGTCTGCCAAGTGGGCTGTTCAGTCCCAATGTGCGTGAGACGCAGATGTTCAATGGCTACTCGGATGAGGTCGCCTCTTTATATACAGGCCTCGATCTGCGGAAGAACTACTGATGCGTTACCCCATCTGGCGCATTGGCGTTTTTATAGCTGCGGCAGTGTGGCCGTTATTATGGCTGTATGATGCATGGAGTTTTGCCTTGGGGCCGGATCCGGGCAAGGTGCTGGTTGATCGGCTTGGCCTGGGTACCCTGATCCTCTTGCTGATTACCCTTGGAATGACGCCGCTGCAGAAACTGAGCGGTTGGGCGGGGTGGATCGCGGTGCGCCGGCAGCTTGGATTGTGGTGCTTTGCCTATGTAGTGCTGCATTTGGCGGCTTACTGTGTGTTTGTCCTGGGGCTGGATTGGTCGCAATTGGGTGTGGAGCTGCGTAAGCGGCCCTACATTATTGTGGGGGCGCTGGGGTTCTTGTCTTTGTTGGTGTTGGCGCTCACGTCGAATCGCTATAGCCAACGCCGACTGGGTAGTCGCTGGAAGAAGCTGCATCGGCTGGTGTATGTGATTCTTGGGCTTGGTCTGTTGCACATGCTGTGGATCGTGCGGGCTGATCTGAAGGAATGGGCTATCTATGCTTCTATAGGTGCGTTGCTTCTGGTACTGCGTGTACCGCCAGTGGCGCGCCGAATCCCCCGACTTATTACTAAAAAAGCACCCACTGCAACAAAAGCGTAATTAACGCTTGACCGCAGATTGTATACGTCTATAATTCGCCCCACTTCCGGCGCAGTCGAAACGTAAAACTCCTTGCTAAACAATGAGTTATGCAGAATAAAGCAGCGGATTGCTTCAGTTCATCGAAGCCCAGAAGGCGTTGGTAGGGTCGTGTTGTTTGACGCTATTAACGATTCGATCTTCTCGGTCGAAAGCGGAGAAAAAGAGGTGTTGACAGCAGCGTGTAACGCTGTAGAATTCGCCTCCCGCTGACGAGAGATCG